>CAJQQZ010000112.1 GCA_905480575.1 uncultured Alphaproteobacteria bacterium | reverse complement strand
AGATGTTGCGGAAGAACGCCATTTGAGACAATGATAGAGGGCAAAGAAATCTGGAAGGCCAAGTTCATAAACTGAATTTGATCCGACAGACACCGCATCAAAATCCGGAAACTGTCAGATCAGGTCTGAACTTCTACACATGAATTCTCCAATTAAATGGAAGAAGTCTGGGGCTCAGGTCAATCTGCTGCGAAAAGTCTTTCGCCAGCCTTAATTATTCGATCTTCTGCCTCATAGGATGTGTCGTCGTCCCGGTAGAATATGTCGATGTCTTTGACGCCATACATATCCGGTTTGCCGGTCAGCCTGTTCCAAACCTGGTTGTAGAGTGCTCCTGAAACGATCCATGAGTCAGTCAGGTTGAGTTCTCTGAGAACCTCCAACGTTCGCCAAAGGACAGGCGTTGTTTGGATGATTTCTCTTAAGGTTTGTTCTTGCTCATCCTGGCTTAAGTTGGCGTAGCGCAAATGGTTCATTTGGAATTAGTCTTCAAAGATTGCGACTGCGCGTGTGAAACCTGCTGAAGCGCCTTTGATTTTCCACGGAAAACAGGAAATTTCAAATCCGAACGCGGGTAATGTCTCCAGGTTTGAGAGCTTCTCTATGTGACAATAGCCGATGTCTATGCTGGCTCTATGCCCTTCCCAAATGATGGAGGGGTCTCCTGTCGCTGCAAAGGACTTCGCTGTGTGAGCAAAAGGAGCGTCCCAACTCCAAGCGTCAGTGCCGGTTACTCTGACGCCCTGCTCAAGGAGAAACAGGGTAGCCTCTCTACCAACGCCACAGCCTTTCAGGAGATAGTCGTCCTCACCGTAATGCGCACCGGCGGAGGTATTCACAACGACAATATCCAGCGGTTTGAGTTCATAACCAATCCGCTTTAGCTCATTCTCTATGTCCGATGTTGTTACAACGTATCCATCGTCGAAATGCCGAAAGTCTAGTTTTACACCTGGATTGAAACACCATTCCAGGGGAACTTCGTCGATTGTTATAGCCCGTTCCCCTTTGTTCATAGTGGAATGGAAATGATAAGGAGCATCGAGGTGGGTGCCGTTGTGCGTTGCAATCTCTAACCGCTCGATGGCCCAGCCTTCGCCGCCAGGTAATTGTTCGCTTTTCAGACCTGGAAAGAAACTTGCCATTTGTTCAGCGGACGCCTTGTGATCGATATAATCGATCTTTGGCAACATCATTTCAGGGTCAGAAATAATGTTGGCTTCTAGAGCGACAGATAAATCGACGATACGACGAGCCATTAGGTGCTGCTCCGCGAAAAGAACTTTAGGAACCGTCCGTCAATAAACAGCAATCCTGCCCCAATGATCAAGGCCCCAATGACTTCTTTTGCTTTGATTTCCTCGCCTAAGAAAATGTTTCCGAGTGCCATGGCTGATATTGGGATTAAAAGGGTTACGAGCATGACATTGCTTGCGCCGGCACGAACCAGGATTTTGAAGAAAACGATGTAGGCCAAAGCTGTTGCAAATACAGCGAGCGCCAATAAGGAGAAGATGACTTGGTTACTTGGCATCGGCAGCGTCCAGGGTTGGTCAATGATTGCGACCACAAACACCATGATGAATGTTGATCCGATCAGTTGGCAGGTTGCCGATTTTATGGGTGCTACACCACCAAGGAAGCGCCGTCCCCACAAAGCGGCAAACCCATATGAAACAGTACCCAACAGACACAGAATAATGCCAAAGGTTTGCTCAGGAGAGACCGCTTCGTCAAACCCACGCAAAACTGCAACGCCAACAACGCCGAACATTACGCCAATTGTCCGGAGAACGGTCAGTCTTTCATCGCCAAACGAGGCCAGTATAACAATGGCACAAAGAGGTGTCATAGCGTTGATGATGGAAGACAGACCGACTGTAATGTAAGTTTGTCCCCAAAAAATGAAACCGAAAGGCAGGACGTTGTTGACCAATCCCATCATGAGGAAGGGGAGCCAGTCTTTCAAGTTCTTGGGCAAGGTGTGTTTGTAGATGAAGAAAATGGGCAAGAGGACCAGTGCGGCAACGGAAACCCTGAACAACACCACTGTTAGTGGCGGTAGTTCTTTGACGGCAATGCCAGCAAAGAAGAAGGCACCACCCCAAAGCAGTGAAAGAAATATTAGGAGGCTCCAATCGGTGCCATCCATCGTTTTTGGTTGATCGGCCAAATCGGAAATCCAGAACTAAAAGGTAAAAACCATCAATCGCATGAAGGAACGGTACCGTCTATCCGAATGTTGCAGAGTTACTTGGGCTTCGAAAGCTTCAAGAAATCATCTTTAGCCACTCATCTTCTGTGAGAAGAGTGACGCCCAGGTCAGCAGCTTTCTTTGCCTTAGAGCCCGCCCCTGGTCCTGCGATAACCAAATCTGTTTTTGCTGATACGGAACCAGATACTTTTGCGCCTAGAGACTCTGCTCGTGCCTTTGCTTCGGCGCGTGTCATTCGTTCCAGAGTACCGGTGAAAACAACGGTCTTTCCAGAAACGGGTGAAGAAGATTCCTCTTCACTGGGGACATCAACTTCCACTGTGAGCAAGTTCGAGAGTTCTTCCAGAACCTTCTGGCTTTGAGGCTCGGTGAAAAAATCCTTGATATCCTTAACAGCTGAGGGACCGATGCCGTCAATAGAGAGAAGATCTGTCTCTGCCTCTTCGTTAACCTCAACAAGCTTCTGCATAGATGAACGCCAGTTATCGAGGCTCTCATAGCGTCGTGCCAACAGCTTGGCTGTAGCTTGACCGACCTGACGGATGCCCAAAGCGTAAATGAACCGAGCCAAAGGAACCGTCGTCTTCTCGCGGATGGCTGTTTGAAGATTAGAAATGGAGAGCTCACCCCAGCCTTCACGTCCTTCCAACAGTGCAGGGTTTTCAGCCAAAAGGAATATGTCTGTGGGGGTTTTTATGAGGCCCTCAGCAAAGAATGTCTCGATATTCTTATTGCCAAGTCCATCAATGTCGAAGGCGTCTCGGCTAACAAAGTGTTTCAATCGTTCGGCAACTTGCGCACCGCAGACTAGTCCGCCTGTACAGCGGAGCACTGCCTCATCATCGCCACGGACGGCTGGACTGTCACAAATCGGGCAATGGTCTGGGAAAGAATAAGGGCCAGGACGACCTTCGCGGTCCGGATCCAAAACCTCGACAACCTGCGGGATGACGTCTCCGGCTCTCTGTATTAGGACGCGGTCGCCTTCACGGATATCTTTGCGTGCGATTTCGTCAGGGTTATGCAGAGTGGCACGCGAAACGACTACGCCACCGACAGTGATGGGCTTGAGATTAGCAACAGGTGTTAGTGAACCAGTTCTGCCGACCTGGATGGTGATCTTCTCAAGGATTGTTTCAGCTTTTTCAGCCGGAAATTTATGCGCTATCGCCCAGCGTGGGGCGCGGCTGACCATTCCCATTCGGCTCTGCCAGTCGAAGCGATTGACCTTATAAACAACGCCATCAATATCGTAGGGCAGATCGGGCCGTTGGTGACCAATTTCACGGTAAAAGTCGAGAGCTGCTTCAGCGCTGGTACATTTCTGAGTAAGTGGGTTGACCACAAACCCATACGTCTTGAAGGCTTCGAGAAGATCAAAATGATTGTCGGCAACAGGGGCAGAAACATCCCCAAGAGAATAAGCGAAAAACCGAAGTGGGCGTTGGGCAGTGATCGAAGGATCCAATTGACGTAAGGATCCTGCTGCTGCATTTCTGGGATTTGCAAACGGTGCTTTACCTTGGTCTTCCAACTCTCTGTTCATTGAAGCAAAATCATCGTGGGGTAAGTAAACTTCCCCCCGGATTTCGATGGTAGAAGGCCAGCTCATCGTTGAAAGTTCAACTGGGATGTCGTCGATTGTTTTAAGGTTGTTTGTGATGTTCTCACCGACTGAGCCATCACCTCGGGTCGCACCCGTTTTTAAGACGCCGTTTTCGTATGTGAGTGCTGCTGATAATCCGTCGATTTTCGGTTCTACCACCATGTCCACTGGCTCGTCGCTGCCAAGACCTAGAAACCGCCTAACCCTGCCATAAAACTCAACGATGTCATCGTCACTAAAGGCGTTGCTGAGGGAGAGCATGGGAACGCGATGCGAGACCTTCTGAAAACCTTTCGATACAGGCGCGCCAACCTTGTCGCTAGGGCTGTCCTTGCGTTTCAAGTCAGGAAATTTAGCTTCAATGGCGAGGTTTCGATGGCGAAGGAGATCATAGTCACCGTCACTGATCATTGGCTTGTCGTGCTGGTAATAGAACTTATCGTGCTGTTTGATCTCGACTGAAAGGCGAAGAAGCTCTTTCTTTGCCTGTTTTTCGTTTAGATCTTCGACAGATAATTCCTGCGCATTGGGCATTAGGATGCCTCGATCAATCGGCTTGCTGCTGCCCTTGCTTCAGGGGTGATTTCCGCCCCAGAAATCATTCTGGCAATCTCTTCTAGGCGTAACTGCTCTTCGAGTTCTGAGACTGAGGTCGTTACTTCTTGATCGCTGCCGGATTTTTTGACTTGGAAATGGTAGCGTCCTTTTGCAGCGACTTGTGGACTGTGTGTGATCACCAAAACTTGCAGATCTTCACCGAGACGGCTGAGCCGTTCACCAATGGCTGCAGCAGTAGCTCCGCCAACGCCTGAATCAACCTCATCGAAAACAAGAGTGGGGACTGGTGAGGTTGCAGATAGTGTGACTTTGAGAGCCAGCAGAAAACGAGATAGTTCACCGCCCGAAGCGACTTTAGCCAATGGTGCAAAATTTGCGCCTGGGTTCGTTCTCGCGAGGAACTGAACTTTTTCTTTGCCGTTGGCACTCCACTGGTCTTCTTCGACGCTTTCGATTGATACCATGAGGCGGGCTAAGTCTAGCTTCAGTTCGGGCAGTTCTTTGTTAACGCCCTGCGCTAGCCTTTCAGCAGCTTTCGCTCGTTTGCCACTTAACTGATCAGCTTTTGTTGAGAATTCACTTTTGGCCTTTTCGAGGTCGGACTTGAGTTTGTCTAACTGTCTACCCTGGTCAGAAATAGAGTCGAGCTTGCCTCGAAAATCTCTGGTAAGTTTAGGAAGTTCGTCTGTTGTAACGCGATGCTTGCGAGCGACATCGCGCAAAGCATAGAGGCGGTCTTCAATTTCTTCCAAGAGACCCGGGGCAACGTCAGCAGAGTCAGACACAGTCAGCAATTCTGATACTGCGGTGTCCAGTTCCACGGACACTCGGTCAAGAGCCTCAATGGCTTTTTCAAAAGATCCCGGCGCTTTTTCATTAGCCCGGTCTAAAACACGTTGTGCCTCACCAATTTTGTCACTGGCACTACCGTTTTCGGTCAACAGCGCGCTTGCTGTAGCTATAGCTTCTGAAACCTTCTCAACATTCATAAGCATCACTCGTTGTTCAACGAGTTTTTGTTCTTCGCCGTCTTCCGGAGCTAGTTTTTCTAGTTCCTCGGTTGAATGCTTGAGGAAGTCTTCTTCTTTTTCCGCTTGTTCAATTGCGGCTTCGGCGCCCTGCAGAGTAGATCTAGCGTCTAGAAATTTGTTCCACGCTACAGCTGTCATTTTCGCGAGGTCGGTGGTCCCGCCATATGCGTCAAGTAGCTCTCTATGGGTTGATGTGTTCAACAATCCATGTTGTTCGAACTGGCCTTGGATCTCTGCTAGGCTTTGGCCAACTGTTCGAAGAAGGGAAACAGACACCGGCTGCTCATTAATATAAGCGCGGCTACGGCCTTCTTCATTGATAACACGGCGCAGAACAACTTCGCAGTCCTCGCAATCGATGTCACGTTCCTTGAGAAGGTCCCAAACCGAATGGTCCGCGTTTGGTTCAAACATTGCGGTTACGCTGGACTTCTTCGCGCCCCTTCGGACCATGCCGCTTTCGGCGCGAACACCGATGGCCAACCCCAAGGCGTCGAGGAGAATTGATTTACCCGCGCCGGTTTCACCTGTGAGCACGGAAAGCCCTGGCTCAAACTGGAGGTCCAGTTTGTCGACCAAAATAAGTTCGCGAATGGAAAGGCTCGCGAGCATTGGGCTAAAAAACCTTCTGAAAAGTCTTCTTCAGCCAAGAAGTTGGCTTGGACTTAGGTGTCAGGTTTTGGCCTTTTAGCAAAGAATAGCTGTCTCGATACCAAATCGAACCTGGAAAGTTGTGTCCCAGTACGGCAGCGGCGTTTTGGGCTTCATCTACGATGCCAAGAGCTAAGTTCGTCTCAACAATTCTATGAAGCGCTTCTTGAATGTGATTTGTTGTTTGATAGTCTTCTACGACGCGTCGGAATCGGTTCAAAGCCGCAAGGTTGTGATTCAAATTCTGATAATACCGACCAATGGCCATTTCTTTACCGGCTAACTGATCGGTTGTTAAATCAAATTGAATACGCGCATTTTGTGCATACTTTGAATTGGGGTAGCGGCGGATCACATCTTTTAGAGCCTCAGCGGCCTTTAGAGTGATAGCCTGATCAAGCTTAACGCCGGTGATTTGTTCATAGTAGTTTTGAGCGCGCATGTAATAAGCATAGGCAACATCGGGGTGGCCAGGATGCAACTGGATAAATCTGTCTAGCGTCAAAAGAGAATCATTATATCGATTCTCTTTGAAATATGACCAAGCTGTTAGGAGTTGGGCCTTAGTTGCAAGTTCAGAGTAGGGATACAGCCGTTCCAACTCAATGTACTTAGCAGCAGCATCCGAATAATCGCCTGTTTTCCGTAGCTGCTCCGCCTGCCCAAACAAGGTCTCTGCAGAAGGATCTTGTCTTACTTTTTCTTTGCCGGAATTGAAAAGGCCACCAAAGAAACCACTGTCAGAATCTTCGTCAGAAGATTTACTGCCACCACAACTGGTTAGAAAAAGGGCAAGAAAGCAAAGCGTTATCAGGCTTTTCCAGGAGGACAAATAGTCTCGATACATTCTGTAAACTCAATAAAGGATATAGCTAGCTTGTCTATATGGCCAAAATCACGAGTAGACTGTTACAGTCTACTAATCCAATTCACAGATTATAGGGCTTATAGTCGATTCATACAAGCCCAAGAGAAGGCATCAATTTAGGCGACACCAACAAGCTTTGTGACAGGAACAGAGGTGGCCGCCACTTTATCGTCTCTCTCAACAGCTTCTTCAAGGGACCAAGAATCTGGATTTGCAAAAAGCTCCTGGAGAAGAGCAGAGTTAACTTCGTGGCCCGCTTTGTAAGCCCAGAGATGTCCCTCGATCTGATACCCAGCCATGTAAAGATCGCCAACTGAGTCGAGCACTTTGTGGCGCACGAACTCGTCTTTGTAGCGAAGACCGCCGTCGTTCATGACTTTACCGTTGCTGATGACAATGGCGTTCTCTAAAGAACCGCCCTGCGCTAGCCCAATAGAGCGCAAATATTCTACATCCTGCAAAAATCCAAATGTCCGAGCTCGAGAAATTTCATATTTGAATGTTTCTTCAGTAATCTGAATGCCGAAGTGCTGATGCGCAATTTGTTTTGTCGGGAAGTGGATTTCAAAATCGATGAAGAAACCTTCAGCAGGAGAGAGAACCGCACTGCGTTCTTCGTCTTTGTAGCGAATGGTCTCGTGAATCTTGATCACTTTACGCGGAGCGTTTTGTTCAATGATCCCAGCACATTCGATTAGAAAAACAAAAGGCGATGAACTTCCATCCATCGCCGGTATTTCTGGGCCGTCTACGCGGACTAGAACATTATCGATTTGCATGCCGCGAAGTGCCGCCATCAGGTGTTCCACTGTCGCTATTGAAGCGCCGTGCGAGTTCCCGATTTTAGTACAGAGTTGACGATCAACAACACAATCGTGAGTAACAGGAATGAAACCGTGTCCAGAGGCGGCATGGAGACATTCAAAAACGATACCTGTATTAATGTCTGCTGGATGAAGAGACAGCTTAATGTGGGCTCCGCTGTGAAGGCCAACGCCTGAACAACTGATTGGATTTTTAAGTGTCCGTTGCATTAAATTCCCAAGGTCAACGCTTTTTGTGCGCATAGCAAAATGCCTTTTCGGCTTAATTACGGCAAATTAATAGTATATTTAGTTTCAAACCCTACCGTTTTGGTCTGAACCCCCTTTATTGAGGCGGACTATAGGTGCCTCAGGGGTTCAAACCCAAATAAAACTTTATTACACTTTGTTACGCTGCCCCAATTTGGGACGTTGTAGTCAAAATTTAGTTCGCCTGCCGTCTTAAGAATGCAGGAATGTCGAGCAGATCTTCATCAAAGCTTTTGTCTTTGCTCTGAGCTGGCTTACCCCCTTGAACACCAACCAAGCGTGGTTGTGAATCTAGCCGCGCTGGGCGTGCCTGTTCTGCCTCGCGGAAATGGTTGCCGTTAAGAGTGGCGCTTGGTTCCGGGAAGTTTTGCTCCAGATCATCGTGATCTTGTTGCGCAAAAGGGCTGAAATCGTGAAGACGTGAGAAAAACCCCTTTCTCGTCGGCGCGTGATCGTGAGTTGAAGGTCTCTCAACAGCAGACATCGTTGCTGGTTGCTTTTCACCAAAAGTATCAGCGACTTTTTGCCTAGTCGGGATTTTTGCTTCGGCTACAGGCTGTGGGGCTGCCTGAGTTTGAGCAAAAAGTGGCATTTCTGCATGTGTTTCTTGTTCATTGTTCGAAACAGCAGCAGGGCGTTGAGCCTCTGACCCCAAGATCGCGCTTAAGCTAAAAGGATTGCCAGAAGAAGCAGCTACGACCTGATCGTCTGTGTCGACTGTGTCAATGTTTTGCTCAACCATGGGCGCTTCTGTCGAAACTTCAGTGTGCACAATGTCTGATTTGGCTGCCTGATTGGAAGAAACCCAATCAGAATTGACCGTTAAGCTTTCTTTAGGGGCCTCGACGTTCGTTGGAGGCGTTGTTTTCTGGCTAAATAAAGGGTTGGAGAAACTGAAAGTTTCACGTGTTTCTCGCTTTTGTTCTCTTTGTTCAGCACGAACCTCTTCTTGTCTGACTTCTTGAGGAGCGGGAGAGGCGACAATAGGTGCCGTCTGGATTGTCTTCTTGACGGTAGTTTCTGGTGCCATTGAAGAAGCCATTGCTTCGGCATTAATTCCAGTCGCCACAATAGAAACACGGATGCTACCAGATAGGTTTTCGTCAAACGCGCTTCCGAAGATGATGTTTGCTTCGGGATGCAATTCGTCTCGAATGCGATTTGCGGCTTCGTCAACTTCGAAAAGCGTCAGATCACTACCACCGGAAATGTTGATGAGAGCGCCTTTGGCACCTGAAATTGTTGCATCGTCGAGCAAAGGGTTCGCAATGGCGGCTTCTGCAGCTTCGACAGCGCGGCGATCACCAGCGGCTTCACCTGTGCCCATCATGGCTTTGCCCATGACGGTCATCAAGGAGCGAACGTCGGCAAAGTCGAGGTTAATCATACCGGGCATGACCATAAGGTCAGAAATGCCCCGTACGCCTGAGTAAAGAACGTCATCCGCCATCTTGAAAGCGTCAGAGAAGGTTGTCTTGTCATTCGCAATGCGGAACAGGTTTTGATTTGGAATGACAATCAATGTGTCAACCGCTGCTTCGAGCGCCTGAATACCTAAATCAGCTTGTTTGGAACGGTGCAAGCCTTCGAACTGGAACGGCTTTGTGACAACACCAATGGTCAGAATGCCCTTTTCACGAATGGCTTGAGCCAAAGCGGGTGCGGCGCCAGTACCTGTGCCACCGCCCATGCCGGCAGTGATGAAGACAAGATTGCAACCTTCGACGGCGTCCAGAACTTCGTGCAGGCTTTCTTGAGCCGCCGCTTCACCGACAGCTGGCTTTGAACCAGCACCAAGACCTTGGGTCGCGCTTGTGCCTAGCTGGATACGTCGCTCGCAATGAGATTGCGCTAACGCTTGCGCGTCTGTGTTTGCGACGACAAAATCCACACCGGAAAGTTTCGCCTGAATCATGTTGTTGACGGCGTTTCCACCTGCGCCACCAACACCTAATACAGTAATTTTGGGTTCTAGCCCTCTACTCTTCTGAGGGACACTCAATTGTAATGCCATTGTTCAAATACCTCTGCGCCAAATATGTTTTACGACCGATTTAAAAATATTTTCTTATCCAGTCCGAGATGCGGCCGCCGTATCCTGGTCTGTGTTCTGGGTCACCGGAATGAAGAGCGAAATTTGCTCTGCCCTGTGATTCTAATGCAAAGCGTAATACGCCTATTGCTGTTGAGTATTCTGGGCTTGCCACTAATTCTGGTGTGCCGCCGATTTCTGTTGGTTTGCCGATACGCACTTGTTTGTCGAGAAGCACGGATGCGAGATCACGAATGCAATGCATTTGAGCACCGCCGCCGGTCAAGACCACGTGCCTGCCGATGAACCGTCGTAGAGCTGGATTTTCTAATCGCTCTCGGATTTGTTCAAAGATTTCTTCAAGGCGTGGCTGAATGATTGAGATGAGCTGTGCGCGAGGAATCCGATTTTCCTCGTAAACGTTCTCTTCGCCCATGTGTTCAATTTCGACTGTCTCGCTCTCGTCGCCAGACACGCTGAATGCACTGCCATGTAGGGCTTTCAAACGTTCGGCAGAAGCCATTGTCGTCGATAAGCCCTTGGCGATGTCACTCGTGATGTGATTGCCACCGATTGGCACAACGTCGCTGTAAACTGCGGACATATTGTGGAAAACGGTGAGGGATGTTGTGCCAGCACCCATGTCAATGACTGTCACGCCAATGTTTCGCTCGTCGGGCAGGAGCGATGCAAGACCTGAAGCATAAGGAGAGAGCACAACTGATTTAACTTCCAGATGGCACTTCTCAATGCATGTGATTAAGTTCCTAACCGAAGACTGTGTTGAACTGACGAGGTGCAATTGAGCGGCCAGTGTTTGGCCATACATACCTCGAGGGTCGCGAATACCGCGCTCATTATCAACGGAATAGTCGATTGGAATAGTGTGCAACTGGAATCGGTTGCTTGAATTGAGTTCTGGAGACTTGCGGCCAAACTCGATCAATCTTCTCAAATGGCGCTCTGAGACTTCCTGCCCTTCGATGTCAAGTTCGACACCGATGAGGTGGGATGAAGGCTGGCCACTGGAAAGATTTACAAAAACCTCGTCAATCTGGGTGCCAGCCAATTGTTCAGCGGCGTGGACAGCATTCAGAATAGAACGCTGAGCAGCTTCCATGTTGACGATAGTACCGTTCTTAACGCCTCTGCTTTTTCTGTTGCTAAAACCAACGACAGACAGGCGATTGTCAGCATTGTATTTGCCAATCAAACAGCAGATTTTGGATGAGCCGATATCAAGGGCCGTCACGAGCCCTGACCGATGCTTTAATAAAGCATTCTTCATGGTCTTAAAGTTAACCTTTCAAATTAGTTGCCTTGCGGCTGACTCTAAAAAAATACCCGAGCCTGGGTTATAGTCAGAAGAAATTAAGCTTGAAATAATTGCTTATGTATTCTTCTCAATCTCCACCGAATCCGAAGATTCTTCTATTAAGCGCAGAACGACTCGGTCTGGCAAGCGTAAATCAACAGATTTGATCGCTCTATCCAATATTTTTTCATTATTGTGCAATTTTGCTAGTCTATGCCAGGCCTCCGCCACAGCTTCTTCAGGTAAAACGACTAAGATTTCGTTATCGAGCACCACTGTCCAACGCCGATTCGAAACTCGAATGGCTGACTTAACCTTCTGATAAAGTTCAGGTTGCTGCTCAAGGCTGGCTAGGAGTTGGGGCGCTGTTTTCGCAGCTCCTTCGCCAACAACGATGGGCAAATGACTATAAGATCTAACTGGTGCATCTGGAATGATGTCTCCACTTTGGTCGACAAGTGTATGGCGGTAATCCTTTTGCCAAAGAGCGAGGGGTTCTCTTTCCTTTATGTCTATTTTGAGCGTGCCGGGCAGCTGACGACGAATTGTGGCTGACTTCACCCAAGGCAAGGCTTCAAACCGCTTCTGCGCCTCGTGTGGGTCGAGGCTCAGCATAGGGCCGCCATTGGCTAATCCAACTGCTGCCACAACCTCCTCAACAGAAGTGTAATTTCTGCCATTGATTTGAACGTTCTCAACCTTGAGGCCCAAGGCGGAGGTGGCTGAATAGAGGCTTTGTGTCAGATAATACTTTTGAGCATCCATACGCCCGGTTTGCCAAGCCCAGATGCCCACACCAATAGCCGTCCCTAGCAATATTGCGGGTAGACTGACTGCTGCTGTGCGGAAAGCTACAAGCTTACGACTAGCGGATTGTTTTCTCTTGGCACGTGCCGCGGCAGTGTCTTCATGAGATTGAATTTTGGGTTTCGTCTTTACGTCGAAGACTTCAATTAGCCGTCGCATCGAGCATTCTCCACCATCCAGGCTGTGAGATCAGGAAAGGAAACACCAACGTGGGCTGCTTGCTCTGGCACAAGGCTTAAAGCGGTCATGCCAGGTTGGGTGTTTACTTCCAGAATATATACGTCGTGATTACCGTCATCATCAAATGAAACTCTGAAGTCTGCTCGACTAACGCCTCTGCATCCGAGAGCTTCATGTGCTGTTAGAGCTTGATTTGTAAGAGTATCCCATAGCTCCTGATCTATTGGGGCAGGGATCAAGTGTTCGGTTATGCCATCTGTGTACTTAGCACGGTAGTCGTAGAAACCAGTCTTAGGACGGATCTCTGTGACCGATAGTGCCTTGCCGTCCATCACAGCAACGGTAAACTCCCGTCCTTCTATATAAGCTTCAGCCATTACGCGACCACTTGGCTTGATGCCAAGATCAGGAGCGCCTTCACCAGATAGCGGCTGGTTATCACCCTCGAGGACAATGCGAACGCCTACTGAAGAACCTTCATCCACCGGCTTCAATACAAAGGGGCGAGGTAAGGGATCACCTTGGTTAAGATCGTCCTGCATCAGGATTTTGTCTTCAGCGCATTTGATGCCATGAGCGGCAAATACGCGCTTGGCGGCTGCTTTATCCATAGCCAAAGATGAGGCGAGGAGACCGGAGTGTGTGTAAGGGATGTTCAAGAGGTTAAGGACACCCTGGATGCACCCATCTTCACCAAAGCGGCCATGCAAAGCATTGAAAATGACGTCAGGCTTTACTTGCTTGGACAAGAGTTCGACGAGTTTGCACAATGGGACCCCAGCATCAACTTCTGTTACTTCATAGCCTTTCGTCCGTAGTGCCTCAGCGCAGGCGCGGCCACTATCAAGAGAAACCTCACGTTCAGCTGAATGTCCACCCAGCAGTACAGCAATGTGTTTAGCCATTGTTGGCTCCTTCGAAAGTGTTGACAGTTTTATTGTCTAGGAAATTTCCGATCCGTTTAATTTCCCAATTGAGGACAGTGCCTGAGGCGGCGTGAACTCTACGCCGCACTTCTTCGCCCAGAGTTTCGATGTCATGAGCTGAGGCACTTTCTTTGTTTATCAAGAAGTTACAGTGCATTTCGGATACTTGTGCTCCACCAATTTGGAAACCTCGACAGCCAGCTTCATCAACAAACTTCCAGGCCGAGTGACCTGGCGGGTTCTTGAACGTGCTGCCACCGGTTTTAGAGCGAATGGGTTGCGTTTCTTCTCTTTGTCTCTGAATAGCGACCAGACGTTCGGTTATCACTTCAGGGCTTTCTTCTGTGCCTTCGAAGGTTGCCTCAACAAAGATCCAGTCATTCGGGATTGTCGAATGACGGTAACTGTGGCCAAGATCTTCCGGCTTCAGATCGTGAAGTCGACCGCTAGGGTCGATTGCTTTTGCAGAGACCAGAAAATCTTTTGTCTCGCCACCATGGGCGCCAGCATTCATGCGTAACGCACCGCCAATTGTCCCAGGAACACCGACCAAAAACTCAAGCCCACCAATACCAGCTCGCTGAGCATGTTTTGCGACAATTGCGTCTAATGCGGCTGCTCCAGCAGTGATTCGTGTTCCATCTGTATGAATTTGGTTGAAACCTGATCCCAGTCGGATGACGACACCGTCGATGCCGCCATCGCGAACAATCATATTGGAGCCCACGCCAATGACAGTCGTCGGCACAATTGCAGGTTTGTTCGCTAAGAAATGCTGGAGATCTGCAACGTCTTTCGGCTTGAACAGGACTTGTGCAGGTCCACCGACGCGAAACCACGTTAGATCTTTGAGCGGTGCCGACTCGCGGTAACTACCCCGTACTTGGGGCAATGTCTTGAGAAGGGAAGTCATGCGGCCCCTCGCGATTGATCAAGGTCTTTGAGCTGCTGGGGCAGGGCGTAAGCCCATTGTGTAATGTTTCCAGCGCCAAGACAGATAACGAAGTCACCGGGCGATACTAACGGTGCAACTGATCTCGCCAGGTCGTCAGGCGAAGACAGGGCAAAAACTGATTGGTGTCCCCGACTGTGGATGCCCTCCACTAAAGCCTCTTTACTGGCTCCCTCTAGAGGAGTTTCGCCAGCTGCATAAACGTCAGCGATAAAAACATGGTCCGCATCGTTAAAGCAGGTGCAGAAGTCTTCGAACAAGTCTTGAAGCCGAGAGTAGCGGTGTGGCTGCATAACTGCGACTACATTGTTGGAACCTGCTGCGTTTCTTGCGGCACTTAAGACAGCGTTTATTTCAACAGGATGATGGCCGTAGTCATCAATGATAGTTACACCCTTGACGTCGCCAGTTTTGGTGAACCGTCGTTTAACGCCGCTGAATGTTGATAAGCCTTTGGAGATTTGCTCGTCCGTTAAGCCTAGCTCAAGGCCAATGGCGACGCCCACCAATGAGTTCTGTACATTATGCCGCCCAACCATTGGCAGAACGAGATCAGTGATAGTCCTAGCCGGCGATTTGCCTCTTGCGGAGATGGTCACAGAAAATCTGGAGTGATCGGGTAGGGTACGAACATCGATCGCTCTGATATTTGCCTGGGGGTTAAAACCGTAGGTGATCAAACGTCGGTCTGTAATCTTTGAAAAAAGAGACTGGACTTCAGGGTGGTCGGTGCAAAGAACGGCAAACCCATAAAACGGAATGTTGCCTACGAAAGTCTCAAATGCTTCATGGAGAGCTTTTTCTGAGCCATAGTGTTCCATATGTTCTGGGTCGATGTTAGTGACGACAGATACTGTTGCTGGAAGTTTCGTGAAAGTGCCATCACTTTCATCGGCTTCTGCCACAAGCCATTCGCCGTGCCCTAACCGGGCGTTAGTGCCATACTTGTTAATAATACCGCCGTTGATGACGGTTGGGTCAAGGTCGCCAGCGTCTAACATTGCAGCAACCAATGTCGTCGTTGTTGTTTTGCCATGTGTGCCACCAATGGCTATTGAACGTTTTAGGCGCATGATTTCGCCGAGCATTTCGGCTCTTCTAACCACTGGGACGAATCTCTGGCGGGCGGCAGCGACTTCTGGGTTTTCTGATTTGATTGCTGATGAAACAACAACTACCGCCGCGTCTTCAACATTGGCTGTGTCGTGACCAATATAGACCTTGATACCCAGTTCTCTTAAGCGCTCCACATTTGGACTGGCGCTTACATCACTGCCTTGAACTTTGTATCCCTGGTCATGCAAGATTTCAGCAATGCCACTCATGCCGATACCACCAATGCCGACAAAATGAAAAATACCAAATTCGATTGATACTTTGTTCACGAAGCGCTCTCCTTTTTTATTAGTCGGATAGTGGCATCAGCAATAAGATGAGCTGCATCGGGAAATGCAAGCGCACGCGCGCGTTGTCCCATGTCGACTAAGGCTTGTTTATTGTTTAAACATTCTGAAATCTTTGCCGTGAGAAACTCAGCGGTAAATTCAGGTTGTGGGACCAAGATAGCAGCTCCGTTGTTGGCCAGAGCTGTTGCGTTTTGCGTTTGATGGTCATCAGCCGCAAAAGGGTAGGGGACGAGAATAGAGGCTCTGCCCGCCGTTGTGATTTCCGCCACCGTTGATGCGCCTGCCCGGGAAATCAATAGATCAGAATCTGCAATGAGTTCGTCTACATTGTCAAAAAAGTCTCGCACAACGGCAGTCAAATTCAGCCCTTCATAGGCTTCTTCAACAAGCTGGAGGTCTTCTCCTCTAGCTTGTTGCACTATCGTCAACAGTTGCTGCTGGCTCTCGTCTAGAAGACTGATAGCCTTTGGTACTTCTTGCGACATCACGTGAGCGCCGAGACTGCCGCCCAATACTAGAAGGTTCAATCTGCCATCGGCGTCGTTCGTTTGAGGCCGAATAGACTGGAAAGCCTTTCTCACCGGGTTGCCCGCAACGAAGCACTTTTGCTTGGCCTCGGCGGTAAGGCCCTTCATATTGGCAGGCTCAAAGGGCAGAGCAACTTGATCGCAAAATTTGGCTAACAGTCGATTGGCTTTACCGATAAATGCGTTTTGTTCGTGAAGCAGACTTGGAATGCCAAGACTTTTCGCTGCTAACATCGGCGGTACCGAGGGGTAACCACCAAAGCCAATAACTATGCCTGGTTTAATCGATTTGAGGAGCCGTCTTGCCTTGAATGTCCCCCAAGCCAGTTGCATAGCAGAACCCAGTCTTTTGAACAGGGAGACACCAGCTAAGCCACCAGACGGAAGAACGTGAGTGATGTTGGCAGGGAAATTCGGTGCGATTTTTTGGCCCCGCTCATCCGTCAACAAGACAACGCCGTACCCTTTTTCTAACAATAGCTCAGCCACAGCCTGCGCAGGGAACAGGTGTCCTCCCGTGCCTCCGGCTGCGATAGCGATTGTAGTGTGGTTTGTCTGTGTCATATCTAGAAATGGACTAAGCTTAAATTGTGCAGTCTTTGTGCAAAAGCAGTTGCAATAAAGGTGAAACGATAAAGAGAGTTAGGGAACGAAATGGCTGAACCTTGGTGAAGGGCGACGTCTCGTGAACGCCAATACAGCTCCCATTCCAAATGCCATGGCTAAGAGTGAGGAGCCACCGTAAGAAATGAACGGCAAAGTCATGCCTTTTGTTGGGATCAAGTTGAGTGAAGAACTCATGTTGATGACCGCTTGCAGTCCGAATTGGAGCAAGATACCCGATGCCGCTAGCGTGATGAAGAAGTCTTCTTCTTTCATCATTCTTAGGAAGCCACGAAGAACCACGATCATGACTAGGAAGACAATAATGAAGCAAGCAATGGCACCGAATTCTTCGCCAATCACAGCGAACACAAAGTCAGCGTGAGCATCAGGCAGAGCAGACTTGATGCTGCCTTCCCCTGGCCCGCGACCAAAGAGACCGCCTTTACTGAAGGATAGGATTGATTGAGTAACCTGGTAGGCGTCGTTACCGGCAGGATCTAAGAAGATATCAATGCGTGTTTTTACATGAGGGAGGAGTGTGTAAGCGAATACCATTCCGACGGCACCGGCCATCACTAAGCCAGCAACCCAATATATACTAAGGCCCGCAAGAACGAGCTGCATTCCCCAGACTGCGGCGATCAACAATGTCTGCCCAAGATCAGGTTGTAGAATCAATAGAGTGACAACGAGGCCGAACAACAAGAACGAGATCAGATTGCCGGGGACAGAAGGTGTTTCTTTTTGAAGGGTGAACAGCCAAGCGGCGACTATGGCGAAGCATGGTTTCATGAATTCGGACGGCTGTAATGAAAACCCCAAAACCCCAATCCAGCGGGTTGCGCCATTCATTTCCGTGCCTGCGACTAGAACTAACACCGAGAATAAGAGGGATGCCAAGAAACCCAGTATAGCGATGCGCCGAACAAGTCGGACAGAGAGAACGGAAACGATTGCCATTGCAATGGTTGCAAGGGGGAGGAAAATGAGGTGACGCTGCGCCAAGCCAAAACTAGTCAGACCGATACGTTCGGCGATAGCGGGCGAGGCCGCAAAGGAAAGCAGTCCACCAAAAGCAAGCATTAGTAAAAGACAAGCAAGTGTCCAGCGATCAACTGTCCACCACCAATGACCTACAATTGATCGGTCAGTACGGGGCACCGTTTGCATATTAAGCCCTCAAAAATATTCTGGCTTACTGGTTAGCCAGTTTAAAAACTTCTTCTTTAAAAAACTCTCCGCGCTTTTCAAAGCTCGGAAACTGGTCAAAAGAGGCGCAGGCGGGTGATAACAAAACAACAGGGTCAGAGGCGTCGCTCGACTCTGCCGCTTTAAATGCTTGGCTAACGGCTTCATCAATTGTTCCTGAATTATGATAGGGCAATCGACCGTCTAAAGTGCTAGCAAAGCCTTTCTGCGACTCGCCTACTAAAAATGCCTGACGAATCGGATTTAAGCAAGGCAAGAGTTGATTTATTCCGCCTTCTTTGGCTCTGCCACCCACAATCCAGTAAATGTCATCGTAACAAACCAGCGCTTTTTCCGTTGCTTCGGCGTTTGTCGCCTTGGAATCGTTGATAAAAGTGGTCTTGCCGATTTTAGCCACGAACTCTTGGCGATGTTCAAGTCCACCGAATGTGAGAAGACCATCAATGATCTGACTATTCGTGAGGCCGAGTGCCTTACAACAAGAAAAGGCAGCGGCAGCGTTCTGCCAATTGTGTGCGCCAGGAAGCCTCGGGTTTTTGGTGAGATCCAGTATTACATCGTCGCTTTGACTATGGTCCACCAGACGACCACCGACCGCAGACACACCATGAGGGGGCTGTGTTTTGCTAGAAATGCGAATGATCTTGGCGGAGTGTTTTGCGTATTTCTCAGCCAGCCCACCACAAATGTCATCATCGACCCCCATTACTATGAAGTCAGAGGCGGTTTGATTTGAGAATATGCGTTCTTTCGCTGCGATGTAGCCGTCAAGATTGCCGTGACGGTCAATATGGTCGGGACTGATGTTGAGAATGATAGCAACTTTGAACTTGTGATTATGAGTCAGCTCAAGTTGATAAGACGACATCTCAAGAACGAAATAGCCCTCTTCGTTTTGAGGTTCCAATCCCAATACGGCATAGCCAAGGTTACCACCGATAGAGGTTGGGTGGTCAGCGCGCTGGAGGATGTGGCCTATGAGGGCCGTTGTTGTCGATTTACCATTGGTACCGGTGATGCCAACAAATTGGGCTTCGTCTTGCGCAACAGCTAAAAGCTCTGTGTCACCGATGATCGGTACACCGGCTTCTTTTGCTAGTGTGGCGACTGGATGGGGCGATGGGAATGTGTGAGGAATGCCGGGCGACATGACTAAGGCGTCGTACTCGTTCAGGTCTTCGTCGACCAAATTTCGAAAACTGACACCCTTTGCTAGTGTCGGTTGTGCTTTGTCATCCCACGCTGTTACTTCAGCGCCTGCACGGACCAGGGCGTCGCAAGTGGCTAGGCCGGAACGTGCTAATCCTAGGACCGCGATCCGTTTCCCTTTGTACTTCTCTAACGAAATCATGGTTTAGCGCAGTTTGAGGGTTGCAAGCCCAATAAGCGCGAGAATAAAGGCAATGATCCAGAAGCGGATAACGATAGTCGGTTCTGCCCAGCCCTTCTTTTCATAATGGTGGTGCAGCGGTGCCATGCGGAAAACCCGCTTACCAGTCATCTTGAAAGAGGCGACCTGAACAATGACGGAGACTGTTTCCAGAACGAACAAACCGCCGATGATGGCTAGGACGATTTCATGCTTGGTTGCCACTGCGATTGTGCCTAAAGCCGCACCAGCGGACAAAGAACCGGTGTCGCCCATGAAGATCATGGCGGGAGGGGCGTTGAACCAAAGAAACCCCAAACTTGCTCCAACAAGAGCAGCGCAGAAAATGGTAAGCTCACCCACACCAGGCACATATGAAAGCTGCAAATAAGATGAGAAGACTGAGTTACCGACGAAGTAAGCAATGAATGCAAATGATCCAGCAGCGATCATAATTGGCACGATTGCAAGGCCGTCTAAACCGTCAGTCAAATTGACAGCGTTCGACGAACCTACGATGACCAAAGCTGCAAAGGCAGGAAAGGCCCAGCCGAGATTTAGTAAGACATCCTTAAGCAATGGAAGAGCCAGCTGGTTTTTCAGAGGATCGGGAGAAAGATAGGACAGTAAAAATGCACCAATCGCTGCAACGACGACTTGCAAGAGAAATTTGTGTCGAGACTTCAGGCCAGAGCTGTTGCGTCTTGTGACCTTCAACCAATCATCCATAAACCCAATGAGGCCAAAAGTTGACGTGATAAAAAGCGCGATCCAGACGTAGCCGTTATTCAGATCAGCCCAAAGGAGCGTTGACACAGCCAGTGAGAGCAAAACCATCGCTCCCCCCATGGTCGGCGTGCCCTTTTTAGTGAGCAGATGGCTCTCTGGTCCGTCATCTCTGATTGGTTGGCCGTCTTTCTGTTTCGATCGCAGCCATCTGATCAACGGCCCGCCTGTCAAAAAACAGATCAGAAGTGCCGTCATCAAGGCGCCACCACTTCGAAAGGTGAGGTAACGAAACAGGTTCAAAAAACCATAGTCTTCAGCGAGAGGGAAAAGTAAGTTGTAAAGCATTGTTTTCCTTGTTTTTTACGCTTCCTTCAGGGCTGACACTAATGGTGCCATTTTGCTACCCAATGAGCCTTTCACTAGCACAAAGTCACCGTCTTGAATGGCCTCTTGCAGGAAGGCTATCAACTCAATCGCGGTGCCCCTATGGCAGCCTGTTGAACTTCTTGGCAAAGCTTCTAGCAAGGCTTTGCTATCCCGACCAGAGGTGAAGACAAGATCGATCTCATTTTCTTTTACTGTTTCAGCCAGTCCAGCATGCATGGCATCGCTTTCAGGGCCTAATTCACGCATATCACCTAGCACTAAGATCTTCCTATTTTTGCCAGCAAGCTGAGCTAAAGTTTTTATGGCAGCTTCAACAGCGGCAGGGCTTGCATTGTAGGATTCGTCGATCAGCGTGAAATTAGAGCCATTAGGTAATTGGCAAATGCTTAGTTCGCCGCGTCCCGGCAAAGGTCGAACTTGTTTTAACGCTTCGGCTGCCTTTGTAACGTCTCCTTTTACAGCCTTGACGGCTAGCAATGTTGCCAACGAATTCAGCGCCCAGTGCTTCCCATGAATTGCCAGGCTGTATTCAATGTCTTCCCCGCAAATGCAGGCGTTAATGACTTGTGCATTCTTTGTTGGGTCAAACAGGGAAGACAGGAGGCGAGCATCAGATTTTTCCGAACTGCCAAAGGTCAGCATTGAACAATCGGGTCGGTTGGTTTTTAACTGCATTCTCAAGAAATCGAAGTGTCTGTCGTCTTGGTTGAGAATAGCTGTTCCATTCGGTAGTAAGCCATCAAAGATCTCTGATTTCGCAAGCGCTATGCCCTCGATTGAGTCGAAAAATTCACTGTGTGCCGCGGCAATTGCGGTAATGATTGCGACATGGGGCTGGCCGAGTTTACTGAGAGGTCTGATCTCCTCCGGGGCACTCATGCCCATTTCTAGGATCGCGTAATCCGCCTCTTGAGGCAATCTGGCAAGAGTAAGGGGCAAGCCGAAGTGATTGTTTAGATTACCTTGTGTCCCGCTTGTGTTTCCAAGTGCTCCAAACGCTTTGATCAAGAGTTCTTTTGTGCCGGTTTTTCCAACACTGCCTGTAATCGCAATGGATTTGGCGTCGGAACGTGCTCTAGCGGCTTTGGCTAGATCCCACAGCGCATCGAAACTATTTTCAACCAAGATGTAATTGTTGGCGAGATCGCGGTTTTCCTGAACAAGGAAACCCGCTGCTCCGGCGTCCTTTGCTTGTTCCAGAAAGTTGTGAGCGTCATTGTATTCTCCCTTTATTGCAACAAAGAGATCACCAGGTCCAACCGCTCTGCTGTCAATGTGAACGTCACGAATAGCGAAGTCTCCCGACAATTTTCCATTTGTTGCTGTTGCTATTTCTTGTGCCGTCCAAAGGGGAGCAGAGGAAGTGTTAGTGTTTGTTACCATAAGTTTTTTGCCGCGGCTTGAGTAACTTCTTTGTCGTCAAACGGGATTGTTTGAGTTCCGATGGTCTGTCCGGTCTCGTGACCTTTGCCTGCAATCAATACGATATCACCGTCGCCTGCTAAGGACATGGCTTCGTAGATCGCTTTCTTGCGGTCGCCAATATCTTTTGCTGAAGGTGCAGCCGCTAGGGCTTCTGCACGGATCAGAGCGGGATCTTCGGATCTGGGATTATCGTCCGTCACAATCGCCACGTCGGCTAGTCTTTCCGCAACAGCGCCCATTTGCGGTCGTTTCCCTTTGTCACGATCCCCACCGCATCCAAAGACAACGATCAAACGATTTTCACAGTGGGGTTTGAGAGCGTTAATCGCGTTCTCCAACGCGTCAGGAGTATGAGCATAGTCAACAATAACCGACTTGGAGCCTTGCTGATCAGTGGCGGTCTGTTCCAGTCTCCCAGGCACACCAGATAGCGAAGTGAGCTGGCTTGTCGTTGCGGAAACATCGGCACCTTCTGCAACAGCGAGGCCCAGCGAACAGATTATGTTCATGGCCTGAACGGATCCGATTAAGGGAATAGACAAGGTCTCGCGGTTTCCGAAAATCTCCAATTCAAGTTCTTGACCAGCGGTGGTTGGTCTTTGATTAAGTAATTTGAGTTCTTTTCCGGAAAAACCATAAGAGAAGGCATTGTTACAAACATCGAGAAGAGCTCGAAACTCAGGGATGTCAGCATTTAGCACTGCTGTTCCAGAAGAGGGGAGAAGATCTGAAAATAGCCTCTTTTTCGCTTCAAGGTAGGCCGACATCGTGCCGTGATAATCGATATGATCGCGGCTCAAATTTGTGAAGGCTGCTGACGTGATGGAAAGGCCATCTAGTCGATGTTGTTCGAGCCCGTGGCTCGACGCTTCGATTACCAAATGCTGGAAGTTACGCTCCACAGCATCTCTGAGTGCCTTGTGAAGCGTCACCGTATCTGGGGTTGTGAGTGCGATGTTTTCTGACGTAACAGATTTCGGAGTGGCGCCTAGTGTCCCAAAACTCGCCGCACGATGTCCAAGCTTTTCCCAAAGCGATTGAGTGAACCAAGCAACCGAAGTTTTGCCATTCGTACCCGTCACAGCGGAGAGATGAAGCGGTTGCTTCTTGTAGAATTGTGCCGCGAACTCAGCAAATGTCCGCTTGGGGTTTGGTGCTTTGATGATTGTGAGGTTAGATGGCAAGGCGGTCGTTGGCTTGAAATCATCAGGCACAAGCAAAGTTTCAGCGCCGCCGGCTATTGCAGAAGAGATGAATTGGGTGCCGTCTACTTGAGAGCCGGGAAGCGCCGCGAAAAGAAATCCAGGTTGTACGGATCGTGAGTCCGAAGTTAATCCATTGATTTCAATGTCTTTTTCTTGGGCAGATTTAGTGATTTCACTGAGCAACATCACCGGTCACCTGGAAACTAACGGCTTGTCCGATAGCTTTTTTAGTTTCCTGCACGGAAGCCATCGTGCCTCTTGGCTCAACACCTAGAATCGGCGCTGTGTTTTCTATGATTTGACCAACAGCGGGAGCTGCAACCCATCCTCCTGTCGCGTAGCCGTATGACTCCTTGATGGGTTTCGGTTCATCAACTGTAACCATCACAACGTAGCGTGGATCATCCATTGGGTATGAGGCAATGAAAGAAGAAAGAAGCGATTTTTCGGCATAGCCATTTCGCTTTGCCTTCTCTGCTGTGCCAGTTTTACCACCAACCAAATAGCCTTTAACGGCGGCGTTTTTACCTGTGCCTTCACGAACAACCATGCGAAGCAAATCGCGGACCTGATCAGAAGTCTTTTCAGAGACAACAGTGTCGCCCTTTATTAAAGATGGAGCTTCTCGCTTGATGAGCGTTGGATGATGCAGCTTTCCGCCATTAACGAGGCTCGCCATTGCATTGACTGTATGCAAGAGGCTAACTGAAAGACCGTGACCAAATGAGATTGTCATCGTGTTGATCTCTCGCCAAGTCTCTGGGAACTGTGGTTTTCCAATTTCGGGCAGTTCGATGGCAATTGGATTGAGCAAGCCCAAGCGTTTTAGGAAGGCTTGTTGATTACGGGACCCCACCTTAGTAGCGATCTTGGCTGCGCCGATGTTCGACGAGTATTTGATGACTTCTCTAAGCGACAAGGGGCGTTTTTCGCCGTCTTCGAAGTCTCTAATTTCAAAACGTGAAATTTTGATTGGGTTCGTCGCGTCGAAAGTGTCACTCATACGAACTTTACCGCTTTCTAGTGCCATTGCAGCAGTGAAAATCTTGAAAACGGAACCAAATTCATACATGCCTAACGTTGCGCGATTAAAGCGCTGATCATCAGTGATCTTATTTGGATCGTAGGGATCGAACGTCGGTAGAGAGACCATGCCCAAAACTTCAGAAGTTTTCGCGTCCAGAACAATGCCTGCACCAGCGACAGCGGAAAATTTGGTTATAGCGTGCTGTACGGCTTCTTGAACGGCATGTTGAACACGGACATCGATAGATAGCTCAACCGGGGCAGATGTAGAGTTTAACATGGCGTCCAGTGAACGTTCGACACCAGCGACACCGTTGTTATCTATGTCGGTCATGCCGACAACATGGGCGGTTAGCGCACCAAGCGGGTAGACACGTTGTTGTTCATTGCGGAAATAGAGCCCAGGCAAGCCAAGTTCGTTGATTTCCTGTTTCTGCCGGGGTGTTAGATTACGCTTAATCCAGACAAACTTCCCCTTGCCAGAAAGTTGCCTTCTGACTTTGCTAAGATCTAGGTCGTCAAGAACAGACGCCAAATGATAAGCGGCCTCATCAACGTCCAAAATCTGGCTAGGGTCGGCGAATAATGACGGTTTTAACAGGTTAGTTGCTAAAACGATCCCATTTCGGTCGACCAAGTCTGCGCGCGTCCGATTGAAGCCGCCTTTGCTAGCGATGCGTTGAAACTGCTTTGTGTCACTATCTATGTAGAAGGAGAGATAGAACAGCTTTGACGCGATTGCAGTAAATGAGAGACAAAAAATCAAGACCACCATGCCTAAACGAAACTTCTTGCTTCTTGTGAAAGCAGGTTCAAAGCCTGGCAGATGGAAAAGGCGGTAAGATACCCCTCTGATGCCTTTTTTGTGCAAACGGCTTTCTGGCCCCAGCTCGCTCATTGGCTGTAGCTCTCGAGCTGTTCAACCAATTGCCCAATTTCATCGAGGCTGTATTGCTTTCGAAGACTCCCTTGAACCGCGGTCAGTTCTGGGGAGGAGGGGACCACTAGATCTTTGACAGGCAGTTCTTGCTCTTTATCGGAAAAGAGCACTTGATCTGTGTTGGTGTTCTCTTGGTTTAAGGCCAAAGAAGTGCGCATTGGAATAGAATGAATCGACCCGATATGCGCTTTGATGGTTTTGCCATCGCTAAGATACTTGTCCGTCAACTGGCGAATGTAGGTTGGGTTGTTTAGGTGAGCCCACTCCGCTTTTAGAACCTCAATTGAGGCTTCAGTTTGTGTGATCTCGGAATGAACGGAATCGAGTTCTCCGCTCAGCTTTGAAACTTTGTATTTAACTTGAAAAAGAGTGAAGGCTACTAATCCAATCAAAAGCGGCCACAAAATGGTGGACAATCTGATCATGCTGCAACTTTCTGTTCCCAGGCTGGTGCGTCGGTTCTTGATGCGGCCCGTAAACGTGCCGACCGAGCGCGGGTGTTAGATAATATCTCCTCCTCAGAAGGAGGCACCGCACGCCCAGTTAGCACAGAAAATGACGGCTGTCGGCTCAAATCTGACGGCTGTCGGCTTAAATCACTTGTGTCTGGCAAATACCTGGAACCCGAAGGTTTCCGCCCAGACCTGTTCTTGAAAAATAGTTTGACCAGGCGATCTTCGAGAGAATGAAAAGTAACGATCACCAAGCGACCCCCTGGCTGAAGAACGCGTTCGGCCGCAGCCATCCCCCGTTCAAGCTCACCCAGTTCGTCATTTAAAAAAATACGTAAGGCTTGAAATGTCTTGGTGGCAGGATTATTGCCACCAGGTCGCCTACGTACAACAGAGCTAACAATATCAACAAGCTCAGTTGTCCTTGTGATGGGGGCGATTTTCCGCTGCTTGCAAATCGCTCTCGCGATCCAGCGCGATTTACGCTCTTCCCCATATTTGTAAATTAGATTGGCCAGGTCGTCTTCTTCGTAGGTATTGACGATATCCGCGGCCGTAGTCGTTTGAGTGAGGCTGCCCTGATCCATTCTCATGTTGAGTGGTGCATCGAAGCGAAAAGAAAAGCCACGTTCTGCGGTGTCCAATTGCATGGACGAAACGCCAAGATCGAGGACAATGCCGTCAATCTTATCAATGCCAGCTTCTTCTAGAAGAACGTCCATTTCGCCAAATGTTCCATGAAGAATTTGGAACCGCCCGGGATATTCTAGTTCAAGAGCTTTGCCGCGCTTGACGGCTTCGGGGTCTCTGTCTATAGCAACTAGTTTACAATTTGATGTTTCGAGCATGAGGCGGCAGTAACCGCCCGCACCAAACGTGCCATCCAAGTAGGTGCCGCCATCATCCAGATTGAGCCAGTCAACGGCTTCTTTGCCAAGTACTGGGATGTGGTCACGACGTGTCGGGAGAGAATTTGAGCTCACGTGCGAACTCCTGCAGGGGAGGCGCTTGAAGAAGGAGCCCTGTCGTTTCTCTGCTGAGAAACCAGGCCTGTCTCGTCAAATTTAATGGTGTAGGTGTCTAGAAAAAGAGACACATAACCTCCGCTTTAACAGATTTACAATTAAAAATTGCTTAAATTATCAACTCAAAAATATGAGCTGTTTCCCCGTATCGTCTGGATATTGAGATATCATGGTCGATTGGTGGGATCAATGTAAATAGATGGCGAATACTTGGCGTTTTTCAAGTATTAGTTTGTGATTGCAAATAAACTCGACACAATATTTAGTGCTGCCGAGTCGTTTTTAAGTATTCAATTGGAATATGTTGACAATTTTTCGATTCGTTTCCGAGTCGCAATGTAATTTTATCGAGTCGGACTGTGACATTGTTGCAATAGTAAGAATTCGTGATGCCTATACTTAATGATATAGATTTCTGGAATGTTCTTTTTGTGTTCTCGTTTTACAGTTTATCAGTCGTTTGACAATTTAGTCTTCATCTCAAGAGAGAGGCAGATGGCCTGTAAGCCGGGTTCTGTAATCGACAGCTATTCATCTGGAACTGGGATTGCTCCCAGCTTCGTGCAACCGACCCGAATGACAATGCGAGAAACATCTGGCCTGAGCCTGTCATTCCTATTTGGTTTTGCTCCAGGTGGGGTTTACCATGCCGGAACTCTTACAAGCCCCGCGGTGCGCTCTTACCGCACCCTTTCACCCTTACCACTAAACAGTGGCGGTTTGCTTTCTGTGGCACTTGCCCTGAGATCACTCTCGCCGGGCGTTACCCGGCACCATTTTCTCGTGGAGCCCGGACTTTCCTCACACCATAGGTATGCAACTGCCCGGCCATCTGCTGACTCTCTTTAGTCCTTTTGAAGAAGGGAGGAAAGAGGAGAGAGTTAAAAACCTTTTGTTTCTTTGATGGCGCGATAGGCAGAATTGATCTCTGCAAGCCGGCGATTGGCTTCGTTGAAGGCCTCCTCGTCTGCTCCCTCTGATAAAAGGCGGTCGGGATGGTTCTCTTTTACCAGTTTTCGATACCGGGTTTTAATGTCTTCAGCTTTGTCTTCAGGACTAAACCCTAATGACTTGAAGGGGTCGGCTGAGGTTTGTGCGAGCGCGTCGAGCCCAAATTTTTCGAAATCTTCTTTGCTAAGTCCAAAATAGAGGCAGACAGAATAGAGGTAGTTAAGCTCTTCTTCGGTCACCCGGCCGTCCGCGCAAGCGATATGGTAAAGACACCCCATTAGGTTTTTAAGAACCTCTGGCCGATCAGCAAATTTTTTACCGATTTGTTTCGCGTAGGGTGCGAAACCGTCGCTTTTAGTTTTGGCGGAGTCAAACAGGCGAGCGACGTTCTTTTTTTCATTTTCAGGAATGTCAAAAACTTCTTTGAAAGCTGAAACTTCTTCTCGCGTTACCTTGCCGTCGGCTTTGGCGAGTTTTGCTCCCAAAACAATGACAGCGATTGTGAAGGAAACATCTTGGGTCTTGTCACGCTGAGACGAGCTACAAGCCGACATTCTGCTACTGATTCCTCTAGTCAGGTCCTCAAATACGGAACCTTGTGCCAACCTATCAAGTTTTTTCCAGAGACCCATTTATCTGTTCCGTTGTTTGCCTGTCTTACCAGAAGCTACTCAAGCTTATCCGAGTTTAATATGGCCAAAAAGCGATTGATTCGTTTTTGCCGAAAATTCGCATGCTATGAACGCTTCTCTGCTAAGTTTTGGCGCAGGCTAGCGCCTTGTTTATTGGCTGAAAACAGGGCATAAGGGCGCAAATTTTCGCGTCATGCTGACTGCGTAATTATCACGACAGCTAAGTTACTACGGGAGCCGTAAGTGTTTAAGAAGATTTTGATTGCCAATCGTGGCGAGATTGCTTGCAGAGTTATCAAGACCGCAAAGAAAATGGGCATTCAAACTGTTGCTGTGTATTCGGACGCTGATGCTGGCGGGTTGCATGTGCAAATGGCCGATGAAGCAGTTCGTATTGGTGCTGCGCCATCCTCTGAATCTTATTTGGTGATGGATCGTATTGTTCAGGCTTGTTTGGATACTGGCGCAGAGGCTGTTCATCCAGGCTTTGGCTTCCTGTCAGAGAATTCAGAATTCGCTTTAGCTCTTGAAAAGGCGGGTGTCGTTTTTGTAGGTCCACCGGTCAAGGCTATTGCCGCAATGGGCGACAAGATTGAATCCAAGCAGTTGGCGAAGGACGCGAATGTTAGCACAGTGCCTGGGCACATGGATTTGATTGAAGACGAAAATCATGCGTTGAAGATCTCTGAAGAAATCGGTTTCCCCGTCATGATCAAGGCCTCCGCTGGTGGAGGTGGTAAGGGCATGCGCGTTGCCTTTGATGCAGCAGGAGCCAAAGAGGGCTTCTTGTCAGCGAAGTCAGAAGCTATGACGAGCTTCGGTGATGACCGTATCTTTATTGAGAAGTTTATTGAAGAGCCGCGCCACATTGAAATCCAGGTGCTTGGTGACAAGCATGGTAATGTCATTTATCTTGGTGAGCGTGAATGTTCCATTCAACGCCGCCATCAAAAAGTGGTCGAAGAAGCACCAAGTCCATTCCTTGATGAGGCAACTCGAAAAGCAATGGGCGAGCAAGCTGTCGCTCTGTCAAAAATTGTTGATTACTGTTCTGCTGGAACCGTTGAGTTTATTGTTGATGCGCACAAGAACTTCTTCTTCCTAGAAATGAACACGCGCTTGCAGGTCGAACATCCAGTGACAGAACTTGTCACGGGCGTTGATTTGGTCGAGCAAATGCTTCGCGTTGCTTATGGCGAAAAGCTGTCCATGAAACAGGAAGACGTTCAGCTGAAGGGTTGGTCGATCGAAACACGTGTTTATGCAGAAGACCCGTTGAGAGGATTTTTGCCTTCGATTGGTCGCTTGACTGGTTACACGCCGCCTGCAGAGAAAGACGGCGTTCGCGTTGATACTGGTGTTTTCGACGGCGCTGAGATCTCTATGTTCTACGATCCGATGATTGCGAAGTTGGTGACCTATGCTGAGACCCGCGAAGAGGCGACTGAGAAGATGCTGAAAGCGTTGGACAGTTACTATATTCGTGGCATCAATCACAACGTCCCTTTTCTTGCAAATGTTGTAGATCACGCACGGTTCCGTTCTGGTGAATTGACAACGAACTTCATAGCTGAAGAGTACCCTGAAGGCTTCAATGCCGAACATATGGTGCCCGGCGATCTCACGAATTACCTTGCTATTGGTGCCGTTGCGACTTTCAAAAGAGAACAGCGTGCAGGCTTGATTTCTGGGCAATCGAAAGGCAAGTCCAAGCCAATCAAGAAAGCCAAGTACACTGTTCTAGTGGGCGATGAGCAGCATAAGATCTCAGTCAAAGCTAAGCACCATGGCTACAAAGTCAAACTCGCTGGAAGCAAGATAAAGCTGAAAACGGACTGGGCGATTGGAAATGCGCTCTTTGAGGCAGAGATTAACGGTAAGGAAGTCGCAGCTCAGATTGATGTGGCTAGCCCACGTTTGACAGTTATTCACAATGGTTGTGAAGTCGACATGTTGGTTGTGACTCGTCGCACAGCTGAGTTGTTTGGTTACATGCCAGAAAAGGTTGTCGCCGATACATCGAAAATGCTTCTTTCACCAATGCCTGGTTTGCTGGTGAGCTTGGCTGTTGAAGCGGGTCAGTCTGTAAAGGCTGGAGAGCCATTGGCCGTTGTCGAAGCCATGAAGATGGAAAACATCCTGAAAGCAGAAAAAGATTGCGTGGTTAAAGCTGTGGCAGCTAACGCTGGCGAAAGCCTCTCTGTTGATCAGTTGATTATGGAATTCGAATAGGAACCTGTTGGCTCCCTTGAAGCGTCTTAGCGTTGGGTGATGGCTAACTTTGCTCCGAGAGCAATCAGAAGGGATCCCCCAAGCCACCGAGACAAGCGTTCGACTTTGTTAGATTTACCAGCAAGAGACATAATCTTGCTGGCTAACAGCACGCAAATAATATCGGCTGAGCTGAAACTGATATTAACGATTGTGCCTAGAATCAGGAACTGTGACCACAAGGGTAAAGCCGCTGCTGGATCAACGAACTGGGGCAAGAAAGCGATAAAAAAGATGGCGACCTTTGGATTGAGTATCTCAACCATCGCCGACTCAAAGAAGGCTCTAGCGTTGGTTTTTTTTGGCAATGCTTGGTAACCCTTCTTCAGAGTCTTTGTTGCGAAAGATCGAAAAACCGAGCCAAATCAAATAGATAGCACCGGATTTTTTTACGACTGTCACACTACCCGACAATTTGCTTAGAGCGTGAAATTTTGGCAAGTTTGCGATTCAATCTTTCCAAGGATGATTCGCATGCCAAGCTTCCACTCTCTAAACGTTATTTTGCGCGATCGGCTGGTTTGGCGCAAGCAGCGTGT
>CAJQQZ010000111.1 GCA_905480575.1 uncultured Alphaproteobacteria bacterium | reverse complement strand
TACCGAATTCTTCGCACAGATAACTCATGCTTTCGCCATCCAACAGGCGAGCAACAAACTTCATACGTTCTTCAGACAAGGAACTAACACTCCACGGCATCAACGCCTCCACTGTTCTATTCATGCATGAATAGAACAGTGAAAAGTGTTACCAGGGACGTTCTCGAGCTCGCTCGAAACGTCCTACATGTCTCCGGTACAATTTGTTACCCATCTCCCCGACCAGTCACCCCAATCTAAAACCAACATTTGAATTCAGAGCGCAGTTTTGGCCCTTTGAATTATAGCTTCAAGTTCATTCAACTGTTCTTCGTCCAAATTTCTGAAATCGTCAGCAAGTTGATTTGCAACGGCGAAGTGCTGTGCACTCAAGCCTGATGAATCAAGCACGGCTTTTGGTGTTGATAGGTGGGCCAGTCGCTCCAAGGCTTCGGCCTCGTCCCAGATGATCGCGAAATACTGACAAACGCGATGGAGGAACCGTCGGTTGGGTCGGCCGCGATGGCCATGCTCCAACGCTGAAAGATAAGCCGACGTAACGCCCAAATCTTTCGCCATTTTTTGCAAAGTGATGCCGCGAAACGCCCTGAGGCGGCGCATTTCTTCGCCAAAGGGTGTCACGACGCGCTCCGCCGTCTTTTAATCAAGACGTAGATGGCACCAGAACCGCCATCACGCTGGGTCGCATAGGAAATAGACAAGATTTTGGCTCTGATCGGTGGCTGATTGAGCCAACGGGGTACTTGTTCTCTCAAGACTCCACCGCCTTCACGCCAAATGCCTTTTCCGGTCACGACTAGAACACAACGATGGCCGCGATCATAGGCGCGGGAAACAAAATCGGATAGAGCGCCGTGAGCCTGGTTTTGGGTCATGCCGTGAAGATCGAGCTTGGCGTCAACGGCCATCCGACCTTTCTTCATGCGATCGGCTGTAGATTTGTCTACATCTACGACTTTGCCAAGTTCCAAGTTACTTGGTGAATTTGACTTTGAAGGAATCTTGGGGGCAGGGCCTAAACCGTAGGCGCGAATTTTAGCGCTCTTTTGGGTGAGAGGTTTGACCTCGGATTTCTTTGAGTCATTTTTCAAGAGATCTGCAAAATTGTGTTTGTCAGTTGTTATGGGTTTGACCGACTTAGTCACTTCATCCCATAAAGCACGATCATCTCCCTGTTTGCCCTTGGTCTTCCTAGCCATGGTTCCGATTGCGTCCGCCACGCCGTTTGCGGATGATAGAACCTTTGGTTACCAGAGAAATTGGCTGACCTCCCGCCATCACTTGCCATTTGTGAAGTTTCACTTCATCCATAGCCTCTTCCGCCAATAATAGTGATTTAGGGTGAGAGAATACCGCCATGCCGCCCATTTCCAGCAAATGAACTACTTGGCTTTGTTTTACGACGGCAGTGGGATAAGCGCAGTGAATGAAATCAAATTTTTGTTTCGCCATGTCGTTGATAAAGCCATGGAGGTCTTGGCGATGAAAAGCCAACCGCAAGTCGAACCCGAGAAGGTCACGACCTTGTTGAAGCAAGCTATCATCTTCACCGACCGTCACCAATTTCGACATGTCCTGTAGTCCTGAATGAATCCAGATCGTTGATAGCGGAACTTGGTCGGTTAAATCGAGAAAGGCACCGGCTATTCTGGTCGAGGTCTGTAATGCCAAAAACCGCCCGAGGGCATCGCTGCATTGACTTGTCGGTCCAGAAGCCAACATTTTTTCAACCAAATCTGGCCGTTGAGTATCGGATGCGTTCATCGTGTTGCTACCTGGATCTTCTTCGGTAGCAAGATATGGTAGCCGCCCTTTTCCTTCATATTGCCGGCCCATTGCAAAGCATCAGCACCACTGCCCCAGTAGAAGTCGCCCCGTATAGGCCCTTTGATGGCGTTGCCAGTGTCTTGGGCGATGACCAATCTTTGCAAAGGCACGGTGGTCTCACCGTTGTGGGCTCTCGTGTTGAGCCAAAGAGGTGAGCCCAAGGGAATAAAGTTTGGATCAACAGCCAATGATCGACGTGGGGTCAAGGGAACGCCTTGAGCGCCCATCGGCCCACTTTCGCGGTTGATAGCAAAAAATATAAATCTTGGATTAGACAGCATAGCGCGGTGGGCTTTTGCTGGGTTTTCTTTGAGCCATCGTGACATAGACTGAATGTCTAAGCCGTAAGACCGTTCAAAACCCTCTGCTTCCATCGCTGGTACGATGGAGCGGAAAGGGTGACCGTTGTGGGAGGCATAAGAAAGCCGGACCTGGCTTCCGTCGTCCATTTTTGCGATGCCTGAGCCTTGGATATGAAGCATGAAGAGGTCAACGGGGTTGCTTGCCCAAAGCAATTCGTACCCTCGATTTTTCAGCACGCCTGATTCGATTTGGCTCCGATCATAGAAAGTAACCACCCGGCCAAACTCATCAAGTCGGCTGGCTTTGCTACCTTCCAATATCAACTCGTGAGGTTTGGCGTAAATCGGATACCGATAGGGCCCGTAAGGTCTATTGGAGGCCTGAAGTTCTGCCTCGTAGTAACCTGTAAAAGTTCCACGGTTGTTGGCCGTTTGCTTTTTGCGTTCTCCGTGAACGGCATAGGGTTGGAAATGTGTCTCGAAGAAATAGCGGATTGCTGGCGTCGAATTGGGATCAACTTGGCGCATAGCAAGGCAAGCGGGTTGCCAATCTCTCACTTGGCCCGACAAAGTGGTCCGCCCAGCAAAGCGGGAGGGATCACGGGCTAAGAATGAACGGCAAGAATTGGCAAAGGATTGGAACGCACCGCGCAAGTCGTCTTGTTGCCAGCCTTCTAACTGGCCAAAAGAGGCCCTTGTTAAAGCCAGTCGATTTTCTTTGACTGTTTGCGGCGCTGTTGTGAATTCGCTGTCATAACGATTGACCCTCGTGCAAGCGACAACCAGCCCCAAAGCGAGCACGAAAAAAATAGCCAACAATTTCCAGGGAGACAATCGCTCCAACTGACCGTTCATAAATACCCGGTCCTACTCAAAAAATAACTAAGTCATCTCTAATCGAATCACCAAGAAATGTCGATTGAGATTTTTTGCCTACTCAGGTGTTTGGTTTGCGATCAAGGTCCAATTGGGATCGCGGCTGCTTGTATTGCGCGCAAAAGTCCAAAGATCTGTCACCTTAACAATATCCGAAGGATGGCCATCAATGATCGCTCCTTCGGTGTTTTTCAGAACGGAAATTTGCTCTGAAACAAATTTCACCGTCACAAGCGCCATTTTACCTTCTAACTCGGCCTGAGAAATTGACGATTTAACGATACCGACCAGTGTCGTGCCGAGCGTTTGATCATTTGCATTGCGATCATCGATGGCGGCTTTGAAACCAGCGAAAACTTCTTTGCTCAACAAGCCTTTAAGCATGTTCTCGTCACCTTTAGAAAAGGCTTCAACAACCATACCGAAAGCACCTTCAGCACCGCCCAGAAAAGAATCAGGTGTGAAGGATCTATCCGCCGCTTGAATGGCTCGGATACCAGACTTGGCTGACTCTTCAACATCGGAAACCTGTGGCTCTACTGGTTCAACGATTTGATCCTGATTCTGCGGCAAAGGAATCACATTCGAATCTTCCTCTTGCAGCTCATCTTCTTGACGATTGTCATTTCCGTTGAAGGGATCGAACTTGGACTGGTTTTGATGGCCGGTCCTCTTCCCCAAAACGTCACGGAGACGGAAAACTAAAAAGGCGGCAATAACGGCAAAGATGATAATATCAAGATTCTGCACTGTATTCTTTCAGTCGAGAGTTCTAACGGTTCAACGGGTCACATGATTTAGGTGTCACATAGTACACCCAATAGCCCAGAAGATAGGTTTTTTTGAGACAAAGATCAAAAACTTAGCCCATTTTCCTTGCAAAATAGACTTCTAGTCCTTTTGTTATAATTCTATTTGGTTATTCAACTGGCGTGGAACAAGAATGCCCCTCTTGCTTTTGACTATTTTTATTGCGGTGCCCCTCATTGAGATCGGGCTCTTTATTCAAGTTGGGCAGGCGATAGGGCTATGGTCAACCCTGGCGGTGGTGATCTTAACAGCCGTCATCGGCACATGGTTGTTGCGCCAGCAGGGTTTTAAAACATTACAAAAGTTTCAAACAGAAGTGGCCCAAGGTGCTATTCCAACCATCACCTTGTTTGATGGCATTTGTTTGTTGGTTGCTGGCCTTCTACTCTTAACCCCTGGATTTTTTACCGACGCGATCGGATTTCTGCTTTTTGTTCCGGCATTCAGGCAACTGATGCGCCGCTACTTTGCTTCTCGCATTAAGACGGCAGGTTCTGGTTTCTCCTACCATCACTATTCTGAGCCGCCTCAGCATCCCGGTAACCCGACTATCATTGACGGTGAGTACGAAGAGCTGGACCCCAAAAACAAGTAGCTGGTTTTCATAACAATAAGAAAAACGTGGCTAGCAATTGTCAGTTAAAGACTGACGTGGTAGTCACGCCCGCAATTTATAACTTTGACCCCTTAAGGAATTTCCCATGGCAGAAGAAGCTCAAGCAGCACCAGCCAATCAACAGTTTGAAGGTCTCATGATTAATGCGCAGTATTTGCGTGACATGTCTTTTGAAAATCCAAACGCACCCGCCAGCCTAGCAACTGGTGGTAAGCAGCCTGAGATCAACGTTGATGTGAACGTTGCCACGCGACAGCTCGCTGAAAAATCTCATGAAGTGGTGTTGAAGGTTTCTGCAACAGCGAAGCTGGAAGACAAGACCATGTTCATCGCTGAATTGGAATATGGCGCCGTGGCGACCTTAGGTAAGGACATCCCAGAGCAGGGAGTTCAGATCGCGCTCATGGTAGAAGTGCCTCGGATTATTTTCCCTTACGCCAGGAAGCTCTTGGCCGACGCAACACAAGACGGTGGTTTCCCGCCTCTATTGCTCAACCCAATTGATTTCCGTGCCTTGTTGGCCCAAAAACAGGCACAGTCAGCAAACGGTTCTGAAACCGTTAACTAGGCTAACTAAAGGTCAACCGATCGATCTGGCTTCATCAGCCAACATGATTGGAATGCCATTGCGAATAGGGAAAGCCAGTTTGGCCTTCTTGGAAACAAGCTCGTGCTTTTCCCTATCGTAAGTGAGCGGCCCGTGTGAAACCGGGCAAACCAGAATTTCCAGAAGCTTTGGGTCTACTTGTTGGTCGTTACTCATTTTCTTCTTTCAGTTTGCTCTTGTTGCGCCTTTGGGCCTAATGAGTCCAGAGTTCGTCATCTTCATCATGGACTGGCTCATGACAGGCCATGGTCATAAGATTGATGAGCAAGTCATACCGCTCTGCGATGTCACCAACCTCGATCAAAGCTTGTTTTTCAATCGATTCAAACGGACAAAGCACAGATAGCTGGTTGATAAGCACAGTCATTGGCATGGTTTGCAAGGACTCGCCGCTAGCCTCCATATCGAGGGTCGCGAAATAGGATTTCAAAACCGCTAGCAATGCCGTCCGATCCAAGTCGTCACTGCCAGGGTGATGTTTTTTGTCACCTTCAAACGGCCCATAATCGGCCTCGATTTGGCGGTAGGGTGTGATGGCGACGATTTCTTGTTTGATTCGAAACCGAGAAATCCCCGTCAAGGTCACCAGCATTCGCCCATCATCTGTCTCCGACGACGAAGAAATTCGACCGACGCAGCCGATGGGATAAAGTGGAGCGGTACCGGGATCAGCCTCGACTTCGCTGGGTTGAATCATTCCGATGTAACGATTACCTGCCAACGCATCATTAAACATCGCCAGATAGCGTGGCTCGAAGATGTTTAATGGTAATTGGATTGTGGGAAGTAGAAGAACGCCTGGCAGTGGAAAAACCGGAATGACCGCTGGCAACTGCTTCGTGTCCTCTTCTTCCATTGTTTAGGCCCGCACAATCAAGAAAAAAGCAGGGACGAGAGTTTACGACGTCCCGCTACAGTTGCTGGATCGGTCATCCCGAAAGCCTGAAAGAACTCTAACAGCTGTTTGCGAGCGGCCTGGTCGTTCCAATCACGATCTTTAGCGATCATCGCAAGCAAGATATCAACAGCTTCGTCTTTCTTTTGTGCTGCGGCCAGCCCTTTCGCCAGTTCTAGGCCCGCTTCAAAGTTTTCAGGATCTGCTTCATAGGCTTTTCGATGAGCCGTAAGCTCCTCGCTATCGGGGGATTCCTTTTGTAGCGTCAATGCAGCCATAACGGCTTTTAATTCTGGCGTTGATTTGACCTCATCACTGGCATGTTCCAGGAGGGCCTCTGCTTCTTCAATACGCTCATCACCCAGAAGGATAGAAACAAGCCCGGTGAGAGCTTTTGCGTTGTCAGGAAAAGAGCCCAAGATCTGTTGGTAAATAGCACCGGCGGTTTGCGTATCTCCAGCGTCAGCGGCTGCCGCTGCTTGCTCAAGTGCCGCCTCAACCATCTCCTCTTCAGAACTTGGCCCCGCCAAGTCAGCAATCTTGCCAACGAACTCTTTGATCTCACTTTCTGGCAAAGCGCCTTGGAAAGCATCCACGGGGCGACCTTGCGAAAAGGCATAAACTGTGGGGATGGATTGGATGCGTAGCTGCGCGGCCAGTTCTTGGTTCTCGTCGATATTGACTTTAACCATTTTGACTTTGCCCCGGGCGGCAACGACGGCTTGCTCTAACATGGGACCGAGTGTTTTGCAGGGACCGCACCAGGGTGCCCAAAAATCTACAATAACAGGTATTTCTTGGGATGCTTCGATCACATCGGCTCCAAAGGTGGCCGATGTACTATCGGAAATTAGATCACCTGTGGGTGCCTTTGTCGCAGTGGTTGAACCGTCGTCCATGCCGATTAGAGAACTCATCGTTTCCAATTTCCTTGTTTGGTTAGCCTCTATTTAAGCGTCTTGATCGAAATTTAAATCTAAAACTTGCGGAGCGTAACCTTCAGAGCTCAAAAACTTGATCAGATCGTCAGGCGTTATGACTGTTGTCTTATCATTCCTAAGCGGATGATAGTGCAAAGGTGATAGTTTCATCATGTCTTGATCAAGGACCACGGTTACCAATCGGTCCAAGTCATTAATGACAGAGAAGGGAGTAACAGAACCTGGAATGACGCCCAGATACTGCCACAGCCGCTCGGGGCTGCAAAAGGATAAGCGCCCTGATTCTAGCCGGCTACCCAGCGCTTTGATATTCAGTCGTTTGTCTTCCAGCATGACGACCAGCCAAAGCTCACCTTTCTTGTTCTTAAGAAACAGAGATTTACAGTGACCGCCTGGTAAATCCCCACGCAGTTCAATCGAGTCCTCGACGGTAAACATGGGCTTGTGCTCAATCGTACGGGTTTCGATGCCGAGTTCTTCCAATTTGGAAAAAAGCCCATCTTCGCCCATCTTTTTGTCGCTCTGATCGCTTTGAGTGACCATGGTTTTCTACCCACATCTATCGTCATAATTCACCGGCGACCAGTTATAGGCAATAAGCCTTTGCACCACAAGAGAACAGAGTCGGAAAAAAAGTGAGAGTCGCGTGAAACTAAGGCTTGCATTAAATATCTTCAGGCCTATATTGCCGCTCGATTACCACAGTCGCTCCGGCGGCATGAGCGGGTGTAGCTCAGTGGTAGAGCTCTTCGTTGCCAACGAAGTTGTCGTGAGTTCGAATCTCATCACCCGCTCCAAATTTTCCAAACGTATTCAATCAATAGTTGTAACATCGGCAAAAGTCCGGGTAATTTTTTTCCGTAGAGAGATTCACAAGGGGCACGAATTGTGCGAGTCTCTTCGTTGATGACACAATTGCTTGCTCCTATTGATGATCTGGATATTGAAGAGTTAAAGAAGCTGCTG
>CAJQQZ010000110.1 GCA_905480575.1 uncultured Alphaproteobacteria bacterium | reverse complement strand
TAGGCAGCTTTTTCGACGGCGGAACGAGCCTGGTTGACCAGTTCCTTAAATGCACCTGGCTCACGAATGGCGAGGTCTGAAAGCACTTTACGATCGACTTCGATCCCTGCTTTAGTAAGGCCATTGATGAACTGTGAATATGTCATGCCGTGTTCACGTGTACCAGCGTTGATGCGCTGGATCCAAAGAGCGCGGAAGTTGCGCTTCTTGGTACGACGATCGCGATACTGATACTGTAAATTCTTCTCGACGCGCTGTTTAGCGGCGCGGAATGTCTTTGAACTACGACCGCGTGCACCACGGGCGAGTTTTAGGACCTTTTTATGACGTGCGTGTGCGGTGGTACCGCGTTTAACTCTTGCCATTTCTTTCTACTCCCTATTTACGACCGTAAGGCATGAAGCTTCTAATGATCTTAGCATCAGAAGCACATAGAACCTGAGTTCCACGAGCGTTACGTTTCATTGTTTTGGAGCGGCGGCGAAGCATGTGGCGCTTGCCTGCGTAGCCGACAATAATCTTGCCGGTACCGGTCGTGCGAAAACGTTTCTTGACCGATGATTTGGTCTTCATCTTGGGCATTTGTATGTCCTTTCAAAAAAGCATAGTCAGTGAACAGGGAGGCATGCCCTACAAGCCACCAGTTTGGAAAGTCAGCGGCTTATATATCCGGTCGTTTGCATATGCAAGGGGTAAAGAGGCGCGACTCGATTAACATTCCGCTCCAAAAACTGAGGCGCAAACGGAAGAAAGATGCTCGGTCAAGTGGATGCGGTCCTTAGCCGATGACCGAACACAATTTATCCGTTTCTTCCGACGACCCGACCGTTATACGCAGAGAGCCATTTTCATCTGGCCAAGGCATGTATTGGGTGAGGATGCCATGCTGAGCGAGTTTCTTTTGGACTGGTGCAAGAGGGCCGCTAGAGCGAACAACGATGAAGTTTGCAAAGCTGGGAAGGGCGGAAAACCCCTTGACTGCCAATAGCTTCGTGAGCCGGTTTCGCTCAAGGATAGTCTGATCAAGCACCTTGCGCATATGAGCTTGGTCATCGACCGCGGCTTCGGCTGCAGCCATGGCCACTCGGCTGATGTTGAAGTTGCCGCGTAGAGTGTTGAGTGGATCACGAACTTCTTTTCCGCTCACCAATGCATAGCCGACACGCATTCCAGCGAGACAATAAGCCTTCGAGAGGGATCTTGTAACGGCCCAAGGGCCTTTGCGGTCTTTCAGAATTTCCAAGACATCAGGCCCACCTTCGTGAGCGCCGAACTCATAGTAGGCTTCATCGATCATCAAGAGGCAGCGTTCCGGGACTTCCTGTGATGCGCGCCTTAAGGCTTCTTCGCTGGCGAGGTTTCCTGTCGGATTGTTAGGCGTACAAACATAAAACAGGCCGGTCTTCTCGGTCACAGCCGCTAGCATAGCCGCTATGTCGTTTTCTCCTGTTTCAGCCACAGGAATTTTAACGAGTGTGGCACCGGCTATCCGGCTGGTTTTTAATCCTGTTGGGAAGGTGGGTTCGGGGAAAATGGCCTCGTCACCTTCATTGAGTGAGGCCATGGCCAATGTTACAAGCAGTTCGCTACTACCATTGCCAAAAATGATGTTCTCAGCAGGAAAGTTGTTCAGTGCTGCCAGTTTCGCCATCAAACCTGTGCAACCATGATCCGGATAGCGATTGCTGAATTGAATGGCTTCTGCTGCCGCCGCCAAGGCTTTGGGTGACGGTTGCAGCGGGGACTCATTCAGGTTCATTCGGACAACAGAGGGGTCAGGTCCGGGACCAACGTCTGGAATAGCGGGTGGCACGAGGAGCGGGAGGTCTCGTACGCGTTTGGCAGGGAAGCTATCTGTCATCAGAATTCCTGAAATCAACATTAAGACCCTTTCAGTTTAAAAGTCTAAGCCGGATAAGTCTTCCCTTTTTGTTTTGAGATGAAATCAGCTAGAGTTTGTGCATTGATTTCCCCTTCAGGCGAGAAAGCTGCGAGAAAAGACCTTATGAAAATTGCCAGTATAGAAATCTTCCAGCATGGTCTGAAAGTTGTGAACGGTCCTTACATTTATTCAGGCGGCACATTGGATTCGCTCACAACCTACTTAGTGAAAATAAAGTCAGACGGAGGATTGACCGGCTGGGGAGAGACTTGTCCTTTGGGACCAACCTATCAACCGGCTCATGCAGCAGGGGCACTTGCGGCGTTACACGAACTAGCGCCGAATCTAATCGGTGAACCTGTTTTGCCTCGACCTTTGATGCACAAAATGGATAGTCTTCTTGCCGAGCACAACTACGCTAAAGCGGCCATCGATATAGCGGTTTACGATTTGTTGGGAAAAGCTTTACAGCAACCTGTTCATGCTTTGCTGGGCGGCGCATTGAGAGAAAAGGTTCCGAGCTATTACGCCATCAGTCTGTTAAGTCCCGAAGAGTCGGTGCGCATCGTCAAAGAAAAACAAAAAGAAGGCTACCGTGCTCTGCAGATTAAGTCAGGCAGCGGAGATGTCCGTAAGGACGCAGAAGTAATCCGCTCAATCTATGAAGTACTGGCGCCCGGCGTGACAATGGCCGTTGATGCTAATCGTGCGATGACCACAGCAGAAGTCATCCAATTTAGCAATTTAGTCAGAGACGTTCCTTTGGCTCTGGAACAACCCTGTAACACCATTGAAGAGACGAGATCCTTGATGGGGAGAGTCAATCACCCGATTTATCTTGATGAAAGCGCCGTCGATGTAGTGACGGTTATGACTGAGCTGGGGCGCGGCACCTGCGATGGATTGGGCATGAAACTCACACGCGTTGGAGGCCTGTCATCTATGATAACAGTTAGGGATATGGCTGCGGCTAGAAACGCGCCGATGAGTGTCGATGACAGCTGGGGCGGTGACGTTATTGCAGCTGCTTGCGTTCATATGGCCTCGACGGTTGCCCCGAGATTGTTCAGAGGCACATGGCTGGCAGCACCCTATATAGAACAGCACTATGATCCTGTTAATGGCATCAGAATTGTTGATGGAGAAATCCAAGTTCCACAGGCACATGGATTGGGAGTAACGCCAGATGAAAGCCTTTTTGGCTCGCCGGTAGCAAAATTTGAGTAAACATTACTTATAGTGATCTCTATCACGGTACATAAACGTAACGCGAATTAACGTCTGACCTATCAACGGAAGCAATACTGTAGCCGGTGCATCAAAGCGTCAATGGCGAAGTAGGCTTCATTCAACTATTGATAGGAGACTAAAATGAGCGACGAAACAACGGGAAGTTTTGAACAAAGTACCGACCTTTGGAATGACGAGGCCTATAACTATCAAGATTTTTTGGCAGGTCTAGTCTCACAGCTTTTTGACGATGAAACCCGGCCAGTACCAGAGCACCTGATGGCTTTATCAGTAGAGTATCTGTCTCAACTTGGTGAGGTGTTTGTGGCCCCTTCCCAGGAGCTGCAGGATAGTTTCTGGGAATATATTCAGGAAGTGTCGATTGAGAGTGGAGCGGCCGATATTTGGGAGATCAAAGAGCAATTTGAACAAACGATCTTGCCAAATTTGACCCCATTGGATGTTCCTGATTTTTCACCTGCCGGGGTAAGTGGTGCTATTTCCAAAATAATCGCCAGCAGTAAGCCCAAGACTTGGGCAGAAACATTAGTGTTGCTCATTAAAGGGCTTGCGAAACTCAAATCATTTGAACCACCAAAGGGGGATTTCATTGCTTGGCGCAGGAATGGACCTTTCCGTTTACTTGCAACGGAGCAGCATCGCTTCCACCATCGTGTGCCCATGAGTAAACTCTTCAAAAAGACAGGGAACATTTATACTTACCAAATCATCGATATCCCACATACATTCACAGCACCAAAAAACACCGACGTTGTGACGGCAAGTTTAGAAGGGTACATCTATGCGGTGAAGAGAGGCGCAATTGAGCTTTGGGACAAGGCTATAAAGCCACCGCCAGGACCACGAAGGGCGTCGATCCGTGCTGAATTCAATCCCTTGATTGCGAAAAGCAACCAAGGCAAGGTTTTCACTTCGGTGATAGCACCCTATTTGCCGGACGGAGATCTATCTACACTTGATCTGGAGTTCCGTGTTCGCGTTCATCTGAATTTTTACAGTGCGGTCGTCGATCTAAACTGAAGGCAACAAGGCTAGGCGATGCCCTTGCTCGACAGAGTTACAGCTGTTGGGCCGACAAAGAGAGGTAAAATAATCTTGTTGGCCCAATTTTTGCTTAAGTTTTGGCTATATTGATTTAAAAATACGAATTTTAGCAAAAAGACTAGATTTGATCGGAAGGATAGTTATGAATTCCCGTTTTTCAGCCCTTGCACTGGGTGCCGTCGTTGGCATTACAGGAGCTCTTTGGCAAACTGATGCGCAATCTGCGACTCTGCAGGACTATAAAGCCTACCTCCTCGGCAGCGGTTATGTTGTTTCGGGTTCCCAACAGTGCGCCGCGCTTTGCTCTTCTGACCGTCAATGCAGAAGTTACACGGTTGCACCGGCAGGCACCTATGCAGCTCAACCAACATGTTGGCGGTTGTCTGTAGTACCAAGCGAACCAATCGTTATTCAAACCGGTGTTCGCCAGGTTAAACGTACTGACGTTATCGAATCGGCTCATGAGCCTATCTTGACTCACAGCCAGCCTTCTGGAACCGGTTATCATCCCGCCCCAGATACTGCCGTTGACTATTACGAGAACTCTGTTGCGACAACACACACCCGTGGCGATGGCCACAAAACAGAATCAATTGTGCCAGCAACGCACAATGACGGCAACGCCGTCGCTTCAATCGCAGGTGCGAAGGATCGCCTGGCTTCAGGGGCTGCTGCATCCGGAACGATCACGACGGGAATAGCAATTCAACCCGGTGTTCAAACTTCAACAACTGCCTTCACTGCTCAAGCGCCTGGTGTGATTGCACAAGCTCCCGCAATTCAACGCCCAGCCTACAATCCGCAACCAGTCTACGGGCAACAACCGGTTTATGGTTACAGCCAGCAAGCCTATGGGTATGCAACGCCGCAAACAGCTTACGGTGTTCTAACCCCTCCTTCCGTTGTCCAGCCACAAGGCTATGGCTATGCGACACCGCAGGTTCAACAGCCCTATGGCTATCAACCACAGCAACCACAAGGTTACGTTCAGCAACCAGCCTACGGTTACGCCACGGCTCAGCCGAGCTATGGTTATCAACCACAGCAACCACAGCCAATTACGCCTGGTTATGTGGTACCATCACAGCTGCCGCCAGTAAGTAGCAACAACACGACTGCTGGTGCATCTTTTGAACCCGGCTATGATCGTCAGGGCTACGATCTTCGTCCGGCATTCGCTGCGGTGAGTGTCGAGCAGTGTGTTTCTGCTTGTTACGCGGATCAGCAATGCCGCGCTTTCAGCTTTAACGACAAAGTTATCCCGGGGCCTTCAGGTATGTGTACGCTGAAAGCACAGGTTGGTCCTGCGAGACCAGATAACTGTTGTACTTCTGGTGTACGCGCTACTGGCACCCTTCCTTCTGCTAGAACGTTCTTGCAGTAGGGGTTTCGGCCCAGATAAAGAAAAAGGGCTTCGAGAATTTCCCGAGGCCCTTTTTTACGTCTTCAATCAAGCAGGCTGGATCAAGATTTCGGCGACACGATCATGATCATCTGGCGGCCTTCCATTTTAGGCGACGCTTCGACTTTGACTCGTTCGCCAAGGTCTTCCTTGACACGATTCAAAACCATCATGCCGCGATCCTGGTGGGCCATTTCTCGACCTCTAAAGCGGATCGTGAATTTGACCTTGTCACCTTCGCCTAAAAAGCGATCCACAGCACGCATCTTGACTTCATAGTCATGTTCATCGATGCCAGGGCGCATTTTGATCTCTTTGATCTCAATGATTTTTTGCTTTTTTCGCGCTTCGTTCTTCTTCTTCTGCTCTTGGTACTTAAACCGGCCGTAGTCCATGATTTTACAGACAGGAGGCGCAGCATTAGGGGAAATTTCTACGAGATCCAAACTGGCAGCAAAGGCTCTCTCCATGGCAGCTCTAGTCTCTACAACACCGTGGTTTTCACCGGTTTCATCAATCAATCTGACTGTTGGCACTCGAATGGCTTCGTTTGTTCTAGGGCCATCTAGGACCGGCGGTTGGTTCATTGGTGGGCGTGCTATGTCGAATTCTCCTTTTGTTATCGACGAAAGACCGGGAGTTTAACCCGGCATCTTTGCTTCTGAAAGCAATCTATTCACTGCGTCGTCAAGTGCAAGGAATTCTTGGTCTTTTCCAGCCAAAACACGCTGTGCGACTGTACCTTTTTCCATTTCTTGACGACCAACGATGAACATGACCGGTACTTTGGCCCGAGAATGTTCGCGAATCTTATAATTTATCTTCTCATTACGTAGGTCGGTTTCAGCACGAATGCCAGCATCTGCCAACTTTTGGTGAATTTCTTTAGCGTAATCATCGGCGTCTGAAGTGATTGGTGCGACGACACATTGGACGGGTGCCAACCAAAGGGGCAGACGGCCAGAATAGTTCTCGATCAACATACCCATGAAGCGTTCAAAAGATCCAAGGATCGCTCTATGCAACATCACTGGACGTTTGCGATCACCGTCACTGTCGGTGAACAGCGCATCGAGGCGTTCAGGCAAAACAAAGTCGACCTGCAGAGTGCCACACTGCCAATCGCGACCGATCGCGTCATTCAAAACAAACTCAAGCTTGGGGCCGTAGAATGCACCTTCGCCAGGGTTCATTGTGTAGGGCAAACCGGCTGCTTCAATAGCGCCTTTAAGGGCGTCTTCAGCGCGATCCCAGGTCTCGTCACTGCCGGCACGAACGGCAGGCCGGTCAGAGAATTTCACAGAAACTTCCTGGAAGCCAAAATCCTTATATATTTCCATCAGCAAATCACAAAAGATCACTGATTCAGATTCAATCTGATCTTCGGTGCAGAAGATGTGGGCGTCGTCTTGTGTGAAGTTTCTGACTCGCATGATGCCATGCAAAGCACCAGACGGCTCGTTCCTGTGACAGGAGCCAAACTCGGCCATGCGCAAAGGCAAGTCGCGGTAAGACTTGATGCCTTGGTTAAAGATCTGAACGTGGCAAGGGCAGTTCATTGGCTTCAGCGCCAAGACGCGATCTGAATCGTCATCTTCTGAAGTGAACATGGCTTCACGGAACTTGTCCCAGTGGCCGGATGCTTCCCAAAGTTTGCGGTCAACCAGCTGTGGCGTTTTCACTTCCTGATAGCCAGCGGCATCCAACTTATTACGCATGTAGTTTTCCATCATGCGGTAAGTGGTCCAGCCTTTTGCGTGCCAGAAAACAGAGCCAACGGCCTCTTCCTGTAAGTGGAAGAGGTCCATCTCACGACCAAGCTTACGATGATCGCGCTTTGCGGCTTCTTCCAACATGTGGAGGTAGGCCTTCAGCTGTTTTTTATCTTCCCAACAAGTGCCGTAGATGCGTTGCAATTGGGCTTTGTTTGAATCACCACGCCAGTAGGCACCGGCAACGGACATCAGCTTGAACGACTTGCCAACATGGCCCGTTGTCGGCGCGTGTGGTCCACGGCAAAGGTCAATCCAGTCGCCTTGCGTATAGAGTGAGATCTCTTGATCTTCGCCTAGATCTTCGATCAGTTCGACTTTGAAATCTTCGCCTTTGGACTTGAACAAAGCAATGGCATCTTCACGGCTAACCACGGATCGTTCAAAGGGATCGTTGCGAGCAATGATTTCATGCATGCGCTTTTCGATTTTTTCGAGGTCATCCGGCGTGAACGGCTCTTTGCGATAGAAATCGTAGTAGAAGCCATTGTCGATCGACGGTCCGATTGTAACCTGAGTGCCAGGAAAAACATCTTGCGCGGCTTCAGCCAACACGTGAGCGCAGTCATGGCGGAGCAGTGCGAGAGCTTCAGGATTGCCTTTGTCCCTAACGATAATCTCGACAGATGCGTCTTGGGTAATTGGAACAGAAAGGTCGGTATCTTCACCATCAATCTTGATGATGAGGGCCTTCTTTGCCAGGCCGGGAGAGATTGACTCAGCCACTTCCTTACCGGTAACGGGGCCGGGGTAGGAGCGTACTGATTCATCGGGTAATCTTATATCAACCATATCTGTTTCCTATCTACGAACTAGGGAAGAGTTGGGGCTGCCTATAACAGCTTGGCGACCGAGCGCCTACCCCCAAATCATAAGCAAGGTTCATTTCTCTGAAGTCTGTTGTTTTTGAGGTTTGTTCAAAGGTTTCTCTGACCGACAAAGTGGTCTTAACTACCAAAGCTCAGGCTTGTTTAGCGCAGAAACACAGGAAGATGAGCCCGTCAGTGGCTCGAGCTTTTCTTGAAACAAGGACTGACCTAGCCAGCCATGAGGTTGGCTGAGTTTCAGAGGAGGTTTAGCAATCTCAACAGTGATCTGCTGAAAGCCTACTTTGGAATAATAATTGGGGTCACCGTAGGTTACAACGACGTCAATTCTCTGTTCTCTCAGCTTGTTCAAGGCAAAGTTCATTAGCTTTTGTCCTATGCCCTGCTTTTTTCGATCTGGTCTGACAGCGGCGGGAGAGAGAATGAATACTTGGCGATCATCCTGTGCGTAAGATATGCGAGAAAAAAGAACAGAGCCTACAAGCCCGCTGTGATCTCTAACCGAAAAAACATAGAGGTCCTCCTTACCTGTCGTTTTGATCAGATTGGTGACCAGATCGCCAATCACTTTGCCTTCATCGGCTCCTTCAGAAGCGGAAAAAGTTTCTGCAAACAGGGCCGATATTTCTTCTGATTTGCCAAGTGTTTCTGTCTGGAAATCCATAAATTCGTATTTCTTTGGTTTTCGTCACACTATGCAACCGAAGCTCGCTCGATTGCATAGAGTATGTCTGAATCTCGTTTATCATAGCTTCACGGCACAAACAACGTGATGGCAGGGACTCCCAGCACCTGTTCAACAGTTTTTCTGGATTTCAAAACTGCCTCGCAGTAACTTGCTACGCTGCCCTGAGCTTACGCATAATGGGCCAGCGTTTTTCCAACGACTACCCGTTTTTAAGTGAAAAGGCCTCCGATGGAAAACTTTTCTGCTCTCATCGTCTTCGCTTTCACCATGGCCTGCACACCTGGCCCAAACAATGTGATTGCCACTGCTTCTGGCGTGAACTACGGTTACATGAGGACGATCCCTTTCATCATGGGGTTGACAATCGGCTTCCCAGTCATGATTGCTATGGTGGGTTTCGGTCTAGGCTTTATCTTTGACGCTTACCCCTGGCTCCATACTGTGATGAAGGTGCTGGGTATCGCTTATCTGTTATGGTTGGCCTACAAGTTGGCTACGGCCTCTTCTATCGGATCGAATACTGATGATAAGCCACTAACCTTCCTGCAGGCTGCAGGGTTTCAATGGATCAATCCGAAGTCTTGGGCTGCCGGCACTTCGACGTTGACGACTTTCACGTCCTCAGAGGCAGGAAATTTCCATTGGCAAGTGGTTGTCGTTGCCTCTGTCTATATCGCGGCTGGATTCGTTTCTGGATCGATCTGGACCTTGATTGGAGCGGGGATTTCCCGTTTTCTCAAGAATCCGAAAACCTTGCGGGTCTTCAACTTGAGCATGGCAGCTTTGCTTATTGGTTCACTTGTGATGTTGTTCCTTTAACGGTTTGCCCGAAAACACTATTTAGTCCGCATTCCGTCAATAATCCGTCGCATTAAATGCATGAGTTGGGATCGCTCAGCCTCTTCTAGAACCGCAAGTGATACCTCGTTTTGGGTATGCGCAGCCTGATAGGCGTCACCTTGAATCTGCTTCGAGAGATCTGTTAACCAAATCTGTTGTATCCTCGCGTCCGCTGGATGTTTCGTTCTCTTGATCAGCCCATCGCGTTCCATGCGGTTGAGTGTGTTTGCTAACGTCGCTTGCTCAACGTCAAGGTTTTCCAACAGCTCCTTTTGTGAAACGCCGTCCTTTTGCCATAGCTCAAGTAAGATTGGGAACTGGCCGATAACAATCCCGAGCGGGGCAATCCGTTCCTGCAATCCCTTTGCGAATAACCGGGCCATGTGATTGACCAGGTATCCGGCTGATTCATCTTTATCAAATTTCATATGTTACATTTGCACTTGCATAGCTTGCTACTCAATAATATATAGCAAGCTATATTAATGTATGAAAGGAAATTTGTTATGTCAGGCTTCGAAAATCTAGATGCGATGGTCACAATCGCTGATCAAATGCAGGCAGATGAAGGACCTATTGTCTTGATCAACCTCTTTACGGTTGATGCAGGTGATGAAGAAGCGTTGCTGAAAGCTTGGGCGTATGATGCTGATTTCATGAAGGCTCAGCCAGGATATATCTCAACCCAGCTTCATAAAGGCATCGCTGGTAGCTCGACCTTCGTGAATTACGCGGTTTGGCAGGATGTGAAGAGTTTTCGCGATGCCTTTGTAAACCCCGAATTTCAACGCCGCATAGCTGATTACCCGGCCAGCGCTGTAGCGCGGCCTCATCTGTTCAAGAAGTTGGCTGTTGAAAATCACTGTATTGCGTAACAAATTAGCGGAGAAGACAGATGCTAAAAAAAATTCACCCCATAGCGGGTATCATTGGGTTTCTAACTATTCTTACATTCTGGACTGCCACTGCTTGCAGCGAATTGTTCGGTTCTCTGGAAAGTATTGCGGCCGTTAAAGCCATGATCTTGAATGGTATGTTCATCTTGATCCCATCCATGGTTATCGTTGGTGCATCTGGTATATCGATGGGTCGCCACCGCAAAGATGCTCCTGCACGGGCAAAGAAAAAGCGGATGCCTTTCATTGCTGCCAACGGTTTGGTTATCCTCCTACCTGCTGCTTTCTTTCTTGAGTCGAGAGCCAGTGTTGGAACGTTTGATACAGCCTTTTACCTAGTTCAGGTCTTTGAATTGATCGCCGGAGCAGTCAATTTATCGCTTATGGCACTCAGCATTCGCGACGGTCTAGCAATGGGTAGAAAGCGGAGAGCAGCTATGGCCGGGGCAAAGTCTAGAGCCTCAAACATACCGAGTTGACCTTTGTGGAGATTATTGGCTATTTCTTATCGGAGAGATGTTTGTTGCCTATGCTCTTGCGGAGCAGCCATAATTTTTGTCTTTGGTAACGACTTGAAACATCATCCGACTGTTCGGAAAAGGAGAGTCAGTTTCCGAGCCAAAAGCTATCCCCAAATACCTCCCATAATCTCTGGTGCGCCTGTGAAGATGGCATCGACTCCGAGGTCCTTCATGCGCTGGGAAGTTTGCAAGTCATCTACAGAGTAAACCAAAACAGGATAACCCTTTGAATGCATGTCGTCGACCTGCTCTTGGGTGAGATCCTCGTCCCAAACGTGAAGTGACCAGGCTTCGATCTCCTCGGCGAACTCGAGCCAATCTTCGTCCAAGCCATGATAGAGCATACCTCTAGGCCAATGAGGAGCCGCTGCATGAGCAATCTTCATAGCTGGTCTAGAAAAGCTTGAGATCAGAGGAGGGTCTCGATCTTCTGGCCAAAACTCCAGTAGAGTTTCCATGACTTTTTCGGCGGTAATTTCGTCGAGGCTTTCGGTGGGTTTGATCTCAACATTGATCCGCAGATCCAGTTCAAAACAAAGCTTCAGGCATTCTATGAGGGTCGGAATTTTTTCGCCGGGGTGAGGCGGATCGTACCAAGCACCAGCATCGACCAAAGCAAGCTCTTTCAGATTTCTGTCTGCTAGACGCCCAGTCGTGCTGGTTGTCCTGTCCAAATCATCGTCGTGCATGAGAACGGGGATGAGATCTTTGGTCAGCTGCGCATCTATTTCAATCCATTTACAGCCGTACTCAGCGGCCTTCTCGATTGCAACCAGGGTGTTCTCTGGCGCTGTTTCCGTGACGCCACGATGGCCGATTAGGGGGCCGATAGGGGAATCGAATACGTTAGTTAGCATGGTGCTGTCTTGTTTAAGAGGGTTGCTCGTTCCGTCGTTCTAATTTTAATCGGACTTTGCGGCAAGAATTACTCCAACAAAACAGATAGCAAAGCCGACCAAGATAAACGCTGTGATGGGTTCTGAGAACATGAGCCATGCCCAGATAGCGGTTACGGGTGGTGTGAGGTAGATCAAGCTCGAAACTCTTGCTGTAGAACTTCGGCGTAAACACAGCCAAAAGAAACCATATGCGCCTAATGTCGACAAAAGAATGAACCAGACGATCGCGAAAATGAAGTCGTAAGTTATTGTTGGAACCAAGGTGCCTTCATGGATCGCGAGCGGAAGGAACAAGGCGGTTGCCGCTAAGGATTGGACCCCCAGAGTAGGCAGAAGGGGCAGGGGGGTGGCGACCTTCTTCGAGATAATTGTTGCAACCACAATCGCGAGAACCCCAATAAAGGCCAGGGCGAATGCTACGATTGGTGCTGTTCCCGAAGATCCACCGACGGCTACTGAAACGCCAATCAACCCAATGATCAACCCAAGCCACTGTTTGTAAGAGATATCTTCTTTCAAGATCACACTAGCTGCAGCGACAGTTGCTAGCGGTTGGAGGGTCGATATAAGCGCGGAAGTCCCCGCTGGTACTCCAAGGTCAATCGCCTTAACGCCAAAAGCTAGAAACAGCCCCATGGCCAACAGACCAACGAGGAGCTGGATAGCAAAGGACGACACGGTAAGGCCAGACTTAAACGCCATCCAGATATAAGGCGAAAGACCAATAGTGGTGAAGAGGAACCGCCAAAATAATAAAACAAAAACCGCTGGCGTCTCAGATGCTAACTTAGCGCCGATGAATCCAGAGCTCCAACAAATGACAAGGGCCGCTTCAAGAAAAAGTGTGACGAGAAACGCACGGGTCATGTGGTTCGGCCTGGATAGTTACTTCTTAACTCCTTAGCCCAGCTTCAGCCGATCAGGAAGCCAATTGTATTTCGCCATTTATTGGTAAATGACACGCCGACCGGTTACAAATTCGTAAGAATCAACAACAAGGCTGAATACAACTTCCAACTCTTTGTCGTTCATTGGTGTGTAAACCATCACAAATCCTTCCCAGCCCGGACGTTGGTTGGCCCAAGGGTGAGGTGTTGCCCATCCAGTCTTGACGGCCGCGCGTGCGGTTGCTGGGCGCAATGAGGCGTGCAGACTGCCATCTGGATGCATATGGGCAAATTCTCGACCGCCAACAATCACGTCAGGACGCGCAAGCACAAGGGCATCATTCAACCAAAACCCTTTTGCTCCGGGCAGTGATACCACTGTTTCCCGAACTTCTACGTCGGGGAGACTGGCAACACGACCTAAGAACTTTGCCGCAAGGTCAGGGTCAACTTGTACGCCCAACTGGACGTGAGGAACGCTGTTGGTTGTTTTAGGTATAGCCGTTTCACGAACAGGCAGTTGTGGAGTCTGCGCAAATAATGGCCCACCGAATGCGCTGAAGAGGATAATAAGTGAGAGGGCAACAATGCTGGAGTATTTTAGCATTTCAAATTCCTGACAAATGATAAACAAAAAATACAAGACACAAAAAAAGCGGCCTTTTTAAGGGGCCGCTTTTCCGTAGTTTTTAAAAGAATTCAGACTTAGTCGTCTTTTTTCTCTTCCACGATCTCTTCGCCAGTTTCCTGGTCAACGCGTTTCATGGAAAGTTTGATTTTGCCGCGATCATCAAAGCCGATGACTTTAACAAAGACTTCTTCGCCTTCGTTGATCACGTCAGTGACTTTATTGATGCGTGTTGGTGCGATTTCAGAGATGTGAACCAGGCCGTCTTTTGCGCCCATAAAGTTCACGAATGCACCGAAATCAACACACTTAACGACTTTACCCTTGTAGATCTTGTTCAACTCAGGTTCGCCAGTGATGGACTCAATCCACTCAACGGCTTTCTTCGCTGATTCAGCATCAGTAGAAGCAACCTTGATTGTACCATCTTCTTCGATGTCAATCTTAGTGCCAGTAACTTCAGTAATCTCACGGATCACCTTACCGCCAGAACCAATGACGTCACGGATCTTGTCTTTGTTGATCTTGATCGTTGTGATCTGTGGTGCATTGTCGGACAGCTCAGAGCGAGGTGTTGCGATTGCTTTGCCCATCTCACCCAAGATATGCAAACGACCGTCACGCGCTTGATCAAGGGCAACTTCCATGATCTCGTGTGTGACAGAAGTAATCTTAATATCCATCTGCAGAGCAGTAATACCGTCTTCTGTACCAGCAACCTTAAAGTCCATGTCACCGAGGTGATCTTCGTCACCAAGAATATCACTCAAGACTGCATAGCGGCCGTCTTCTTCTTTAATGAGGCCCATGGCGATACCAGCGACCGGGCGTGGCAGTGGAACACCAGAAGACATCAAGGCAAGAGATGAACCACAAACAGTCGCCATGGATGACGAACCGTTTGACTCAGTGACTTCTGACACCAAACGAATGGTGTAAGGGAAGTCCTCACCGCGAGGCAATACTGGGTTAATCGCACGCCAAGCCAATTTACCGTGGCCGATTTCACGGCGACCAGGTGAACCAACGCGGCCAGCTTCACCAACAGAGTAGGGAGGGAAGTTGTAGTGCAGCATAAAGCTCTCACGGTACTCACCTTCAAGCGCATCGATGATCTGCTCGTCTTGGCCAGTGCCGAGTGTTGTTGTCACAAGTGCCTGTGTTTCACCACGTGTGAAAAGCGCAGAGCCGTGTGTTCTAGGCAGAACGTCAACTTCTGAAACAATTGGGCGGACAGTTTTTGTGTCACGACCATCGATGCGGATGCCTGTGTCCAAAACCTGGCCACGAAGGATCTCGCTCTCAATACCTTTGAGAAGCTTGCCAGCAATGCCGTGATCGAACTCTTCAGGGTCCATGGCTTCCAAAGCAGCGTTCTTGGCGTCGTCAATCAGACCGCGACGAGTTTGCTTGTCACGCTCTGCATAGGCAGCAGTGATGCTTTCGGTTGCCAGCTCACGAACCTTGGCTTCCACAGCGTCGTAACCTTCTGGCTTACCAGGAAGGTCCCAAGGCTCTTTCGCGCAGTCTTCAGCAAGATCGATGATCATGTCGATCACTGGCATAATGCTTTCATGACCGAACTTAACCGCGCCGAGCATAGTTGCTTCTGAAAGTTCGCTTGCTTCTGATTCAACCATCATGACGCCACTTTGTGTGCCAGCAACAGCGAGATCGAGATCGGTTTCTTCCATTTGATCTTTTGTTGGGTTCAAGACGTACTCGTCGTTGATGTAACCAACACGTGCTGCACCAATCGGACCCATGAACGGCAAGCCTGAAATGGTCAGTGCTGCAGAAGCGCCAATCATAGCAACCATATCTGGATCGTTCTCAAGGTCATAGCTGAGCACAGTACAAATGACTTGTGTCTCATGACGGTAGTTGGATGGGAACAGTGGGCGAATAGGACGGTCGATCAAACGTGAAGTGAGTGTTTCTTTCTCACTGGGACGACCTTCGCGTTTAAAGAAGCCACCGGGAATTTTGCCAACAGCGGCTGTCTTTTCCTGATAGTTCACTGTTAGTGGGAAGAAATCCACTGGCTTGGGTGTTTTAGAGGCGGTCGCTGTGCAGAGCACAACTGTATCGCCGTATTGTGCCATGACGGAACCGTCGGCTTGGCGCGCTACTTTACCTGTTTCCAGGATTAGGGGGCGGCCGCCCCACTCGATTTCTTTACGAGTTACTTCAAACATATAATCTCCAAGCACCGATTCGGTGCTAGAAAGCGCTCAGTCGCGAGTTAACTGAACACTGTTACTTTTTCTTTCGTTTGAAGCTTCTGAGGTCTACGGACCAACACAGAAAAAGCCGATTTCTTGGCTGTTTATGCGTGGGCCCGCGGCATCTTTTGGCTCGCTAAGCCTTCAAACAAAACGAAGTGCAGCCGCTAATCCGAAAACTAGCGGCTGCTTGTCTTTTTAGCGGCGAATGCCAAGACGCTTAATCAATGATTCGTAGCGTGCTTGTTCTTTTTTCCGCGTGTAGTCTAGCAATCGACGACGCTGACCAACCATAATCAGAAGACCACGACGTGAGTGGAAATCTTTCTTATGCTCTTTCATGTGTTCGGTCAGGTTTTTGATTCTTTCAGTCAGGATAGCTACCTGGACTTCTGGTGAACCTGTGTCGCCTGGCTTCAGGCCATACTCATTAATGAGTTCTTGCTTACGATCTGGTGTGATCGACATCGCTTTTTCCTTGTAAAACAGAGGCTTAATGCCTCTAAAGATTAAAGACTCTCGTTGATTTTACTGCTCCAGGGATGACTTCACACATAGCAATCGGTGTTCTTCCGACTTTGGCCCAACAGACGTTGGAGCCAAGGTTTTGAACCTTGTCGTAAAGAGGACGATGTGCCAGTGAAAGCGTCTGCCCGTTTCGCAGTGATCTGGCTTCTGATTCTGAAATGGCCAACGCCGAGATGTCGTCCAGCGCGGTCGAAACAGGCAGTAAACAGCCGTGATCGGCGCCTATATGGCCTAAAGATGTTAAAGTTTCCAGTGAAATCGCATCTTTAAGCGAAAATGGTCCAACTCTCGTTCGACGCAGAACCGAAATGTGGCCCAAACACCCCAGCTTTTCTGCCATGTCTCTTGCGATAGAGCGAATGTAGGTGCCTTTGCCACAGGAAGTTCTAAACGATGATTCGTTTTCTGAATGTCCAATGAGCTGAAGATCGAACACTTCGACGTTGCGTGCAGCGAGTTTAACGAGCTCACCAAGTCTTGCAAGGTCATAGGCACGTTGGCCTTGGACTTTGATGGCTGAAAATTCGGGTGGTTTCTGTGAGATGGTGCCAACAAATGAAGGTAGGGCTTCGATGATAGCTTCTTCGGTCGGGCGCCTGTCGTTTTCACCGGTTACCTTTCCATCTGAATCAAGACTGTCTGTCGCGGTGCCCCAGGTAACGGTAAAGTCATATTCCTTTGTACCGTCCATGATAAAGGGGACGGTTTTGGTGGCTTCCCCCAGTGCGATCGGCAAGATGCCACTGGCGAGCGGGTCTAAGGTTCCTGCATGCCCAGCTTTTTGAGCCTGGAAGGCATAGCGAACTTTGCCGACGCAGGGGGTGGACCCTATCTCAGAAGGTTTGTCCAAGACCACCCAGCCGTGAACCGGTAGGCCTTTGCGTTTTTTTGCCATGGATATTTACCGCTGAGAAGAACCGTTATTCGGTTTCTTCTGGTGCTTGAATGTCTTGTTGAACCTTTGGACTGTTCAACAGACGGTCGATGGAGCTTGCGTAGTCGAAGGTTTTGTCCATCTCAAAGATAATCTTCGGTACGTAACGCAATCGAAGCATTGACGCCAGGCGCGAGCGAATGAAGGGGGATGCCCGCCCTAAGGCAGCACCAACCTCTAGCGCCGATTCCCCACCGAGCGGGAGGAAAAAGGCGGTTGCATTCTTCAGATCAGGACTAACTCGTACTTCAGTGATCGTAATCGGTTGATCGGCGAGGAGAGGCTCACGAACCTCTCCTCGCATCAAGATCTCGGCAATCGAATGCCGGATTTGCTCACCGACCCGCAATTGTCGCTGTGAGGGAGGTTTTGAACTGCCCACTATAGCTCTCTTGCAATCTCTTCAACTTCGAAGCATTCGATTTGATCGCCGACTTGAATGTTGTCGTAGTTCTCAAACGCCATACCGCACTCGTAACCGTCTTTGACTTCACGAACTTCGTCTTTGAAGCGGCGCAGTGTCTTAAGCTTGCCTTCGTGAACAACAACGTTGTCTCTCAACAAGCGAACACCAGAACCCCGTTTTACAAGGCCAGATGTGATCTTACAACCGGCAACCTTACCAACTTTGGTAACTTGGAAGACTTCGAGAATCTCTGCGTAACCCAGGAAGTTTTCACGCTGTTCAGGTTTCAAGAGACCAGACAACATTGCCTTCACGTCATCTACAACTTCATAGATGATTGAGTAGTAACGAATGTCGATGGCATCACGACGCGCGATGTCTCTGGCTAGTGGGTTTGCACGAACGTTGAAACCGATGATGATCGCCTCAGATGCTTTGGCGAGCGTAATGTCGGATTCAGTGATACCGCCAACCGCAGCATGGATAACCTGAACATTCACCTCGTCATTGCCGAGTTTTTCTAGTGCGCCGGAAATGGCTTCCAAAGATCCCTGCACGTCAGATTTGACGATAACAGGCAGATCTTTAACTTCACCCGCTTGAATAGCTGAGAACATTTGATCGAGAGAGGTTTTGCTTCTGGCTGCCGCGATAGCATCTCTTGCTTTCGCAGTTCTGAATTCAGCAATCTCGCGTGCCTTCGCTTCGTTGGCAACAACAACAAAGTCGTCACCCGCTTGTGGTGTTCCATTAAGACCGAGCACTTCAATCGGCGTGGAAGGTCCAGCTTCTTCGACTTGTTCACCTAAGTAGTTAACAAGCGCACGAACACGGCCCCAAATTTTACCGGCAACGAAAATGTCACCAACTTGGCATGTCCCTTTTTGAACCAGGACAGTTGCAACAGAGCCGCGACCTTTTTCGAGTTTGGCTTCCACAACAACACCTTGTGCAGATGTCGTTGGATCGGCTTTCAACTCAAGGAGCTCTGCTTGGAGCATGATCGCTTCTTCGATCTTGTCCAGGCCGGTGCCTTTGATCGCTGAAACAGGAACCGCCAACACGTCACCGCTCATTTGTTCCACAACAAGCTCATGCTGAAGGAGTTCTGTGTAAACGCGTGTTGGATCGGCATCTGGCTTGTCGATTTTGTTGACCGCAACAATGATTGGAACATCAGCTGCTTTAGCGTGGCTAATGGCCTCAATTGTCTGTGGCATGACACCGTCATCCGCTGCGACAACCAATATCACGATATCGGTTGTGTTCGCACCACGGGCACGCATTTCTGTAAAGGCTGCGTGACCAGGCGTGTCAACAAATGTGATCTTGTCGCCGCTGGTCATTTCAACCTGATAGGCACCAATATGCTGTGTGATACCGCCAGCTTCACCGGCAGCAACGTCAGTCTTGCGAAGAGCGTCGAGCAATGAAGTTTTACCGTGGTCAACGTGACCCATCACCGTCACAACTGGTGAGCGCGCAACTTTGGCGCTCTCATTTTCTTCAACTTCAATCGCACCCTGTTCTACGTCAGCGTCCGAAATACGACGGATATTGTGACCAAACTCTTCAACAATCAATTCTGCCGTATCAGCATCAATCACTTGGTTAATGGTCGCCATGACGCCCATTTTCATGAGTGACTTAATGACTTCGCCAGAACGTTCAGCCATACGATTGGCAAGTTCCTGGACGGCGATTGTTTCAGGAACAATGACGTCACGAATAACTTTAGAACCCGACTCGCGAGATTGCTGGGACTGAAGTTTCTCTTTTTCTCTCCGACGTTTGATGGACGCCAGTGAGTGCATGCGACCTTCATCCTCTTCCAACGCCTTTGTAATTGTAATTTTACTTGGGCGGCGACGCGGTTCCTGTCGTTTCGATTCTCTCGGTGGTTGTTTAGTGCCGCCTTTGGCTTTCTTAACGCGGCCTTCAATGGGCGCTTCAGTACGAACTTGAGGCGCTGTTGGCGCAGCAGGAGCAGCAGTTGCTGCTGGCGCCGGCTTCGCTGGGGCCGCTACCGCTACAGTTGGCGCAGGCGCTGGCGTAAGTGTTGCTGCAGCACCAGAGGGTGCAGCTGCATCAGCTGCTTCTTGGGCCGCTTTGGCTGCAATTTCAGCTTCAATAGCGGCTTTTTCAGCAGCGATCCTTGCTTCTTCCTCAGCACGTCTTTGGGCCTCCTCTTCCAACGCTGCTTTACGTTCGGACTCGAGCCTCGCTGCTTCAAGAGCTTTGAGGCGTGCGCCACGTTCTTCGGAAGTCAGCTTGTCGTCAGCAAAAACCAACGTCTCAGCGGGTGCTGGTTCCTTCTTCCTGCCTGCAACATCGATGGTTGGTCTTTCTTCGATGATTGGGCCACCGCGCGTAGCAGGGGCCTTGGCACTTGGATCGAAGGTCCGCTTTCTTTTGACCTCTACGGTCACGGTCTTGGAGCGACCACCCGGAGCCGGTCCGCGCATTGTGTTTGCGCCGGCATCACCAACTGGCTGTTTGAGCCCTAGTTTTCCACCAGGGCGCGACAAGCGCAATTTGCTCTTCTGATCCTGGTCTTTGTTATCAGTCATTTTTTTCCTGTCTGTCTTGCCCGCCGTTATTCGGGCATTCCGATCAATTTTGCAAGCCGTTCCAACTCAAAACCGAGTCTTTTGGCCCAAACTGCGTCTTCTATAGCTATTGCCCTCGTTTGATCTCTGCCAAACAAAGGCCCCAATTCGTCTGAAGAAAAGATGTCACAAACTCTGTACCTCTCATCACCTTTTACCAGTCTGGCTCTGCTGTTGTTTGAAAGATCGTTCGCCAACACCATTGCCTTGGCACGACCCTTCTTAACCAACTGCCCTACTTTTTCGGTTCCTTCGACTGTTGCCCCGGCTCTGCGAGCCAGGCTTATCAGTTGAAGGCATCGGCTTTTTTGCCCCGTCACAACAAGGTCAATCAAAGCTTCAGTCGCTTTGACATTCTGCTTTGCTGCTCGCGAGAAAGCCTTCTTTTTGAGCGCTGTTTCCAAAGACTGTCGATCAGCTGTCAACCAAAGCCCTCTACCGGGCAGTTTGTTGGCAAAATCAGGAACAACTTCATTTTCTGGTCCAATGACAAAACGCAACAAGAGAGCTTTCTCTTTGGTCTCGCCTGTAACCAGACAACGCCTTTCCGGTAATTTCTTGAGAGTCCTTGTCTCCTTTTCTTCCATTGTTTTGCTGGAGCTAATCTAAAGATCAGCCCCCTGTTGTCTCACTAGTTTCTGCTTCTGGTGTTTCCGCGACTGGTTCGTCGTCGAACCAATGGGCGCGAGCCGCCATAATAACTTCGTTTGCGTGATCTTCGCTCATCTCGAAACCTTGCAACAATTCGAGCAGCTCGTCGCTCGCGAGGTCACCAACATCATCCAAAGTCAAAATCTTGTTTTCGCCGAAACGCAGCAAGATATCATCGTTGATGTGTGGCAATTGAGAGAGATCGTCTGTCACACCGAGGGCACGACGTTGATCAAGGATCGCTTGCTGTTCTGCTTCGAGAGCGTCAACAGCACGCGCTTTCAATTCCTCTGCGATCTCTTCGTCAAAGCCTTCAATCTGTGTAAGCTCGCCGCTATCGACATAAGCAACTTCTTCAACAGCTGTGAAGCCTTCTGAAACCAACAGATGGGCAATAACATCTTCAACATCAAGAGCTTCGATGAAGCGTTGTGATCTGGTCTTGAATTCTTCAGAACGACGATCGGACTCTTCCGCTTCTGTCATAATGTCGATTTCCCAACCGGAAAGTTGAGAAGCCAGACGGACATTCTGACCACGGCGACCGATAGCGAGGCTTAGTTGGTCATCTGGAACAACAACTTCGATACGGTGGTTTTCTTCATCCAGCAGAAGCTTAGCGACCTCTGCAGGTGCCAATGCGTTCACCAAGAAGGTAGCAGGTTCATTTGACCAAAGAATGATGTCAATCTTCTCACCCTGCAATTCACCAACAACAGCCTGAACACGGGAGCCGCGCATACCAACGCAAGCACCGACGGGATCGACGGCAGAGTCCTGGGTTGTAACCGCGATCTTCGCACGGCTGCCTGGGTCACGAGCAACTGACTTAATCTCAATAATACCGTCGTAGATTTCTGGAACTTCTTGCGCAAAGAGTTTGGCTAAGAAGATCGGATGGGTACGTGAAAGGAAAATTTGTGGGCCGCGTGGCTCTTCGCGAACATCATAGATGTAGGCGCGGACGCGGTCGCCGTTGCGGAGATTTTCGCGGGGGATAACTTCGTCACGACGAAGAATGGCTTCTGCACGGCCCAGGTCAACGGTCACGTTGCCATATTCGACACGCTTAACAAGGCCGGTGACGATTTCGCCTTTCTTGTCTTTGAATTCTTCGTATTGAACCTTGCGTTCGGAATCACGAACTTTTTGAACGATAACCTGCTTCGCACTCTGTGCTGCAATACGGCCGAGGTCGATTGGCGGCAAAGGCTCTACTAGAAACTCACCGATCTCGAGACCAGGCTGGAACACGTTTGCATCTTTGAGAGACATTTGTGTCTCATCGTCTTCGACTTCTTCGACCACTTCACGGTAGCGTGATAGGCCAATTTCGCCTGTCTTTCGGTTGATATCAGCACGAATGTCATGCTCAGGGCCGTACTTGGCTTTACCGGCCTTTTGAATGGCCTGTTCCATGGCTTCCAGAACTTCTTCTTTGTCGATGCCTTTTTCGCGCGCGACGGCATCGGCTACTTGAATCATTTCTGGTCTTGGAGCGGTTGTTGTCTGCATAGTCTTGTGTCAATCCCGTTGAGCCTCAGACTAGTTGAGGCTATTCTTCTTTGTGTCGTTGTTTTTTGTTGGAAGAGTGCCATTTTGAGCCGCTTCAACCAACGCATCGGATAGTACGAGTTTGGCTTTCGCAAACTCTGAAAAATTCAATTTGTGTTCCAAATCATCGCGTTCTTGCAAAACGATTTCACCGTCGTCTTCCGCTTTGGTGATGAGGCCTTTAAAACGGCGCTGGCCTTCCTTAGGAATGCGTGTTTCGGCACGGGCTTCGAACCCCATGAACCGCTGAAAGTCTTCCAGCTTCATTAGAGGGCGGTCAAGGCCAGGAGAGCTGACTTCTAGGTCGTAGGCATCTGTGATTGGGTCTTCAACGTCTAACAAGACAGAAACCTGACGGCTGATTATTGCACAATCTTCCACTGTCATTATTCTGTCTTCGAGTGGTTCGACCATAATTTGTAGCTTCGGTTTGCGACCGCCTGTTACCAGGACGCGCACGAGATCGAAGCCCATATCTTCGATAGTGGGCGCAATGATCTGCCGAACACGATCATTCAGACCGCCGGCTATTTCCAAAACTTCACTGTCTAAAAAGTCTTGCAAGTCTGCTTCCTCGAGGCTGCCTTCACTCAGGCATAAAAAAAGGGCCATGAAGGCCCGGATTTTTTCAAACGATCCTGAGTTCGTCTCAGGGCCTATAGTTGAGCCGGTATATAGGGGAAGTTCGTGAGAATTGAAAGCTTTATTAGGTCTATTTCACTATTTTGTAAGAAAGGAAGGCTGGAACCCTTCCTTCTCTGATTGCTTTTTCCTGATATCGGGTGGTGATCCAGTCTTTTGGAGGATCGATCCAGTTGGATCGATTTTCGGCGTGCCATTCGAGATTTGGATGTTGCTGACAAAAGCGCAAGATCCAAGTTAGGTAGTCAAAATGGTCCGTCGCTATTCTGAGCTCGCTGCCAACTTTGAGAATCCGCACCATATGGTTAAGGGTCTCTAAATTGACAATGCGGCGGAAGTTATGACGGCGTTTGCGCCAAGGATCAGGGAAAAGAATGAACGCACGATCAAGGCAATCGTCTTTCAAAGCGTCCAACAGTTCACGGGCATCACCGTGTTGCAATCGGATGTTGCTTAGGTTCTCTTCATCAACATAAGCCAAAGTCTTAGCGATACCGTTGATGAAAAATTCAGCGCCTATGAGCCCGACAGTTGGATTGTGCCGTGCTTGGTATGCCAAGTGTTCACCACCACCAATCCCGATCTCAAGCCATACTTCTTGCACAGAGGGATCAAAGAGTGGTTTAGGATCAAGGCTGTGGTTTGTCTCAGGAAGCGTGATTGCAACCTGGGGTAAAAGCTCTTCAAGGCGTTTCTTCTGGATGTCTTTCAGGGGCCGGCCAGAACGCCGCCCATAGATATTCTGTTCTCTGGGGATGTCCATCGGTTCAGAAGACGGCTAAAGCAGCCCTTTGAGTTGATCGACGAGATCTGTCTTTTCCCAGGAAAAACCACCGTCGGCGTCTGGCGTTCTGCCAAAGTGGCCATAAGCTGCGGTTCTAGCATAGATCGGGCGGTTCATTTGCAAGTGCTCCCGAATGCCACGAGGGCTGAGATTGACCATCTCTTGCAGAGCAGCTGAAAGCTTGTGCTCGTCGACTTTGCATGTGCCACGTGTGTCAATGAACACTGACAATGGCTTGGACACGCCAATTGCATAAGACAGCTGGATAGTGCAGTAGTCGGCCAAGCCAGCGGCAACAACGTTCTTTGCCAGATAGCGTGCAGCATAGGCGGCTGAGCGGTCAACTTTTGTTGGATCTTTACCAGAGAAAGCACCGCCACCGTGAGGAGCTGCACCGCCGTAAGTGTCAACAATGATCTTACGGCCAGTGAGACCGGCATCACCATCGGGGCCACCAATAACAAACCGCCCAGTAGGATTGACGTAGAATTCATTTTCTGGCGGCATCCAACCTTCAGGCAAAACATTTTCAACGAATGGACGAACAAGTTCCCTGACTTCGTCCGTGGACACGCCTTCACTGTGCTGAGTCGAAACTACAACGCAGGTACAGCCAACCGGTCTACCATCGACATACTTCAATGTGACCTGGCTCTTGGCATCTGGGCCGAACTTGTTTTGCCCGCCATGACGAGCTTCAGCCATGGTTCGAAGAATCTCGTGCGAATAGGCGATGGGAGCCGGCATGAGGCTCTCGGTTTCTTTACAAGCGTAACCAAACATGATGCCCTGATCACCAGCGCCCTCATCTTTGTCTTCACCAGAATCGACGCCTTGGGCGATATCGACTGACTGCTCGTGAACTAACACTTCAACCTTGTTATTCTTCCAGTGGAAACCATCCTGTTCATAACCGATGTCTTTGACGGCTTGGCGAGCAACCTCTTCCATCACCTCAGCCGTGATTGAACTCGACCCTCTCACTTCGCCAGCGAGCGTGATGTGATTGGTTGTTGTTAGGGTCTCGACACCACAGCGGGAGTAGGGGTCAGCGGCTAGAAAAGTATCAACGATTGCATCGGAGATTCGGTCGCAGACTTTGTCTGGATGACCTTCGGAAACAGATTCACTTGTGAAGAGATAATCACGCTGACTCATGGCTTGCCCTGTCTTGAACTGACTTGAATTTCGTTAAAAGCTTTTAGAGGTCAAGGGCCAAGCGTCAAGCAGAACTTGGATATTGCTGTCCACTAAATCAGATTTAGTCCGATTTAGCGGTCACTTTTGCTTTAGACCGCAAAGGCGAATCAGAACAAAGGCGAGTAAAATCATTAACAGGTATAAAGTGATCACGCGGTTGCCTAACGAGGCAAAAATCGGCGGGTGTGTCAAAGCTTTGGGCAGTGACCCACGAACAACTGCGTCTTCGTCGTGGTTTGTCGACGATACCATTCGCCCGAAAGGATCCACGATTGCTGTGATCCCAGGGTTTGAAACTCTGACGAGAGGGAGGCCTTCTTCAATCGCTCTCATGCGTGAAATAGCAAAATGCTGGTAGGGGCCACTGCTCTTTCCGAACCAGGCATCGTTCGTTATGTTCAGCAACCAACTTGGCCGTGGCTGGCTCTTTGGGATTATGCGACCCGGGAAGATGATCTCGTAGCAAATTAGAGGGACGAAAGCTGGTATAGGGTCGTGTGTAACCCTGCGTTCAGCCGAACCGCTTTGGAAATCAATCAAGCCAGCCGTTAGTTTTTTAATCGGCAGGAGGCTGCCAAGCGGTACATATTCGCCAAAAGGCACCAAGTGTTTTTTGTCGTAGAGTCCAACCGTTTTGCCCTCGTCATCTAAAACGAAAAGGCTGTTGAAATACTGTCGTACACCTTCTGTATCGATGTCTCGACGGTTTCCGCCGGTAATCAGCAGGTTACCTTCTGGGATCGAATCAGCGAAGTATGTGCGCAGGTTAGGGTCTTCGCCTATGAGATAAGGAACCGCACTTTCGGACCAAATGGTTAACTCTGTGTCAGAAGTTGAGGGCTTGAACGCGGAAAGCTCAAAGTGCTTTTTGAAATTGGTTTCCGCAGCCTTTGGATCCCATTTGAGACTTTGGGGAATATTGGCTTGAACGAGATTCAAACCGATACCTTGCACAAAACTGGTGGGTTGGCCCAAACGCAGAGTGCCATAGCCCCACATGGCTAGAGGAATCGCCAATGACAGCAAGAGGTATCCTGCCGATTTTCGACTGATATTGCTCCACCAAAGGAAAGGCAATGAGGCGGAGATTAAGATAAGCAGTGATAACAGCCAGACACCCCCTACCGATGCTAGCTGTGTCATTGCTAGATTAACGGAACTGGCATAGCCAACCAAATTCCAAGGGAAGCCATTGAACATCCAGGACCTGAGCCACTCGTGCAGAAGCCAAAGCCCAATAAAGAGCACAACTTTCTCTTTAGGTTGGCGCGAGACCTTCACAATGATCCATGGGATGGGCGCAACGAAGCAGGCGAGAATGGCAGGCAAGCCCGTGGAAGCAATCGGCACGAACCACCAGAAAGTCGCTAAATCAACCGTTGCAGAGATCCCGACCCAATAGAGGCCCACAAGGAAAAAGCCAAAGGCGAAAATCCACCCCAGGCCAAACAGCATCTTGGTCGACAATCCTGGCTGGATTAACATTAGCAGCACTGGAAAACTGATCCAAATGACGAAGACCAAGTTAACGGGTGGAAAGGCAAGAGCGCCCAAACAACCCGCCAGAAATGCAACGATCAATCGCTTTGAATCAGAGAGGCGTTCCAACCAGATCCTCGACCGATCTAGATTCGTCAGAAGTGAGCTCGCCATGACGACTTAGGCGTCCTGTTGTGGAACAACGGGTAGGTTGGTTAGTCTTAATCGTTTGATGCGACGGGGGTCGGCTTCTAAGACTTTGAAATCAATGCCTGAATCATGCCTTACGACTTCTCCTCGGCTTGGAACGCGCCCAGCAACTGAGAAAACCAACCCACCGAGTGTGTCGATGTCTTCTTCTCTTTCTTCTTCCGTCAAAATAACGCATGTGAGTGCTTCAAAGTCTTCGATCTTCATACGAGCATCTGTCACCCATTCACCTTCAGCTAGTTCAATGAGTTCGGGATCGTTATCGATGTCGTGCTCGTCTTCAATTTCCCCGACGATTTGTTCAACCAGATCTTCGATGGTGACAAGACCGTCAATGCCGCCATATTCATCCACAACCAGCGCCATATGGATGCGTGTCAGCCGCATCTTCAACAGCAAGTCACTGACCGGCATGGACGGGGCCACAAAAAGAATTTCCCTTTGAATTGATCCGATTGAAAAGGAACTTGGTTTGTCGAAGAAAGTTAGGAGGTCCTTCACGTGGATCATGCCACTGACGTCATCCAAGTTATCGCTGTACACTGGGAAACGAGAATGTTGTTCCTTGTTTATCAGGGCAACAATATCTTGCAGCGTCGCTGAGTTCTGCACGGCGAGGATGTCGGCCCTAGGAACCATCACATCATCGGCAGTTAATTCTTTAAATCGTAAGATGTTAACGAGCATGGCTCGTTCGTCTTGATCGACCTCTGAACTGGTATCGCCGTCACTGGCTGTTTCTTCGAGATAAACTTCCAACGTATCGCGTAGACTTTGATCGTTGGGTTTACGGCCGAAAAGGGCCTTGATTTTCTCGGTGATAGGGGACCCGTTCGTCTTCTTAGAGCCATTGCTCGTCGACTGACGGGTCGTTCTACTGTCGGATGAAGGGTCTGGCATTATCTAAAATTATGTTGTTGTTTCAAGATCATAGCCCGCTTTTATACGGGTTGGCAATTCCTAGTTCGCTGAGCAGCTCAATCTCGCGAGATTCCATTTCTTCAGCTTCTTCGTCAACCTCATGGTCGTACCCGAGGAGGTGCAGACAACCGTGCACAAAAAGATGCGCAAAATGATCGGTAAAGGATTTGTTCTCTTGCCCTGCTTCGCGCTCGGTTGTTTCCAGCGCAACGATAATATCACCGAGTACCAGTGGCATATTTTCAGGCAAGCCCAATTGCTCGACGTCGTCCAACTCATCAGGTTCATATGTGGGAAAAGACAGCACATTCGTTGCATTGTCTTTATCCCGATGGTCCCGATTGAGGTCTCGCATTTCGGAGTCATTGGAAAGAGTGACTGAAATTTCCATCTGCTGATTGGGTTCAAGCGGGAGATTCTCTTTACCCAACACAGCTGCCGCCAATTTTGAACAAAGGCTCCCCGGATCAGACAGTTTTTTTTGCCACCGAGCATCCGTAATAAGACAGTCGACGTTGATTGAGGAGAGTGCCTTATTCATTGGGTTTTTTGGCGGTGTCGATATCTTTGACGCGGTTATCATAAGCTTGAACGATCCTGGCAACCAAGTCGTGGCGCACAACGTCTTTGGCGTTGAGGCGTTTGATACCTATGCCTTTTACCTTCTCAAGCGTCGAAATAGCATCTCTTAGCCCAGATCGCACGCCAGACGGCAAATCAACCTGACTGAGGTCACCAGTCGCAACCATACGACTGCCCTCGCCCAGGCGGGTCAAGAACATCTTCATTTGAACGGCTGTCGTGTTTTGAGCCTCGTCAAGAATGACAAAAGCATTGGAAAGCGTCCGTCCCCTCATGAAGGCTAGCGGGGCAACTTCAATTTCCCCGCTTTCTAGTTTTTTGCTGACCATTTCACCGGGCATCATATCATGCATAGCGTCGTAAAGAGGCCGCAAATAAGGATCGACTTTTTCCTTTAGATCGCCTGGCAGAAAACCAAGTCGCTCACCGGCTTCGACCGCTGGTCTAGAAAGGATAATACGGTCAACTTCGCCCGTGAGGAACAGTGAGACCCCATAGGCAACGGCGAGATAGGTTTTCCCTGTCCCCGCTGGCCCTAAACAAAACACGAGTTCATTGTTCGAGAGTAAATCGAGGTATTCTGCTTGGCCTGGTGTTCTAGGCGAGATTTGCTTGCGGCGTGTCCGAAGTTCCCGGCTTTTTGAAATGCCATTCGAAGTCTCGCCAATTGATGCAAAGCGCAAAGAGGCGTCGATATCTGCTAGTGTCAGACTGTCTACTTTTTCCAGCTGGTCATAGAGTGACTTTAAGGCCAGACGGGCCTGCTCTAGATTTTCTTCCGTGCCGGTAATCGCCACCTGATTGCCGCGTGAAGCCAGTTTGACTTCAAGCCTTTGTTCCAAACGAACAAGATTTTCGTCGTGCTGGCCAAATAATAAAGGCACACGTCTAGCGTCATCGAAAATCAGTAACAGCTGTTCGCTTTTTTGTGGGGCTTGGTCAGCGTGCAAGGGGTCAAAACCGCTCAAGAAAGGCGCTCCTTTAACGGGCGATTAAGCAGCATCAACAACCGATGTCTCCCACTCGCCAGTGATTACTTTGGCTTCTATCGAATTGGCCTTGGCATCGATGACTTCAACCTCTGCAATTGAACCGACTAGACGACTCGGCGCTTCCAAATGAACGGACTGCATGAAAGGACTGCGTCCAACCAACTGGCCAGGGCGTTTGCCTTCTCTTTCTAACAAGACTGACATGCGGGTGCCAACTTTACTTAAATTGAAAGCAAGCTGTTGTTCGTTCAATAGGGTTTGTAACATCGCCAACCGTTCGCTTTTTACCGCTTCATCCACTTGCAACTCGCTGGACGCCGCCGGTGTGCCCGGACGCGGGCTGTATTTGAAGGAATAGGCGGCGGCATAATTGATGTCGGTTACCAGGCGCAATGTCTCGGCAAAATCTTGGTCGGTTTCGCCAGGAAAGCCTACAATGAAATCACCGGACATAGCGAGGTCTTCGCAGGCTGCTCTCAAACGGTCTACGATCCGTCGGTATTCGTCTGCCGTGTGCGTGCGGTTCATGGCGGCCAAAATTTTATCCGATCCAGCCTGAACCGGCAGATGGAAATAGGGCATCAACTTAGGCTCATTTGCGAAAGCTTCGTACAAGTCGTCGGCCATATCGCTGGGGTGTGAGGTTGTAAAACGAATACGTTCCAAACCGTCGATTTCACTGAGGTAGCGAATCAGGTCGCCAAGACCTATTTCGCGGCCTGATTTTTCACCGTGAAAGGCATTAACATTTTGGCCCAGCAGCGTGATTTCTTTGGTGCCCAGCGCCACCATTCGGCGGGCTTCGTTTTCGATTTCTTCAACGGAGCGAGAGAACTCAGCGCCTCTAGTGTAAGGCACTACGCAGAAGGTACAAAACTTGTCACAACCTTCCTGGATTGTCAGGAAGGCTGCTGGCCCTTGCGAGCGGGACTCTTCTGGTAAAAGGTCAAATTTTGATTCCAATGGGAAATCGGTGTCCAAAACAGCGGACTTGCCGATTGCCTTCTCGCGGGTAGCTTTAGCCACTAACTCGGGGAGACGGTGATAGGTTTGCGGTCCAAAAACCATATCGACAGCGGGTGCGCGACGCATGATTTCTGCACCTTCGGCCTGAGCCACGCAACCGGCTACCGCCAAAATCATTTGCTCGCCTTCGGCGGTCTTCTTTTCCTTAAAGGGTTTCAGGCGACCGATGTCCGAATAGACCTTTTCTGCTGCTTTTTCACGAATGTGGCAGGTATTTAAGATCACCATATCGGCGCCGTCTGGGCTGTCAGTGGGTTCGTAGCCGATTGGGGCAAGGGTGTCCGTCATCCGGGCAGAATCATAGACGTTCATCTGGCAGCCATAGGTCTTGATGAAAAGTTTCTTCGGCAAAAGATAAGTCCTTGATTTTACGTTCTATTGGCGAAGTTTTCGCCGAAAACGCCTCCTAGCATGATTAGCTTTAGGCAGGAAGCATTTTTGGTTTGCGTTGTGGTCGCCCGGCCAGCCCCTCGGCCAAGCCTTCTGTTACTTCCTGGTGGCACCATTCACTCAGCGCTTTGCGGTTTTCGAAGTCATCAATAGTGACCATTGGGTGAAATTCGACGATGACGGTCAGGCGGCCTAATCCAGCCGCTTTAAAGATATGTGAAACAAGTCCCATTTTACCGAACCAAGTATAGTAAGGCCTTAGAGACCTCCCCAAGGCTATGCCGTCTAAACGAGCGTAAGCTATTGAGATCGGCTGGACCGTAAGGGCTTCGCCATGCGGTCTAATCTCAGCGGTTTTGAACAGTGCAGATTTAAAGGGAATGACTGAATTACCGTCGCCAGACGTTCCCTCAGGAAAGACGATGATGGAATCATTAGCCTCCAGCCGCTCCCTCATCTGATCAACGTGTGAGTTTACATTCCTGGATTTCCGATCAATGAAAATCGAGCGTTGTAGGCGGGCCAGCAACCCAAAGAAAGGCCAGCGTTCAATGTCATTTTTTGCAACGAAGGAGGCTTTGAGAAGGCTAGCGAGAATAGAGATGTCGATATAAGAGGCGTGATTGGCGACAAAAAGGGTCGGCTCAACATTGGAAATGCGACCGCGCTTTATGACTCTGATTCGCAGCGCCTTCAAACAGAGGCGATGGTAGTACAAAGGAACAGCTTTTGCCCATCTCTTGTTGACCTTGATCGCAAGAGCTTGAGCGGGAATAAGGGCGATTGTGAGCAAGACGTAAACAGTCAATCGAACCGATGAGATAATGGGTGAGCTGAGACTCATGCTATTTTCCTTCGATCTTGCGGCCAAACAGTTCCAGCCTATGATCGGTCAATTCGTACCCTAATTCAGTAGCAATCTCCTTTTGGAGTTGCTCAATCTTGTCGTTTTGAAACTCTATCACTTCACCGGTCTGCACGTCGATCAAATGATCATGATGCTCTCTTGGCGCTTGCTCAAACCGTGATCTCCCATCGCCAAAATCCAATTTAGCGATGATATCGCGTTCTTCAAAGAGCTTTAATGTTCGGTAGACAGTTGCCAATGATACACTGGCATCCAAAGCTTGGACTCTCTGGAAAAGTGTGTCGGCGTTTGGGTGGTCATCAGATTGTGAGAGAGCCTTCGCAATGACTTTGCGAGGCCCTGTCATTTTCAACCCTTTGTCAATGCAACGTTCTGCAATTGATGCAATCATGTCGATCCGCCCACTACCAGATTAACGCGCGATCATTACGGTTTGATTGTAATGCGCGGCATTTGTTCGAGGATAGTTTATAGTTGGGCAGTTTAATCGACTCAAGTCGTCTGAGAATATTCTCTGTAAAACAACAAGGTGAAGCGTGGCAAAGATTAGTCACGGCCTCTTGTCGTGCCTAGGCCGATCTCGCGAGCAAGCGCACTGCGTTGCTTGGCGTAATTGGGCGCAACCATAGGGTAGTCAGATGGAAGGCCCCAACGGCTGCGATATTCTTCAGGTGTCAAATTGAAAGAGGTTTTAAGGTGACGCTTTAGCATCTTCAACTTCTTGCCATCTTCGAGGCAAACCAAGTAGTCAGGAGTAACCGACTTGCGGATTGGCACTGCAGGCGCGATCCTGTCATCGGAGATGTCGCTGACGTCACCGACTTTAGAAAGCGTTTGATACACTTCTTTGATGAGGCCGGGGAGCTCTGCTGCCTGGACAGTATTGTTGGCAACCTGAGCGGAGACGATTTGCGACGTAAGTTCTAGCAATCGGTCTTTTGATTCAGGTGCAGACATTTCTTACTCTCACAGTATTAATCAGATTAGCGCAAATCTATAGTAAATGAACCAAGTCCTATCAAATCCCTAATTGGGTAAATAGCTAAATGAAGTCACTTTTATTTGGGGTGTGATAAATGAACGGATTCGACAGTAGAGTCGTTTCCAATTCACCGTAAATCTAATCTCTAAATCTTTGCAAAAATAGATAAAACTCATGTAATGATTCGCTTCATGATCAACGCGGAAGTCTTTTTTCCTTCAGGTGATTCGTAATAATTGGGCCTTTTGCCAACTTCCAAGAAACCGTTTTTACCGTAAAGGTTGATGGCTTCGTGATTGTCTTCAGCGACTTCTAACAACAAATCACAGGTGCCTTGAACAGCGAGATCTTCGACAAGTGAAAGCAGCAATTTGGACCCTATTCCAAGGCGGCGTACTTTTGGAGCGACGCAAAGCATCAGGATCTCAGATTCGAGCGATGTCGAGGAAGAAAGTAGAAAACCGACGGGTTCCTGGTCAACCATCGCGATTAAGGCAGAGCTTGTATGTAGGCCCATCATCTGCTGGTAAGAGTTGCTCGACCAAGCCCCGTGCGCCACGCATTGTTGGTGCAGAGTGGCTAAGATGGCACCGAATTCTGGGCCTAAGCTTTTAGTTATGACGACAGAATTTTCTGTTTTCACCATCCAAAATTGTCCAATGGGGAAGACATTTTTTTAAGTCTTAGAAGTAAGGGTGACGTCTGCAGATCGCAAATAGATAGGCTCGCATGAGAAGTCGGTTGGAAGTTCGGGCAATGGCTTCAAGTGTGAGGCTTCATTAACAAGTGAAGCCAAAGAATTGGCCAAATTGACGGGTGCATCTGGCTTGAATTCTTGGGCGAGCGGCCAGTCTGCAAACAGGGCTATTCCGTTTCCGAGGACAAGAGGGCTCTCCTTTTCGATCCTGTCTTTGATTGCAGATACTTCCGAAATAGAAGGGGAACCAATAGGCGTGCCATCAACATTAAACCATTGGAAATAAAGGTCATTTCTGTGACTGTCGATAATCACTAATCGTTTACGGTCGGGCGCTTGTTTCGGCGACATCGACGCAAGGTTAACGTCAAAAGAGGAAACCCCTAGCACAGGAATGGAAAGCGCTTGAGCCAGCGTTTTTGCCGTTGCTAAACCTACGCGCAACCCAGTGAAACCGCCGGGTCCTCGTGTGGTTGCGATGAGGGCTAGATCTTTGTAAGTGACTCCAGCCAATGACAGTGTTTGGTCGATCGCTGGCATCAACCTTGCCGCATGGCCAAAGCGGAGCTCTTCGAAGTGTTCGAAGAGAAGTTGGCCGTTCAAGTTCGCGACTGCTACTGAAATAGATTTCCCTGCAGAATCAAAAGATAAAATGATGTCGCGACTTTGAGGCTTCATTAGAAGTCCGCCTTCCTAGTAAGTAGAAACAAGGACACGCTTTGGCTGCCGATTGAGGTCCAACCGTGCTCGATCAAAGTCTTGTAGGCGGTTCTTCTCTATGATGGAGCGGAGGTTTTTGACGTAGGCATCTCCAGTCGTGGAATACTTGGTTAGCCCTTTGATGAGAGAGTAGGAATCAGCTCTTTGCCCCGAGTGCTTGAAACCAGCGCGACGACGGCGCAACTCTGTATAGGCCTTGTGGCGGTTCAGGTTGCGCGAATAAACGCGCAGGCTCTCAATGATATCGTTGAAGGCTCTAACCCGGTAGTTTGCGCCGTTTTCCCGTTCATATGGGATCATACCACTGTCCTGTGAGTCCCAGGTTCTTTGACCGAACAACGCGTTGCCGTCCTGACTGAAACGAGAGCTACCCCATCCACTTTCCTCGACGGCTTGCGCGAGCATGAGGCTGGGTGGAATTTCATCGATCTTGGTTAAAAGTTGATCAACAGTATCAACTCGATAGTTCTCCCCCAGTTCCCTGAGCCAGGGTTGGGTACATTGATAGGTTGCCCCTCTACAGCCGCTGGCCTCAATCCGTGCACGAATTTCGCGGATCTCTAGGTTGACTACTAACGCCATAGGTAACACCATTTTGAAAAAGAGTTCTTTCTTTTCCTTAATGGAGCGTTGCCTGAGATCAAAAGGAATGCGATCGACAAAAATTGGCGGAACAGGCGTGCCATTTCTGACAGCCTGGACTTCATATTTCTCTTTTTTGAAGATACGGGCGATTTCTTCCGCTGAATTACTAACGGCTAGAATTTCGCCTTTGCGTTCGATGCCTTGATCGTATCGGATCGGGTAAACGATTCTCAAAGGCAAAGGTAAAGGGTTAAATTGAGTGCTACGTGGCGTTGGGGCGTTGAGGCTGGGCGCCGCTGCTAGTTTTTGCTTCGGACTGGACGAAGGTGTTGAAACTTGTCCAGTTTGGCTACAGCCCGAAAAAACGGCAAACAGAAGACAAACAGCAAGAAACCGTAAGTACTGCCCGGTCAAAGACAGGCCTAAGCTGAGAACTCCCGACATAAAACGACCTTGAACTCTTGAGAATTTAGACTGGCTCTACGGCTTGTACTTCAGGAATGTAATGGCGCAGCATGTTTTCAATGCCCATTTTCAGTGTTGCACCGGCACTTGGGCAACCAGCACAAGCCCCTTGCATGTGAAGGAAAACAACACCATCACGGAAGCCACGGTAAACGATATCACCACCGTCCATGGCAACAGCTGGTCGCACGCGGGTGTCGATTAGCTCCCGGATTTGACTAACAACTTCCTCGTCAGCACCTTCGTCATCATAAGTGACTTCAGACTCACTGCCTGTGCCGACCAATACAGGCCGTCCAGCAGTGAAGTGTTCCATGATGATACCCAGCAAGGAAGGTTTAAGCAGGTACCACTCCTTTTCTTCGCTTTTTGTAATCGTAATGAAATCAGTTGTCAGAAACACGCCTTGCACGCCTTCAACTGCGAAAATGCGTTGTGCCAAAGGTGACAGAGCGGCGTCTTCCTGACTGCGAAAATCAGCAGTACCCTCATTGAGAACAGTGACACCTGGTAAGAACTTCAGCGTCGCTGGATTAGGGGTTTGTTCCGTTTGAATGAACATGGTTTGTCCTAAGGGTTAACGTGTCTTTGCCACTAGATGGTGGCTTTAGGTGATTGCGTCAATATCAGCTTCACTCAAATTGCCAGGCACGAGCGTTAATGGGATGTGGAGGCGGTCAACGAACTTGCTTGATAGGGCAGTGACCAGAGGACCTGGGCCTTTACCTTCTGTATTGGTGCCGAGGACCAATACAGAGATAGTGGGTTCTTCGTCAAGTAAGCTCAGCAGCTCGTCTTTTCTATCCCCTTCTCTGAGAAAGAGGACAGGCATGATGCCTGAGAGATCGTGGGCAAGAGCCCCAAACTTCTGCAACAGTTCTTCCGCTTCCTCACGAGCTTCCTCTTGCATAAGGTTGCCCACAGAAAGCCAGTGTTGGAAATCTGATGGCTCGACGACATAAAGCAAGGCCACGCGACCGTTGGTTTTTTTGGCTCTGTTAGCGGCAAACCGCAAAGCGACGTTCATCTCTTCGGAATTGTCGACAACGACAAGGAAGATACGTTCGCCTATTGTCTCTGCGGCTTGCTCGTCTCTGTCTTGTTTTGATTGGTCCGTCGTCACGATAAGTCCCCTTTTCTACGACCGGCGGAATGCAATGTAAGATGCATAGCCCGCAACGATGGCAATGAGAACACAGATTATACCATAAAGGGCTGGGGAATGGTGTGCAAAATCGTAAATCCAAGCACCAAGTCCTGCTTTACGAACGATAAGAGGCATGCTCTGCGCACCTACCACTCGGTTATCTTTCACTGTATAGAAACCGATAGTGTAAGTGCCCGTCGGCACGTTCGCTGGTAGGTGAAGATCTGTTCGAAACAGTTGATCACTCAGCATCGTCACCTGACCTACATCGGTACGGTAAAGACTGGCTGTTTCCATGTTTCGGGCAAGTGCTTGACGCCATTCTAGTTCAAGGTTTGGAGAAAACCGACCATGAGCAGTCTTCAATGGCAGTTGTTCAATGCCAATCTCTGCACTTTCCAGCTCCAACGGCGAAATAATTTCTTCTAGCGGCTTGGTGGCAAAAGCCGCATAAAACCCAGGAGCGGATTTAAACAGGGCTGAGTTAGAATTGATCCACACGCCGGCAACACGATCCTTTTTGCGTATACGGACGCCCTCGGTCGGACCCTTAACGGTAACAATGACGTCTTTGTCTTGGTTGTCGCTTGGGTCGATAGCGCCGAATAACAAAACGTCCGTACCGCTAAAACCGGTCGTGATGGGTACTAAACGCTTACTCAGATCCGCAACAACGTCTGCAGAGAAAGTTTTCGCCGGGGAGAACATCAAAAGAAAGGCAAAGGCTACCGAAGCACTAAGGGAGAACAGCTGGCGATTCATGATCAATGTCCTCCTTGGCTGAGTGAGAAGAGATCAGCGGGTTGAATGACCAGATCCAATCCAAGTTTGACACAGACGCCGAGGACCATCAAGGCTAGCAAAATCCGCAGTTGCTCCGCTTTTAACCGCGAACCAACTTTAGCGCCTAGTTGAGCACCAATAACGCCACCAATGAGGAGCAGTATCCCGAGAACGATATCGACAGTTTGGTTTGTATAGGCTTGTTGGATTGTGACGTTGATCATCACAAAAATGATTTGGAAGAGAGATGTTCCGACAACAACAACCGTTGGCATCCCCAGCAGATAGATCATGGCGGGCACAAGAACAAAGCCGCCACCGACACCCATGATCGCTGCGATAACTCCAACAAAAAAACCGATAAACAAAGGCAACAAAGCCGAGATGTAGAGCTTGGACTTTCTGAAGCGCATTTTGAACGGCAGGCCGTGAATCCAAGTGTGGGTATGAAGCTTCTTTCTCTTTGCACCGGCTTTTTGTTGTTGGCGCCAAGCGTTGATTGATTCAATCAACATGAGGCCGCCAATGATCCCTAGGAAGACTACATAACACAACTTGATGACGAGATCGACTTGACCAAGTTCTTTCAGGATAGAGAAAAGTTGGACACCCGTCGTCGATCCGAGAAATCCGCCAATCGTCAGAACAATTCCCATTGGAATATCAACATTACCCCGCCGCCAATGGGCGAGGACGCCTGAGACGGATGAGGCAACAATCTGGTTAGCCTCTGTACTGACGGCAACAGCCGGTGGAATGCCGATAAAGAACAAGATTGGGGTCATTAAGAACCCACCACCGACGCCGAACATCCCCGATAGAATGCCTACTGCCGCACCCAGCCCAATAATAAGTACGAAGTTAACCGACATTTCGGCGATGGGCAGGTAGATTTGCATAAGAATTTAGTTTCTGGCGGATAGAGGTTTAGCGGTCATGGTCTCAGGAAACCAACGATATCTTGGACTTCGTTTAGAATAGGTTCAGCGATTGCAGCGGCTCTCTCGGCTCCGTCTTTCAGGACTGCATCGACGTGCCCTTCATCCGCCATCAGGCGTTTCATTTCTGTGCCAATTGGACCCAAACGTTCAACAGCAACATCAGTCAGCGCTTTCTTGAAATCAGAGAAGGGTTGGCCGCCATATTCCTTGACTGTTTCTTCTGTGGTTTGATTGGCCAGTGTCGAGAAAATCCCAATGAGATTAACGGCTTCTGGGCGTTCGGCTTTCACGTCTGCGGTAATTTCACGCTTATCATCAAGAGCTTCGAGATCGGGTACTGGCAGTGGATCAGTCTTCGCTTTGCGGACTTTTTGCTGCAGTTCGTCGGGTCCATCCATCAAAGAGATGCGGCTATATTCAGACGGATCAGACTTGCTCATTTTCTTGGTGCCATCGCGCAAGCTCATGACGCGCGTTGAAGTTCCAAGAATGAGGGGTTCTGTTAAAGGGAAGTAATCGACGCCAAAATCATTGTTAAACTTCTGGGCGATGTCTCTCGTCAGTTCTAAGTGCTGCTTTTGGTCTTCGCCTACTGGCACGTGGGTTGCTTTGTAAGCCAAAATGTCCGCGGCCATCAAATTGGGGTAGGCATAGAGGCCTGTGGAAGCGTTTTCACGGTTCTTACCAGCTTTGTCTTTGAATTGGGTCATACGGTTGAGCCAACCGAGGCGCGAGACACAATTAAAAATCCAAGCGAGGTTAGCGTGTGCGCTGACTTGGCTCTGGTTGAAAATGATTGATTTCGTCGGATCAATGCCGGCCGCCAGGAAAGCAGCGGCGATTTCTCTTGTGTTGGCACGCAACACTTTTGGATCTTGCCACACTGTGATCGCATGGAGGTCAACCACGCAATAGATCGCTTCATAATCATGCTGTAAATTAACAAAATTACGGATTGCACCAAGGTAATTCCCAAGATGCAGGTTACCGGTTGGTTGCACACCCGAAAAAATGCGACCTTTGTTCGTCATAGCTTTGCCAAAAAGTACTAAAATTTGCTAGAAAGTTCTGGGCTTATGCGCCTTAAGTTTTCTGCGGTCAAGGGCCGGAAAGCGCCTCGACTCACCTTATTCTCAGGCTTTTCATTGATAGTGGATTCATTGTTTCAAGAAAGCGAAGATTCAACCCTTTTTGGCCAATTGCGTCCTTAATCTCGCAAGTGAGGTGGTTTTTGTGACGATCGTTAGGAAAAAGAAAGACACGATGCCGATGCCCACTAGGACTGTTAGGTGGAGGATTTTGTCGAACGGGCTCTCACCCAGCCATCGACCGAATATAGGGGCGAGCCAATGGAGCAGGCTGGCCATAACAGAACTGCACAGCACCAGTTTGCAGGCCTGTAACAAAAGGTGTTGGCTCCATCGCCAAAGCCCCCTTTTGTAGAGGCCGCCAGCAAGAAGAAATACATTCAGCCAACCTGCAAGCGAGGTCGCTAACGCAATCCCGACAAATCCCCAGTAAAACCCAAACGCTAGAGCCAGTATTAAGTTTAAGCCGATGGTCCAAAGAGCGTAGTACATAGGGGTCTTGGTGTTTTGTTGAGCAAAGAACCCCGGCGCCATTACCTTGGCGAGTACAAAACTGGGCAGTCCGATGGCATAAGCCATGAGCGCTGCTGCTGTTGCTGAAGAAGAAGCGCGATCGAAGGCGCCACGCTCAAAAAGTCCAATGACAACTGGTTCCGCAATGACAAGCAATGCAGCCGTTGCAGGCAACGTGAACAACAAAGCCAGCTCAAGTCCTGAATTCATCAGATTGTTGGCTTTTTCTTGATCCTTGCTGCGAAACAGTGATGAGAGTTGTGGCAAGAGAACCACGCCTAAGGCGACACCGACAAGACCGAGGGGAAGTTGGTATACTCGGTCTGCATAATAAAGATAAGACGCAGCACCTGCCTGCATAGAAGCAATAGCGGAGCCTACGATCAAGTTCAGCTGTTGTGCCCCACCGGTTACCAGCCCTGGTCCCATCAATTTGAAAAGCTTCTTAACCGAACCATCGATTGTTGGCTTCACTACGGCCAGTTTCACAGGAATGCGACACACGGCAAAAAATACGAGCAAAAACTGCGCTAACCCTGCCACGGATACAGCAAAAGCTAGTACGTAGACCGAGCTGTAAAACAGGGGAATGACAACTAACAGAGCGATTAGAAAAACCAAATTCAGGATAACTGGCGCGGCGGCAGCAACTGCGAACTTTTTATGACTATTCAAGATACCACTAAGGTGGGCAGTCAAAGCCATGAACAGCAGATAGACAAACATTATCCTAGATAGGCTGACCGTTAAGTCGAATTTGCTTTGGTCTTCCACGAAGCCGGGCGCGATCACTTTGATAATCCACGGCATGAAAAGGATTGCGAGAATGCTCAAAAAACTAAGGAAGATTGTCAGAACGGCGGAGCTTCGATTGGCAAAAAGAGTTGCTTCTTCCTGCCCTTTTTCGGCCAAAGTGGAGGCATAGATCGGGACAAAGGCAGCCGTGTAGGCCCCTTCCGCGAATAGGCGGCGGAATAGGTTAGGCAGTCTAAACGCCATAACAAAGGCGTCTGCAAATACGGAAGTTCCAAAGAATGAGGCGATGGAGATATCGCGTAAGAACCCCAAAACGCGGCTCATCCCAGTCAAGGCACCTACCGTTAGAAAAGCTCTCAGTATCACGTTAATCTCATCCAGACATTTGTGTTAAGGCAGATAAGACTGCTTCGCGTATTTCATCGAGGCGATCTTGATTCTTAATCTTGGCTCCTTCTGTGTCACTAACATAGAAAGAATCAACAAATCTTGTGCCAAAGTTGGTGATCTTGGCGGATGAGATGGTCAGGCTTAGGGTGTGGAGTGTATTGGTAATAGCGTAAAGAACGCCTGGCCTGTCGCGGCCGGACACCTCAACGACCGTGAACGAGCGGCTGGATTTGTTATCAAAAAGCACACTCGTCGTAATGCGGAAAACGTCCATGCGTTTTGGCAAGTGAGAGCGACGTCCTTTCAGTTTCCCAAGAGCTTTGTCATCGTCCGCGAGAACTTTTTTGATTGTTGTTTCCAATGAAGCCAATTGATGCGGCTCGTCATAGGAGCCGCCGTAGGCGTCGCGTATGAAAAAGGTGTCCAATGCCATGGCATTGTTCAACGTGTGGATACGTGCGCCATCGATCGTACCATTGGCAAGGGCAATGGATCCTGCCAACTTGCTGAAAAGACCAGGTCGATCTGCCGTGTAAACGATAACTTCCGTGAAGGCGCGATCGTGGTTCACCCTGAAATCAACCATAATGTCTTGAGCTTCAGCAGAATTGACGAGCTCGCCATGCGCCGCCAGTGTCTGTGCATCATAGGCGAGCCAATAGCGATCATCGCCGAGGCTTCGATAGGCTTTGAATTCTTCTGAAGACCAGTGACTTAACTCTTCGCGCAATTGTTGGAGACGATCCTTAACCAGAGCTGCCCTGGCTTCACCCGTCAGGCCACCATTGAGCCAGAGCTCGGTTTTGCTGTAGATTCCTCTCAGTAACGAGACCTTCCACCCATTCCAAACGCCGGGGCCGACGGCGCGAATATCTGCGCCTGTCAAAATATGGAGTAATCGTAACCGCTCGACAGACTGTACAAGTTCAGCAAAGTTTTCGATTGTTTGTGGATCGTCTAAATCGCGATTGAAGGCCGTTTTACTCATTTCCAAATGGTTGAGAATGAGCCAGGAGACGGTATCTGTTTCCTGAGCGGTTAAACCTAGTCGGGGACAAAGTCGCTTGGCAACTTCCGCTCCCAAAATTGAGTGGTCACCACCTCGGCCTTTGGCGATATCGTGCAAGAACACGGCGACATAAAGCGCTTTGCGGGACAGAACCAATGGGAAAAGTTTGGCTGACAGGGGACTTTCATTGGCAAGAGTGCCGTGTTCAATCCGATGCAGATTATCCAATGCAAACAGGGTATGTTCGTCAACGGTATAATGGTGATATCGGTCAAATTGCATCTGGCCGATAACTCTTGCGAAATCAGGAATAAAACGCCCCAGAACACCGGCTTCGCTCATGCGTCGGAGCGTCTTCGAGGGGTCTTTCTTTGAGCAAAGCATTGAGAGAAACAAGGCATTGGCTTCGGGGTCGTTCTGAAAATCACGATCTATGCGACGAACGTTCTGAGTGATGACGCGAAGTGCCCTTGGATGAATGGACATCGAATTTTTTTGAGCGACGGCAAAAATCTTCAGCAGGTTGATAGGGTTCTGGCTCACGTCTTTTACATGACGTAATGAGAGACGACCGTTGTCGATTAGAAACCCTTCTACTGATTTCCGACCCCACAAGCGTCGGGGCAATTCAGTCAAGGTCGACGTTGTTTGATCGGCTTCTAAAGCTGCGATCAAAATACGGGTAAAGTCACCAACATCCTTTGCGACAAGGAAGTAGCGTTTCATCAATCGCTCAACCGCCAGAGTTCCAGCATGATCCTTGTATTGCATGCGTTGAGCAACGTCTTCTTGCAGGTCGAACGTCAGCCGTTCCTCGGCACGTTTCGCAACGTAATGAAGATGAAAGCGCAATGTCCAAAGAAATATCTCGGCTTTTCGGAACTGTGCCCCCTGAGCCAGGGTGAATACGCCGTGCTTTGAAAGCAACTCTCTATCTGGCCCACCATATAGATAGCGGGCGATCCAAAAGAGTGTTTGCAGATCTCGCAGGCCGCCTTTGCCTTCTTTGATGTTTGGTTCAAGAGAATACCGGCTGATCCCTGCTTTCTCGTGGCGAAGAGCGCGTTCGCCCAATTTCCCCTCGATGAAGAGAGAAGCTTTGCGAGGTGGATTGGCAGACCGGAATTTTTTCTTAAGCTGATTGCAGTGGCTTTCCGACCCGACAATGAACCGTGCTTCAAGTAAGGCGGTCTTAACCGTCAGATCGGCCTCTGAATATTCCATACACTCGGACACTGTGCGGGTTGCCTGCCCAACTTTGAATCCACAATCCCACAAGAGATAAAGCAAATACTCAATCGCATCGTTGGTTTCCTTGAGAGCTTTACGTTTGACGAGAAACAGCAGATCTAAGTCTGAAAAGGGGGCAAGTTGGCCACGGCCATAGCCGCCAACGGCAACGAGGGACAATTGTTGTTTCTCTGGCACCGCGAAGCGACGAACCGCATAAGAAAACAAAGATGACAACAACAAATCGGTGAATAGGGACAGTAAATTGGCGGCGTCTAGTCCGTGAAGCTCGCTCGCGTTCAACGCTTCCTTTATCAGGTCCCTGGCCTCACCGTCGCTTGTCTTGATCAAACGGATCAGATCAGCTTGGGCAGGGCTGTCATTTGTGGAAGACGACTCTAGACGAGCATTGAGTTGTGAGGCAATGGCTTCAAGTTTTGACTGCATTTCTGGTATTTGTTCCATCAATCTGCCCCATCCAACAAAGCCCGGAGTTGGTAAAGAGATTCGAGAGCCTCTTTTGGTGAAAGATCATCTGGGTTCACTGATCTCAAAGCGCTTTCAAGGACCATCAAATGTTCAGGTACTTTGGCGGGTGCAGGGGGCGAATTTTGGACTTGAAAAAGCGGCAAATCGTTAGCCAGGAGAGAAAGAGTTGACGCTTCGTCGCCCTTCTCGAGTTTATTCAGGATTTCATTGGCCCGGTTTACCGTTGGTGTCGGCAGACCTGCTAGTTTGGCAACGTGGATACCGTAAGATCGGTCGGCGGTCCCGGCTATAACTTCATGCATGAAGACAATCTGATCCTGCCACTCTTTGATTTTCATTGTGTGGCAGGAGAGGGCGGGCTGTTGTTCCGCCAGTGACGTCATTTCGTGGTAGTGGGTAGCAAAGAGCGATCTTGATCGATTGACTTCGAGCAAGCTTTCAACGGTCGCCCAAGCAATGGAAAGGCCGTCGAACGTCGCGGTGCCGCGCCCAATTTCATCCAAAATAACAAAGGAACGCTCTGTTGCTTGGTTGAGAATGATGGCAGTTTCCACCATCTCGACCATGAAGGTTGAACGGCCTCTGGCCAAGTCATCGGCGGCCCCGACGCGCGAGAAGAGTCGATCAACAACCCCAATATGTGCTTTGGCCGCAGGCACGAATGATCCCATCTGCGCCAAAATAACGATAAGTGCGTTCTGGCGCAAAAACGTTGATTTACCTGCCATGTTCGGGCCGGTTAACAACCACATCCGCTCGTCTTTGTTCAAGTGGCAATCGTTGGCAATAAAGGTCTCAGGCTGCCCTTCGTCTTGTTGGACAACAGCCTGTTCAACAACGGCATGTTTACCAGCACTGATGGACAGTTCTAAACTATCATCAACAATTGGGCGACACCAGCCGCGGCTCTCTGACAATTCGGCCAGCGAAGAAAAGAGATCAATCACTGCCAAAGCTTCGGCAGACGTTGCTATTGAATCGCCAGCCGCGAGGATCTCTTGACGCAGAGCTTCGAAAATCTGGAGTTCGAGGGCAATGGATTTGTCGCCAGCTGTTGAGACTTTGTTGTCAAGTTCGTTCAGCTCAACAGTCGTGAAACGTATGGCATTGGCCAAAGTTTGCCGGTAAATAAAGGCGGAATCCGCCTCAATCGGAATCTTGTCACCCTGACCTGCAGAGATTTCAATGAAATAGCCAAGTACGTTGTTATGTTTGATCTTCAGTGTCGAAACCGAGGTTTCTTCACGGTATTTTTGCTGCAGAGCCGCTATGAGTTGCCTGCTGTGGTTTTTGAGATTTCTAAGCTCGTCGAGATCTGCATCAAAGCTGTCGGCGACGAAACCACCATCGCGGGCAAGAAGAGGTAAATCCTCCGCTAAAGCCGACCCTAGCCGGTCAATCTGTAGACCGTTTTCACCAAGCTGCTCTTTCGCCTTAGTTAAAAGCGGGGGAAGCAGCGTTTGATTCGCAAGTAGGTCAGCGAGTTCTTCGGCTATGACCAATCCTTTGCGAATGGCATCCAGATCTCTTGGACCACCACGGCCCAAACTGAGCCTAGATAAGGAACGAGCTATATCGCAGGATCCTTTCAGCTTTTCCCTAACGTCTTGTCGCAATCCGTTTTCATTGAGCAGAAAATGAACGGCATCCAATCTGGCATTAATGTGTTCGGTTCGCGTGAGGGGCGACGACAAGAATGAAGCCAGCAATCTGGCCCCAGGACCAGTAACGGTGCGATCCATTATCGACAGCAAAGAACCGCGGCGTTCTCCCGAAATCGTTTGAACCAACTCCAAGTTCCGCCTTGTAGCGGCGTCAATCTCCATCAGATCGCCGGCACTAGGCCGACGTAAAGCAGCTACTCTTGGAATCTTGCCTTTTTGTGTGAGCTCAACATAATCAAGCAAGGCTCCGGCGGCGGCAAGTTCAGCTCTTGAGAAATCGCCAAAGGCATCCATTGCATTAACGCCGTAAAGTTCTTTCAGGCGTTTGATGGCGTTCTGACTGTCAAACCTTGCGTTGGGCTGTGGTGTGAGGATGGCGCGGTGATTACGGAAAGTTTCAAAAAACTCAGGCTTTTCGACTAATTTGTCGGGTACGATGAACTCTTTGGGATTGATGCGAGACAGTTGGGATTCAACCTGATCAGCGTTAATGCCAAGAACAACGAACTGGCCGGTCGATAAATCCATCCAGGAAATGGCAAAGTTGTTTTGAACAGAACTTAAACAGGCCAGAAAATTGTTGCTGTCTGCATCCAACAGGGAATCTTCGGTTAGTGTTCCAGCGGTTACAATACGCGTGACGTCTCTTCGAACAATGGCTTTGTAACCGCGTTTTTTTGCCTCGGCTGGATTTTCCATCTGGTCACAGATGGCGACCTTGTGCCCGCCCCTGATCAAGCGTGCCAGGTAAACTTCTGCAGCATGGAAGGGAACACCGCACATGGAGATTGGTTCGCCTTTGTATAGGCCCCTTTGTGTCAGCGTAATATTGAGTGTTTGGGCCGCTTTGACCGCGTCGTCGAAGAACAGCTCATAAAAATCACCCATTCGGAAAAACAGCAAGCAATCAGGATGAGCCTCCTTAAGCGCCATGAATTGTTGCATCATGGGCGTCAGGGGGGCTTCTGTGGTATTTGCTTTGTCTTTGTTCGTCGCTCCAGCCATAGCGTCGGAGAATAGCGGTATCGACAAATGATTGCCACTGGAAAGCCTGTGGGCAATTTGAAAAATCTGCGCCTATATGCAGCAGGTTTGAACGCTATTTTTCAAAGCATGGAAAGTCTAGTGTCTAAGACCGAGTTTTCGATGAAATTAGCTCACAATAATCAAATAGCCCTTCTCGGAAGGGAATTTTTGTTCAATAAAGCTGATCCACGCTTTCTACAGAGGTCCCCCATGTCTGCTAATAACTCTAAGATCACAGAAAAAGAGGCTCTGCTTCTCCATTCAAGTGGACGCCCAGGTAAGTTGGAAATTGCACCTACCAAACCTTTGACGACACAACGTGATCTGTCATTGGCCTATTCTCCCGGTGTAGCGGTTCCCTGTTTGAAAATCGAAGAGAATCCGGACGCTGCCTATGACTATACGGCCAAAGGAAATTTGGTGGCCGTGATCTCAAATGGTACAGCTGTTCTTGGCCTCGGCAACTTGGGGGCGCTGGCCTCTAAACCCGTCATGGAAGGTAAGGCTGTTCTCTTTAAGCGGTTCGCTGATATCGATGGGATCGATATTGAACTGGCAACCGAAGACGTCGATCGTTTTGTCGACGCTGTTCGCTTGATGGCTCCCACGTTTGGCGGCATCAATCTGGAAGATATCAAAGCACCTGAATGTTTCATGATTGAGCAAATTCTTCGCGAAGAGCTCGATATCCCAGTCATGCACGACGATCAACATGGAACGGCCATTATTTCCGCCGCTGGCTTGCTGAACGCGGTTTACCTGTCTGGCCGCAAGCTTGAAGACACGAAGCTTGTTATCAATGGTGCTGGTTCAGCGGCTATTGCCTGTGCGGAGCTGCTGCGCGCCATGGGCATGCCAGCGGATAAAATCATCATGTGCGATACCAAAGGTGTGATTTACAAAGGTCGCCAAGAAGGCATGAACCAATGGAAGTCGGCAAATGCGGTTGAAACGGATGCCCGAACTTTGGCAGAAGCTCTTGTAGGCGCCGATGCATTCTTTGGATTGTCTGTGAAAGGAGCCATGTCGCAAGAAATGGCTTTGTCTATGGCTGACCAGCCAATCATCTTTGCAATGGCCAACCCTGACCCCGAAATTTTACCGGAAGACGTGCTTGCTGTTCGTGAAGATGCAATGATTGCGACAGGCCGTTCCGACTATCCAAATCAGGTCAACAACGTCCTTGGCTTTCCCTATATCTTCCGCGGCGCTCTTGACGTTCGTGCCAGCACAATCAACGAGGCCATGAAAATAGCGGCCACCAAAGCGATCGCTGCTTTGGCGCGGGAAGATGTGCCGGATGAAGTGGGTGAGGCCTACGGTCGCCGCCTTCGATTTGGCAAGGACTATCTTATTCCAGCGCCCTTCGACCCTCGTTTGATCGTCGCCGTGCCAAAAGCAGTCGCGCAAGCGGCCATGGATTCTGGTGTTGCCCGTCGTCCCCTCGTGGATATGACGAACTATGAGACCCAGTTGGCCTCAAGGTTGGACCCAACGAGTTCTAGCCTGCAGAAAATTTTCGAGCGCGTCCGCTCTCGCCCTAAGAAGATTGTTTTCGCCGAGGGTGAAGAGGAGCGCGCGATTCGAGCGGCTGTTGCCATTCACAACGCCGGTTTGGGGCACCCTGTCTTAGTTGGCCGTGAACATAAAATTCAAGAGCAAATGGAGTCTTTGGGAATTGAAGCTGATTTCCTTGAGATCCGTAACGCCAAGCTCACTCAAGATGCAAACCAACGCTATGCTGACTTTCTCTTTGCGCGTCAACAAAGACGTGGCTTGTTGATGAGAGATTGTAACCTGCTCGTTAACCGCGATCGCAACATCTATGCTGGTGCTATGGTGGCGATGGGCGAAGCTGATATGATGGTGACAGGCTTGACCCGGAGTTTCAGTGCTAACTATGCTGACCTTCGTTATGTTTTTGACCGTGAAGCCGGCAAGCGTGTTTTTGGCTTTTCCATCTTCATGTATCGTGGGCGGACTGTGTTCCTCACCGATACCACCGTTCACGAGCGTCCTTCAGCCTCTGAGTTGGTTGAAATTGCGAAACAGACCGCCGAAGTCGCTAAAACACTTGGCCATGAACCTCGCGTCGCCTTTTTATCTTATTCGACTTTTGGCAACCCATTGAGAGAGTTCACCGAGTCCAGTAGGAAAGCTGTGAAACTCATGGATGAGCAGATGGTTGATTTTGAGTACGATGGTGAGATGCAAGTCAATGTGGCCCTCGACTATGAGCATATGAAAGCCAACTATCCGTTCTGTAAGCTTTCTGGCCCGGCTAACATCTTGGTAATGCCTGGCCTCCATGCGGCAAACATCTCTGCCAAACTTCTTCAGGAGTTTTCAGGCGGCACAGTGATTGGGCCAATTCTCAATGGCATGGAAAAGTCTGTTCAAATTGTACAGATGAATGCGACCGTAAATGACATCGTCAATACAGTCGGTATTGGCGCACACAGTAATCTTTAAGATTCTTGATTGCGAGTAACCACCGGAAGCATCATCCGGAAACGTCAACGGGTTTCCGGTGGTGCACCGTTCAAATTTACAGTTCTAGTTATCGAGCAGTGGTTTCGCGAGTTCTGCCAGTGGCACGGCTGGGCGTGCGCCAAAGTGACTGATGATTTCACCAGCAGCTAGGGATGCAATTTTTCCGCAAAGCTCTAGGTCGAAACCCTGTGTATAGCCGTACAGGAAACCAGCGGCGTAGAGATCACCTGCGCCGGTTGTGTCGACCACTTTTTCGACGGGTGCGGCTTTAATTCGAATTGTTTCTTCGCCAGCGACGATGATGGACCCATCCTCGCTACAAGTGATGGCTGAAAGCTCGCAGTTTTCTCTCACACAAGCGATGGCATCTTCCAGACTATTCGTCTGGTAGAGAGAACAGATTTCTGCTTCATTGGCAAAAAGGATGTCGATTTGGTTTGTTACAAGGTCAGCGAACTCTGAGCGAAAACGCTCAACACAAAAGGGATCTGATAGGGTGAGCGATGCTTTGCGTCCGGCGGCGTGACAGATATCGATTGCTTTAATGAATGCTTCCTTTGCCGCTGGCATGTCCCAGAGGTAACCCTCCATATAGGTAACTTTAGCGGCAGAGATGTCACCAGAATTGATATCTTTTGGGCCAAGCGTTGTGCAGGCGCCTAGGAAAGTGTTCATGGTTCGCTGAGAGTCGGGGGTGACATAAATCAAACAGCGTGCTGTCGATAAATCGCCTTCAGATCGTTCCGTCCGGTACGTCACTTTTTGCTCTTGGATATCTTTTTCAAATGCGTCACCGAGGCTGTCAGCGGCCACCTTGCCGATGTAATGGGCTTGTCCGCCGAGAGACGCGATACCGACAGCGGTATTCGCCGCAGATCCGCCAGAGGCTTCGATGCCGTCGACCATCGAGGCATAGAGTTCCTCCGCTCTATCTGAGTCTATAAGCGTCATCGTGCCCTTGTGCATTCCTGACTTAGACAGTTGACCTTCGTCCACCTGGGTGAGGACGTCTACAATAGCATTACCGATACAAACAACGTCGCTTTGGTTGGAATTCACGCTTGGTCCTCATGGCTTTCGGTCGAGTGACGCGCACTATAGAAAATGCGGTTTTGCCTGCAAGGGTAAAGAGCCTGGAGTGTCAATATTTCTGGGGATTGTTGCTAAAAGATTCTGCAGAAGCTGTCTGGGGGCTACTTTTCTGCGAATTAGACTCTCAAATTCGATAGTTTTTGCCGATTCGGCAAAGAAGCATTTTGCAACCTAATTAAAATGTGTAAGATGCGGCCAGCATGAACCGATAGTTTTGTGGGTGAGCGTATTTTGATCACCAAAAGGCCATCATTAAGGTTTAGCTTTTATTAGATTAATTGATTTAGCTTTTTGCGCTATTTTATTCGAAGAGAGGTTAGAGAATGTTCACCAAGCGCGGTTCCAGCGGGGAAAGTGACAATAACAGCGATACAGCAGGTGATTTGAGATCGAGAGCGGCGGTTCCTCCGGCTTCTTCCGGTGCTGCACCCCTACCACCAAGGCAGCCTGCGCCGCCACAACCGGCACCACGTCCGGATGCACCGGCTAGACGGGCGCCTGAACCACCTCAGCCACCTTCAGCGGCTCCAGCCGCAGCACCTGCACCGGGTGCTGACAGTGGCTCTAGACGTCCAGCAAGTGAGCAAGGCACGTTGATCGTTGGTCGTGACATCGCGATGGCGGGTGAAATTCGCGCCTGTGACAGACTGATTGTTGAAGGCACCGTTGAAGCGGCGCTCAATGACTGCCGTGTCCTCGAAGTGGCAGAGTCTGGTTTGTTCCGCGGCACAGCCGAAGTCGACACCGCCGACATCAGCGGTAACGTTGATGGTGAGCTTGTTGTACAGGGCCGTTTGATCATTCGCTCAACCGGTAAGATTGTTGGCGCGCTTCGCTATGGCGAAATGGAAATTGAACGGGGCGGCCAAATTGTCGGCTATGTTGAGCTTGTCAATGAACCTGGTTCAGCTGAAAGAGCTGCAGCACCAGCCAAGCCTGCGCCTAAATCAAAGAAAGCGGCTGATAAGTCGTAGATCTCTTTGAAAATATGAGTTTCGAAAAGGGCGGTTTTAACCGCCCTTTTTGCTGTGTGCTCTAAATCTAATCTCTGCCGGGTTCTTTAACGCGGAGAATGATGATTAACCCGATCAACATCAGGACTGGGATTGCCACCATACCTATCCGAATGTTGTCTGTATACGCCATGACAATTGTAACGATGGCTGGTGCTACAAAAGCGGTGGCTTTACCCGAGAAAGCATAGAGGCCAAACATTTCCGTTTGCATGTCTTTTGGCGCCAATCGAGCCATGAGTGCGCGGCTAGCTGATTGAGCAGGTCCGATGAAAATGCCTAACAATGCTGCGAGAATGTAGAAAGTTGTTTTTGCTTCAAAGAACAAAAGAAATGAACCAAGCACAATAATAGCAGATACCGAAATGATGATCGTGGTCTTTGAGCCTATTTTATCATCAATCCATGCGAAAGCGATCGCGCCAGCGCCAGCGGTGATGTTCAGAACAATCGCAAATGTGAGTACTTCTTCGTCGTTCATACCGTAAGCCTTGGCTGCAAAAATGCCCCCCATTGTGAAGAGTGTAGCCAGTCCATCAGCGTAAAACATTCGACCCAGCAGAAAAACGGCGATGTTTTTGTATTCTCGAAGGCTCTTTAAGGTTTGCCAGAGAGTGCTCAAACCTAATGAAACAGCCTGCATTGTAGATTTTCCAGTTGAGGGCTTGTCTGGGGTAAATAGAAAGAGCGGTATGCTAAACAATATGACCCAGATACCAACAATTGGCCCCATGATTCGGATATGTTCAAGTTTGTCAGCATCCAGCCCAAGAGAAGCGGGGTCACCGAACTTTATGAAAACTAAGCACAAGATCAAGATTAGTAAGCCACCGATGTAGCCTAATCCCCAAGCCAAACCTGACCAACGACCGATTTGCTTTTCTTCAACAACGTCAGTTAACATCGAATTGTTGAAGGCAACACCTAGTTCAAAACAGATATTTGCAATCCCAACCAATAGCAATGCCATCGGGATAAAGCTTTCGTTCGGTTCTACAAACCAAAGACAACATGTTAGGATACCCATTGTCCAAGTCAGTACAAATAGCCACGGTTTCCGTCTTCCTCCATGATCAGCGATTGAACCGAGAATGGGGGCCAAGAAGGCTATCGCTAACCCAGAGAGAGTTAACATCTGGGTCCACTGTGCTGTCCCCGCAAAGCTCTCAATGTATTTAGCAAAAATGAAGGTCATTATAACCGTCGTAAAAGCAGAGTTCGCCCAGTCGTAAAATGCCCATGACCAGACGCCCAGTTTGCTTGCTTTCTGTGAAGAATCGCTTGCCATTTTTACCCTCGTTTGTGTGTTTTTTACCCTTGCTGAAGAGAATCATTAAAGCATCAAGGAGACCCTGGCTAAGAGAAATTTTGGCGATTGCTCGACAAATCAGGCAAATATCTTATGTTTTTAGTCGAGAAAAATGCCGTAAATCGCTCTTTTTCTGAGAAAAATTCGATCTAGGGCTTGTGTCTGCAATACAGTTTTGCCATCTTGCAGCAATTATATTATAACTGCCGACAGATTCGAGTCGTTGTCGGCCCATAAGTTCGCGACTATAGCTGAAAGCCCCGAGCCTTTTTATTATGAAAATTCTGAAGCAATCTTTTAGATTATTTGCCTTAATTCTAGCTCTCTCTTTTGCCCTCCCGTCTTTGGGTGTGGCGCAACAGATTGAGAAACTGGGACAGTTCACTGATTGGTCGGCATACCGTTATAGCCATAATGGTAAGCCAGCTTGTTTCATGGCGAGCCAGCCAAAGAAAGCGGAAGGTAACTATACCCGCCGCGGCCAAATTCACTATTTGGTTTCTCACCGTGCCGCTGATGAGGTTCGTGATGAGAATTCATTTGTTGCGGGCTACACTTTTAAAGCTGACAGCCGCGTTTCTGTTGCCGTTGGTAATAAAGGCTTTACGTTGTTTACCAAAGGCGACACAGCCTGGGCTCGTAACGAAGATGATCGCGCGATGACCGAAGCTATGATCAAAGGATCAACGATGGTTGTTAAGGGCACATCTTCCCGAGGCACAGAGACGACGGATACCTTTTCTTTGTCGGGTTTCACTGCCAGTTACCGCGCTATGTCTAAGGCTTGTGGCATCGAGCCCTAGACAAGATTGCGCAGTTTAATCTATTGAGGCGGCCTTGAGCCGCCTTCTTGCTTTTTTGGGATTAGAACATGAGTCAAACCGGACACAGCGCTGCCTTTGCTGCTTCAGACGTGAGAGCCGATGGACGAACCAACCTTGTAGGTTTGAGCCGAGAGGAGCTGGCGGCTGAGTTCGATAAGCTTTCTTTGCCAAAGTTTCGCGTGAAGCAGGTCTGGCAGTGGATATACAATCGTGGTGTCACTGATTTTGACACGATGACCAACCTTGCCAAGCCCCTGAGAGAACGATTGGCGGAGCAGTTTGTTATTGAGCGCCCCAAAGTTTCTCAGTCTCTTCAGTCTGTTGACGGCACGGCAAAATGGTTGCTCGCTTTCGAAGACGGCAATGAAGTTGAAACGGTTCATATCCCAGCGGCAGACCGCGGGACACTTTGTATTTCTTCACAGGTCGGCTGTACGCTGACCTGTAAGTTCTGTCACACTGGCACGCAACGTTTGGTGCGAAATTTGTCTCCGATGGAAATCGTCAGTCAGGTCATGTTGAGCCGCGATGCTTTTGGCGAATGGCCGTCACCGACAGATGGCAGTCGTCAAATCACGAACATTGTTTTGATGGGCATGGGCGAGCCTCTCTATAATTACGAGAACGTTGCAAAGGCCATGAAGATTGTCATGGATCCTGAAGGCATCTCTATGTCGAAGCGCAAGATCACGCTTTCCACATCAGGGGTCGTTCCTCAAATGCGCCAATGTGGAGAGGAGCTGAATGTGAACCTGGCTGTTAGCCTCCATGCTGTAACAGACGAAATTCGTGATGACATCATGCCGATCAACAAGAAGTATCCGTTGAAAGAACTGATCCAGGCTTGCCGCGACTACCCCAATGTCAACAATGCCCGTCGCATCACATTTGAATACGTGATGCTGAAAGGGATAAACGACAGCGATACAGATGCTCGTGGCCTTGTGAAACTGCTCAAAGGCATACCGGCTAAAATCAACCTTATTCCCTTCAATCCTTGGCCAGGGTCGGGGTATGAATGTTCTGATCCGCTACGAATTAGCAAATTTGCTGATATTTTGGCAGCGGCGGGACTTTCCGCTCCTGTTCGCCAAGCGCGAGGCGAGGATATTCTGGCTGCATGTGGGCAGCTCAAAAGTGAGAGCGAAAGACTTCGCAAGTCAGAACGCGCGGTTCTTTCAGAACAACATCTTGCGGCTCAAGTAGCTGCGGTCAATTAGGATAAAGATAATGGCTGGATTGAAACTCTCAGACGCGATCAACGAAAATTGCCCTTGGTCCGGCAAGCCGATCGCTGAAGACTCGTTGACGATCTATAAAGAGAAGGTCGTAGGGTTCTGCAATCCCGGCTGCAAAGACAAGTTTGAGAAAGCGGTGTCAGTTTTCGAAGAAAACTTGAAAGACCGTTAGGAAAATACCCCTTTTTCTCCCCGTGCTTAGTCTATAGACTCGAGCCGCGCTCAAAAAGAGCGATAGGACAAAAATGGGGGGTATCCATGTCTGCATCCAAAGAGGATCTCAAGGATCCGAATTATACACCGCCGCTGCAAGAAGCGGTGCCACTGGGAATACAACACATCCTGGCAATGTTTGTATCCAACTTTACGCCAGCCATCATAATTGCCGGTGCCGCCGGCTTTGGTTTTGGCTCGGCTGATCCATCCAATATGATTTACATGATACAGATGGCGATGGTTTTTTCTGGCATTGCGACTCTGTTCCAAACCATTGGCGCCGGGCCAGTCGGTGCAAGGCTACCCATTGTTCAGGGTACAAGCTTTGCTTTTATCCCGGTTATGATCCCTATCGTAAAGGGGGCTGGCATGGCGGCGCTTATGGGTGGCATTATTGTTGGCGGTATCTTTCACTTCTTGCTTGGAACTGTCATCGGCAAAATTCGCAATTGGTTACCGCCACTGGTCACTGGCACAATCGTACTCTTGATTGGTTTGGCCTTGGTTGAAGTGGGTATCAAGTATGCCGCTGGCGGCGTGCCATTAATCGGCAAGGAAGGCTTTGGAGCCATGAATCACTGGGGGCTCGCTTTAGTGGTTATTGTCGTAACCCTTGGCCTTAAGTTCTTCACAAAAGGCATGTTATCGACGGCTGCAGTTCTCATTGGACTGATCGCTGGCTGTATTGTGGCTTGGCTAATCGGCGACATGAACTTTGGTAAAGTCGCGGGTGCGGCTTGGTTCTCTATGCCAAATCCCATGCATTTTGGTGTTGAATTCAATATTGCAGCTATCATAGCTATGTGCCTGATGGGATTTGTGTCCGCTATCGAAACCGTTGGCGATGTTTCTGGTATCACGAAAGGTGGTGCGGGCCGTGAAGCGACTGACAAAGAGGTCAGTGGTGCTACCATGGCTGATGGTGTTGGTTCCGCGCTCGCTGGTGTTTTCGGTGCCTTACCGAACACGTCCTTCAGCCAGAATGTTGGCTTGATCTCTATGACAGGTGTTATGAGTCGTCACGTCGTAACCATTGGGGCGATTTTCCTTATCATTGCTGGTCTCATCCCAAAAGTTGGTGCGGTCATCTCTTCCATGCCGATTTCAGTGCTTGGCGGTGGTGTGATCGTCATGTTTGGTATGGTTGCTGCCGCAGGCGTCAATATGCTAAGCGACGTCAAATGGAACCGCAGAAACATGCTTATTTTTGCGGTGTCTGTCTCGCTAGGCCTAGGCCTTCAGTTGGTGCCAGAGGCGCTTCAGCATCTGCCAGCAACAGCGAAGGTCCTGATGACTTCCGGCTTGTTGCCAGCAGCAATCCTGGTGATTGTTTTGAATATGGTTTTGCCTGAAGAAGACTAAAGACTCCCACGAGTACTTGGAAAAGGCCAGCGAAGAATTCGCTGGCCTTTTTTTGTGCATGTCAGCTATCTTGCAATAACACAGCTTCACTCTTGCAGGGCTGGTCTCTTTTCTTGTATTGCAGGCTCAAGTTTCTTAAAAACGGGTTTCCCAAAAAATGAGCGATATCAATAAAGTCGTGCTTGCCTATTCAGGTGGCTTGGATACTTCAGTCATTCTCAAGTGGTTACAGATCGAATACGATTGTGAAGTCGTTACTTTCACAGCCGATCTTGGCCAAGGTGAAGAGCTGGAGCCGGCGCGCAAAAAAGCCGAAATGTTTGGCGTTAAAGAAATCTTCATCGATGATTTGCGTGAAGAATTTATCCGTGACTTTGTATTCCCTATGTTCCGCGCCAATGCCGTTTATGAAGGTGTCTACTTACTAGGGACTTCTATCGCACGCCCGTTGATCGCTAAACGCCAGATAGAAATTGCTCGCCAAGTCGGCGCAGACGCTGTGTCTCATGGCGCCACAGGTAAGGGCAACGACCAGGTTCGTTTTGAGCTGGGCTATTATGCACTAGAGCCTGGCATTAAGGTGATTGCCCCTTGGCGCGAATGGGATCTAACAAGCCGCACAAAACTGATTTCTTTTGCCGAAGAACATCAAATTCCAATTGCCAAAGACAAGCGTGGTGAAGCACCTTTCTCGGTCGATGCCAATTTGCTGCACATTTCTGCTGAAGGCAAGGTTTTGGAAGATCCTTGGGATGAGGCACCGGACTATGTCTACAGTCGTTCAGTATCCCCCGAAGAAGCGCCAGACAAGCCGACCTACATCGAAATTGAGTTTGAGAAGGGCGATCCTGTTGCCATCGACGGCGTAAAGATGAGCCCAGCAACTTTGTTGACAAAGCTCAACGAGCTTGGCGGTTCTAACGGTATTGGCCGCCTTGATCTGGTTGAAGGGCGCTATGTCGGTATGAAGAGCCGTGGGATCTATGAAACACCGGGCGGCACAGTCTTGTTGGCGGCTCACCGTGGTATCGAGTCAATCTGCGTTGATCGTGGTGCTATGCACTTGAAAGACGAGCTGATGCCAAAATACGCAGAGCTCATCTATAACGGCTTCTGGTTCTCGCCAGAACGTGAGATGTTGCAGGCGATGATCGACAAGTCGCAGGAGTTCGTTTCCGGGACAGTTCGCCTTAAACTCTATAAAGGCTCGGTCTTTGTTTGCGGACGCAAGTCTCCCTACTCACTTTATTCAGAGCAGCACGTGACTTTCGAAGAAGATTCAGTTTATGATCAAGAAGACGCAGAAGGTTTCATCAAGTTGAATGCACTTCGTTTGCGCCTCCTGGAAATGCGGAACAGGCGCTAATATCTATGTCAGAAGAACAAGAACCGATACAGCACAATGATTTGGCTGCAGCCATCATACGCTTAACCGAGCGTAAGGGGACAGAAGCCTTAGTGACACCGGCCGAGGTTGCCCAATACGCGAAGCCGCCGTCCATTAAGGAATCGAAAGGGCGGGAAGCCTGGCGTGGCCAGCTTCGTCATGTCCGGTCAGCGGCTATCGGTTTGGCGCGCAAAGGCAAGATCGATATTGTCCGTAAGGGTGAAGCCATCGATCCGTCCAAGCCTTTCAAAGGCCTATACAAACTTAGATATCGCAAAAGCTGATGACAGAAGAACAATCCAGTAAGGGTGAACGTATCGCCAAGGTGATGGCTCGCGCCGGGCTTTGTTCCCGCCGCGAGGCAGAACGCTGGATCGAAGAAGGCCGTGTTCAGGTCAACGGTGAAACGTTGCTTAGCCCGGCGCTTGCGGTATCCGATGACCACTCTGTTGTTGTCGATGGTAAGCCTTTGCCTGCGCGCGACCTCGTCAGAGTGTGGCGTTTCCACAAGCCCGTCGGTGTTCTGACGACGGCAAGAGACCCCGAGGGTCGAGAGACAATCTATGATGTTTTGCCGAGGGACATGCCGCGTGTGATGCCTGTTGGGCGGCTGGATATCAATTCCGAAGGCCTGCTGTTGTTGACCAACGACGGTGAGCTGAAGCGGCAATTGGAGCTGCCCCAGAACGGCCAAAAGCGCCGCTACCGCGTTCGTGTTCACGGGCGCGTATCTGAGGCGGCATTAGCGAGCCTCAAGAAAGGCGTGACTGTCGAGGGTGTTCGCTATGGTCCGATCGAAGCTTTCATTCAAAAACAAACCGGCGCAAACTCTTGGCTGATCTTCACGCTGACTGAGGGTAAAAACCGCGAAATCCGCAATGTTTGTGGACATCTTGGCTTGCAGGTTAACCGCCTGATCCGTCAGGTCTATGGTGACTTTTCTTTGGGGGCTATCCCTAAGGGCGGGTTGGTCGAAGTCACACAGCAGCAGCTTTTTGCGGCAGCGGGTGTTGGTCTAAAACCCAAAGAATCCTGGGCGAAACCAAAGCGCAAGTTCATCAAGCCGAAACAGAAACCAAGGCCCAGGGTTCGCGACGCAGATGCCGCCAATAGTGATTCGCGCGATAGCCGAGCTAAAACAGGCAAGCCTGGTGCCACCAGTAACGTCAAGAAGGGGCACAGCAGTGCGAATAGTTGGCGGAAAACTTCGCGGCCTAAAACTTGAGGCACCGGTTGGACAGGATGTTCGCCCGACACTAGATCGTGCGCGGGAAACGCTGTTCAACATCTTGGCACACTCCGGTTGGGGTGAGGGCGGTTTATCACCCATACATGGCGCGCGGGTTGTTGATGTCTTTGCAGGCACGGGGGCTTTGGGGCTGGAGGCTCTGTCCAGAGGAGCCAACAGTGTTACTTTCGTCGAACAATCACCAAAAACATTGGTGCTCCACGTTCGAGCGTCAAAGCTGCAATCTGAATGCCGAGTTGTGGAGGCCGACGCAACGGCCTTACCAAAGGCTAAAACCCAGCATGATTTGGTCTTTCTTGATCCGCCATTTGGTCAGGGCTTTCTCCCAAAAGCTCTTAGTTCGTTGGTTGCCCAAGGCTGGTTGAAACCGGGTGCCCTGATAGTGGCAGAGGCTGACGTCAAAGAACAGAATGTTTTCCCCGATCAGTTTGAGTTGTTAAAAGAGAAATCAATTGGGCGAATAGCCTTCCATTTTCTTCGATACCAAGGAATGTAGCCATGAGCAGAGTTGAGTTACCGCCAGTCGCGACCGATGGCCCCATGAAAGGGATGAAGCTCAATTTCTTCCGCCTCATCCAGAATTCAAAAGCGACTGAAGCTTTCTTTGGTGAGAGCAAAAAGATCCAAGCCTTGATGACTTTGACCGCCGCTGAGCGAGAAGCCATTGCTATGTTGGTGAGTGAATACAACGGCTGTGATTACTGCCTTTCGGCGCACGCTGGGTTGGGTAAGCAGGCCGGGCTTGATGCTGAAGCCTTGGCCGCCGCCAGAAAAGGCGAAAGCAGTGACCCGAAAATGCAAACTCTCCTCACCTATACGCGCTTGCTTCTAGAAAAAAAGGGCCACGTTAGTGACCAAGATCTCGAGGACCTAAAGGCGGCAGGTTACGGCGAAGCGGAGATCATCGAAATTCCGCTGATGATCGGCATCATGACCTACAACAACATGATGAATCTCAGCACGGCATTGGACAATGATCTGCCCGCGGCACCGGGTCGTTAATCATCGGCCTTTTTCTTCAGGGCTGGCTGAGAAACGGACCGAGCTTGCGAGTTGTCGATAGGCTTCCCATTCTTCGTTACTGACAGAATGTTCATCCAGTGACAGGCCTAACTGCTCCAATCTTATGTCGGCTGCTAATGCGCCTGACCAGGTCGGTTGACTGATGTCGATTTTGCCCAACTCATCCAGGGCTCCAAGCAAAACCAGCTTGTCCATCGAGCCTGAGCCTCTCTGCTCCATATCGCCAGTCAGGTAGCGCATGCGGTTGATGAACCGTTTCACGGCCCGGGGCGACTGCTTTTCTTTGAGTACGAGCGGCAGGTGTTTCTTCATGGCCTCAGTGAACGCGAGGCTGTCTTCTCTTGTTTCGCTTTCTCTGGCCCAGTCCTTAACTTTGCGCCAAATTTTGGGGTCAAGCAAGGTGAGGAGGGCGAGCGCCAGAACCGCCAGAGCGGCGGGTGCGGTGTAGTTGAGTAGATCGAAGCTTTCAGGAGCTGGCGCGACATTGCCGTCGAGCCGGTTGGGATCAGCCAAATCAAGCTGGTCGGGGTTTTGGCCAGCGTCCGTCGGGGCTGGTGTCGCTTCCACTGGTCCTGCGACGCCCGTCTCTCCATTGCCGCCAACAGTGGTGCCGTCGTTCAGGTTTCCCTCGTCCGAAGGCTTGTCACCTTCTTTAGGTTTCTCATTAGCCTTGGAATTCGGCTCTTCTTTTTTCATGAACAAGCCCTGGACCATGTGGGCAAAGAAAACCATAGCAGCGGTGGGCAGAAGCAATGACAGCAAGAGGAGTACTCGGGTTCTCCACGACGATTTTGTTTGTTCTTCGGTGGGTGAGAGTTTGTCGGCACCGTTGTTGTTCAGTATTTCGCCCAAAGCTTGAGTATCAAAGGGCGGTACGGGGATGCGAAGGTTGATCAGCTTTTCCAGATAGTCGGTGGCGTAGGACTGGCGGGCTTCGAATTCGTCGGTTTTGGAGATGTCGACTTTTGAGTTTTCGTCCTGGGTGGTTTGTCGTGTTCGGGCGCATTCCAAAGCACGCTCATAGGCGATGTCCTTAAAACTGAGCCCAACGGCGTACTTAACCGGTGTTTCGGCAATGCCGAGGACAAAAAAGCAGTCGCCGCTGGAGGACAGGAAATTGATCGCCTCTAAAACCTCAGAGACATGCTCGGGCTGGCAACGGTCAAGGTCGTCAATCAAGATCGTCAGTCGTTTGTTGCCAAAGGCGCGACTGACCTCTTGGAAGGCGGCGGCGAAGCGGTGACGGAAGCTGAGCTTGTCGACGAAACGAGAGGTTGAGAACAAGCCCTTCTCGGCTTTGATCAATTCAGCGGGGCTGATTTTGAAAAGCTTCAACAAGTCACGCGCGGTGAAGAAAGCAATTAAGAGAGAAACCAAGATGCCGCCGGGTTTAGCGGCGGTTTCCAGGAAGTGGCGCACACCATTACTGCCGTCAACTTCCATGTGGCCGTTGGCAAACTGAAAAACCACCAAGGCAATCAAAAAAGCTAGCAACAAAAAAGACAGGAAATAACGCAGAGGGCGTTCAACAAGTCTGCTGCGGATGAGGCGGCCTCTAACCTGGAGGTTTTCTCGGTCGTAGAAGGTTTTTTTCCATGGGGAGGGCATGGCATCGCGGCGGATTTGTTCCATCAGTGAAGCAAAGAGATGGTCCTCACTTTGATGGTGCCAGGCGTTGAACCAAACGGTGGGATTGTTGTCGTCGAGCAGTTTCTGGCGCAGCAAATTCATAACCGACGATTTGCCAGTGCCCCATTCGCCAGTGAGCGCGATGGTCAGGAGCAGGGAGGTGTTTTTGTTAGTGAGGAATTTGGCCAGCCGTTCAACCAAGGCATTAAGCGACACACCCGCCATTCGCGGATCGGTCAAAGGACCGTCGCTTTCCAGGAAAGTTTCGACAGCATGGCGAACCACTGGTTTCCCTGACCATCGTTCCTCTCTGAGTTTTCTTGTCGCCCGCCTGTAGGATTTGCCGTAAAACCAAAAGCAAAAGGCCAGCAAAGCAAAAGCCAGCACCACAGCCACAAGGGTCCAGAGTGCGGGCAGGTAGCTTTGGTCAGGTTTCAATTCCCAAAGCCGGATCAGGTCATAAGCCGCTCCCGATGCGAGGGTCTTGCCATCTGGCGAAAAGGCCACGGACAAGACCCTACCAGAATGGCCCTCCATGGCGGCGATCTGCTTGCCTTGGAGATCCCAGAGGCGAACTCTGCCATCTGCTCCGCCGGATGCGATCAGATCGCCGTTTGGTGAAAAATCCACGGCATTGACTGGCCCAGGATGGAAAGCGCCAAAGTCTTGCTCTTGGGCTGCGAACGGCGTTGAAAAACCAAGCGCCTTCGAAAGTGTGCCGTCGCTTTGTTTTGGTTGGGTCCAGAAATCTTGGCTGAGCCAGCTGGCGTCTTTGCTGGCGCTGTTGAGGGGTTGGATGAAAGCGGTGTAGAGCGCCAAAAGCAGGATCAGCGGCACGGCCACCATCAACAGCGGCAGCGCCGGGAAGCCAGCCCCACAGCCCTTAACCCAGGTTTGGGTGCTTCATCAACGTGAGTGCTGTCTTTGCGACTTTCCACTTCTGTGTTTTTCCTCGCTCACCCTTTTGCCACCGGTCGATCTCTCATCTTCATTGCGAAGGAGGGCTCGACGGCGATGTTTCTTGCCGTAATGCGAATGCGGGATCTGTGGCTCAGCAGTTTTTCTTTGTCCCAAATTCGCGTTACGTCAGGAATCACACTATTAGATAGCAGGAAAATATTTACAAGAATTTTAAGTGCAATAAAGCCGTTTGCTTAACGCCGTCCAAACAACCGTTCTACGTCTTTCAGGCTCAGCGTCACGTAAGTAGGACGGCCATGATTGCATTGTCCGGTGTTGGGGGTGTTTTCAATCTGGCGGAGCAGGGCGTTCATTTCGGTGCCGTTGAGGCGGCGGCCGGATCGGACGGAGCCGTGGCAGGCCATGGTCGCGCAGACTTCGTGAATGCGCTCGATCAGGGTTTGGGACTGATCCCATTCCGCCAGTTCATCACTTAAATCGCGCACCAGTTTTTCGATATTGCCTTGGCCAAGGATCGCGGGTGCTTCGCGGACCGCAACAACCCCGGGCCCAAAAGATTCCAGAACAAGCCCAAACTTTTCCAGTTCTTCTGCTCTGGCCAGCAAGGTCTCAGCCGCTGGATCGCCGAGATCGATGATTTCAGGAATGAGCAAGCCTTGGCGCGCAACACCTCTGTCGGTGAGGTCGGCCTTCATTTGCTCATAGACAATACGCTCGTGCGCGGCGTGTTGATCGACGATGGCGATGCCTTCGCTGGTTTGGGCGACGATGTAGTTCTCGTGCAGCTGTGCCCGGGCAGCACCCAGTGGAAAGGCGTCAAAGTTTTCCCTCGCTGCTGCTTCGTCGCCTTCAACACGGCCGGCAGGGGCATCGGAAAACCCAGTGTAGGATGTTTGGTGATCGGCTGTTCTGGGTGAGGCTTGGCCGAGCGAACCAAAGGAGGATTGAATATGGCCGGGGTTCGGGGCTTGGTAGGCAAAAGATTGCTCTGAGAGACCACGCGGCACAGCCGTCGGTGCATAAGACTGCTGATAGTTAAAATGCGCGGGTCTTTGCGGTTCGTTCTCAAAGGCTCTGAGGGTTGCATCAGCTATGGTTGAGGAGGTTTGCTGCCCCGCACTGCCCGATAAGGCTTGGCGAATCGAGTTGATCGCCAGCGAGCGCATTTCCTGAACGTCCCTAAAACGCACTTCCGTCTTGGCGGGGTGGACATTGACGTCAACATCATGCGGCGGCAGCGTGAGGAAGAGAGCCAACATCGGGAAGCGATCTGAGGCCAGGAAGTCCCGATAAGCACCCCGAACCACACCGTACAGCATCTTATCTTTGACCGGGCGGCCATTGACGAAGAGGTACTGCGACAGAGAGTTGGCTTTGTTGAGGGTTGGTAGCCCGACAAAGCCTGTGACACGCGCGCCTTCGCGAGCAAGGTCGACTTTGACCGCATTGTCGGCAAAAGACTTGCCCATTAACCGCCCGAGGCGATATAACAGCGTGGCAAAGAGATCACCTTGTTCTCGGCCCGAGGCGCCGGGCGGTACAGACAACAAGGTCTTGGCGCCATCGCTCAAACTGAATCCAACTTCGGGATTGGCCATCGCCAAACGTGTCATGGTATCGAGCACGGCTGTGGTCTCTGACCTCGTCGATTTCATGAACTTCAGTCGGGCAGGGGTTGCAAAAAAGAGGTCGCGGACATCAACGCGCGTTCCTTTTTGTCCTGACGAGGGCGTGGGTTCTTTTACGTCACCGCCTTCGACAAAGATTCGCCAAGCTGTGTCGCTATCCGCTTGTCTGCTGGTGATCTCGAGGCGGCTGACGGAACCGATTGAGGGCAAAGCCTCACCCCGGAAACCCAGGTAGTTGATGGAAACCAAATTATCATCAGGCAATTTCGAGGTCGCATGACGTTCGACGGCCAGTAACAGATCGTCTGGACTCATGCCATGGCCGTTGTCGACAACGGAAATCAGGCTCTTGCCACCCTCTCTCAAGGTAACGTCAATTTGGTCCGCGCCTGCGTCGATAGCGTTTTCAACCAGTTCTTTGACAGCAGCAGCTGGTCGTTCGACCACCTCACCGGCGGCGATCTGGTTAACGAGGTTGGCGGGAAGCCTGCGAATATTAGCTTGGATATGAGGATGCTTTGACATAGTCGAAAGACTATAAAGGGAGTCGCGCCTGGATCAACGGTGAATCTGCTTGATTAGGATTTAAGGCGATCAAGCAGCCACTGAACAGCCTGCCGTTGATTGTTCTTCCAGCTTCGAGGTGGCGTGAGAGGTGCGAGGCCGTCCACGCTGAAATAGATAGCCGCAATTCCGCTGGCTGCGACCTGGCAATCGGGCAGACTGGCTTCAGGTGCCCACAAAGACAGCTCTTTCGCGAGTATTTCTTCGAAATTCGTCACAAACCGCATGAGTTTTTCTGCCATGCCTTCATAACGGTTCGAGGATGCAACGAGCGCTTGGAAAACAGCAGCGTTGTTCGCGTCGTGAAGAGGGTCATTAAAAAGCCGATCCAGGAGAGCCTCAAAGCGCCCAACTGTTGGCAATTCAGCAACGAGCGCTTCATTCAAGTCATCAAATTTCGCGAGAATATGTTGCAAAAGAGCGGAGACCATTTGGTCTCTGTTACCCAGATAGTGGCGCAGGAGAGGGCGGCCGACGTGCGCTTCCTCAGAAATTCTTTCCAATGTTGATCCGTCCAGTCCATAACGCGCCACGCAGCGTTCAAAGGCTTCCAGTAATTCGGCAGTTCTGACGGATTTCAGGCTTGGTCTGGGCATCGCTAATTCGCATAATTCATCTGTATCGTCATATTAGAGTCCTCGTCATCCATTGAAAAGGAAGCATCTCGAAAACAAGGATAAGAATCAGCACCAACATTGTTAGAATAGCCCCACCCCTCTCTGGGAAGCTGATCTACAAGGTCGAAGATACCGTTCGAGTTTTCGTCATGGAAGATAGAAAGGGCAAAAGGTCCGCCGTGCAGCCTATTGAACGTAAAAATGACAGGGTTTCCGGTTGCTTCCTTCGCAGTGTAGGTGACGTACGACGTCGTGGAGCTTGTTTCGAAAGCCTTTGGGTCGTCATAAATCGTCACATAGACTAACCCATTATCTGTCCTGATTCCCTTTACTTCAACGAGCAGTGTTTGCCCCCAAACCAATCCAGCCCCGTAAATGTAAACAAGTGCGAGGAACAGGCTAAAGAGAGCCAACAGATTTGAAACAGCCTTCCGACTCAAGTTTATTATCATAGCGTAAGAAGGAAACTGGCTTGCAGATAAAGAAGTCCGGATCCTATCCACAACGCGGTAATCAACCAATAGAGTACCGGATCTTCATCTCGGTGGATTTCTTCAAGAAGGAAAACCTGCCGGTTTGAAATCGATTGTAGGCCCCAAAAAACAAAGAGAAGCCCCCAGATCCAATAGATCGAATTGACTGTGGCAATTACCAATATGGGGAGTGCTATCAAAGTGACCCATTTCTGGCTCTCAAAACTTTTTAACAAGTTGGACTTTTGCTTTCTTGGCGGGGTTGCCATCGCGGAATACTTTCATTCGTTCGAAAAGATTAAACAAAGTCTTTGATAAATTGTCAATAATGATTATTTATGATGTGAAGAATCATAGACGGGAATAGTTAGATGACAAAAAATTGTGAGATTTCTGAGAGCCCCATTCAGCGGTTGCAAAGAGAAGCCTATGTTTCTGAACAGTGGTTTGAACGTGAAAAGAAAGAGCTCTTTTCAAAAAACTGGGCTTTAGCTGGCGTCGTTTCAGACTTTAGAGAAAGCGGCGACTACAAAACTTTACAAATCGGGAATGATTCGCTGATTGTTATTAAGGATGGGGATGGGCAGCTCAAAACTTTCCACAACATCTGCCGACATCGCGGCACGGAGCTTTTGGAAGGCCGCGGCAATACCGGGCGTTTCATTATGTGTCCCTACCACAATTGGGTTTACAATTTGGATGGCGGTTTGCGTGGGCTTCCTGCGGCTAAAGCTTGCTTTCCTGACTTGGACAAGAAGGGTGTCAACCTGATCCCGGCTTCGATCGGAATTTTTCACAATCTAGTCTTTGTGAACCCGTCGGAGAAACCTGAAGAAAGATTTGAAGATTGGTTGGGTGGCTTGGACTCTGTTGCCTGGCCTCATAATTTGCTGAGCGAAGACCTCGAAGAATCAGAGGAGTTCGTCTACGAGATTAACTGCAACTGGAAAGTCTTCATGGAAAATGGTTTGGATGGCTATCATCTTGCCTATCTTCATAAGGAGACTTTGGGCGGGCCTCTTCACGATAAGAATGTCTGGGAACCTTTTGGCCGTCACCTGGTTTGGTGGTCGACAGAACGCGAAGGGGTGAAACACCGCATCCCACAGTTCGTTGAGAAGGCCTCCAAAGGGGCAACGACTGTAAAGGATGCAGAAGAGCCAGGCTATGGTGGTGTCTATGCGATCTTCCCCAATACTTTGATTACGCCTAACCCTTGGGGCTTCTCTACTTCGATCATCGAACCCGTCAATGCGAACAAAATTTTGATGCGGGTTCGAAATTGGGCTCCAAAAGGATGGCTGTCATATAAGGTTCGCACCAAGGATGCACCGGGTTATGACAAAGAAAGCGGCCTGATTAAATCCTCCCATTGGAAGGTCCATCCCCTAGAGACAGGTGATTTCCAAACCGAAGATGTTTGGGTTTGTGAGAAGATGCAAAGAGCTCTTCAATCGTCACATCATTCGGTCGAATTTCTGGCAAAAGGTTCAGGCGGAGAGACGGCTTTGGACTTTTTTCAACAACGCGTTTTAGATTACGTTTCAATTGAATGAAATTCGGCAGAGTTTGGCATTATGAAATAGGTGCGGCATCATGGCTTCACAGTTTTCGGCGGAATCTCCGACCACCTGCTTGAAATGCAAAACACTCCATGATAGCTAAGCGCCCATATTAAGACAGGCGCTAGTGATGATTCTTCATCACGCTGTCCCCAGCCTTCTGGTTTGGGGCCTTTAGTCTGTCTAAGGTTCTGTGTAATAAGATTGAGGGCTAACGCAAGTGGCGGCTGACAACAAAGGTTCTGAAAACCTCGCCGAACGATATGCAGCAGCTTTGCTTGAGCTCGCAGACGGGCAGAGCAATCTGGATGCAGTTGCAAGCGATCTTGAAAATATCAAAGATCTGTTGGATGGTTCTGACGATCTTCGCCGAATGATCGCTTCTCCGGTTATCAACAGCGAAGACCAAGGCAAAGCCATGGCAGCGATCCTGAAGAAAGCTAAGATTGGTGGTCTCACCGCTCAGTTTGTTTCAGTGGTCGCTAGCAACGCACGCCTCGCCGTTCTGCCTACTATGATCAAAGTTTTCCAAGATGAGCTTGCTCGTCGTCGCGGTGAAATGACGGCAAACGTCACGGCCGCAAAAGCGCTGACAAAGAAGCAAGAAGAAGCTTTGATGGCAACGCTCAAGAAATCCTACGGTTCCGATGTTAATTTGGAAATGCAGGTTGATCCGTCTATCCTGGGCGGTCTAATCGTTCGCGTGGGCTCTCGCATGGTCGATAGCTCTCTTCGTACCAAGCTACAAAAGCTGAAATTTGCAATGAAAGGGGTTGCGTGATGGAAATCCGCGCCGCTGAGATCTCCTCGATTCTCAAGCAACAAATCGAAAATTTTGGTTCTGAAGCCGATGTGGCTGAAGTTGGACAGGTTCTATCCGTTGGTGATGGTGTTGCCCGCGTTTATGGCCTCGACTCAGTTCAAGCCGGTGAAATGGTTGAATTCCCTGGCGGTGTTAAGGGAATGGCGCTGAACCTCGAAACTGACAATGTTGGTGTCGTTATCTTTGGTAGCGATAGTGGCATTAAGGAAGGCGACACAGTCAAGCGTACAGGCGCGATTGTGGACGTTCCTGTTGGTGATGGTTTGCTGGGCCGCGTTGTTGACGCGCTTGGTAATCCAATCGACGGCAAGGGCCCAATCGATGGCGAGCGTAAGCGCGCTGAAGTTAAAGCCCCTGGCATTATCCCACGTCAGTCAGTTCACGAGCCCGTTCAAACTGGTCTCAAGTCAATTGACACATTGATTCCAATCGGTCGTGGTCAGCGCGAACTTATCATTGGTGACCGCCAAACTGGTAAGACTGCTGTTGCGATTGATGCGATCCTTAACCAGAAGACAGCCTTTGCTGAGAACAACGACAGTGAGAAGCTTCACTGTATCTACGTTGCTATCGGTCAGAAGCGTTCTACGGTTGCTCAGATCGTTAAGACACTCGAAGAAAACGGCGCAATGGAGTACACAACTGTTGTTGCTGCAACTGCATCTGATGCTGCTCCTCTTCAGTTCCTTGCACCTTACACAGGCTCTGCGATGGGCGAGCACTTCCGTGATAACGGTCGCCACGCTCTTATCATTTTTGATGATTTGTCCAAGCAGGCTGTTGCTTATCGTCAAATGTCACTTCTTCTTCGTCGCCCACCAGGCCGTGAAGCTTATCCTGGTGACGTTTTCTACATTCACTCTCGTCTTCTCGAGCGTGCGGCGAAAATGTCAGACGCAATGGGTTCTGGTTCATTGACAGCTCTGCCTGTTATTGAAACTCAGGCGAACGACGTGTCCGCTTACATTCCGACAAACGTGATTTCGATTACAGATGGTCAGATCTTCCTAGAGACAGGTCTGTTCTATAAGGGTGTTCGCCCTGCTGTGAACGTTGGTTTGTCAGTGTCTCGTGTTGGTTCTGCCGCTCAGACAAAAGCAATGAAGAAAGTTGCTGGTTCTATTAAGCTTGAACTGGCTCAGTTCCGCGAAATGGAAGCTTTCGCACAGTTCGCATCTGACCTTGATGCTTCTACTCAGGCCTTGCTTGCACGGGGTGCTCGTTTGACTGAGCTTTTGAAGCAAGCGCAGTATAGCCCATTGACTGTGGCTGAACAGGTTGCTGTTATCTATGCCGGTACACGTGGTTATGTTGATAATGTTCCTGTTGCTGATGTTGGTCGCTTCGAGAGCGGTTTGCTTGCAATGATGCGTGACAAAGGCGCTAGCGTTTTGGCCACAATCCAGAGCAGCAAAGAGCTGAGCGCAGACAGTGAAGAAGCTTTGAAAGGCTTGCTCGCTGACTTCGCGAAGAACTTCGCTTAAGATTTGATCCGGAAGATCAGGAAGAAAAACTATGGCCAGTCTTAAGGACCTTCGAGACCGAATAGATTCTGTGAAATCAACGCAGAAGATTACGTCGGCTATGAAGATGGTTGCAGCTGCGAAGTTGCGCCGGGCACAGGAACAAGCGGAAGCATCTCGTCCATACGCTAATGGTATGGACAAGGTTCTCGCTTCTCTTGCTTCTTCAGCTAAAGACACAGCGGGTGCGCCTGCTTTGTTGGCCGGTACTGGCAAAGAGGACGTTCAGATGATTGTGCTTTGCACCGCTGGACGTGGCCTTTGCGGTGGTTTCAACACTTCATTGACCAGAGAAGCTGTACGCCTCGGCAAAGAGCATCAAGCAGCGGGCCGCACAGTGAAGTTCATTTGTGTTGGTCGCAAGGGTATCCCGGCGATCAACCGTAACTTCCCTGGTGCCATCGTTGAGACGTTCCTCGACATCGACAAGCCAAAACTGACTTTCAGCAAAGCTGCTGAAATCTCAGCTAAGATCCTTGAGATGTTCGATAACCAAGACTTTGATGCTTGTACTTTGGTCTATGCTCGGTTCCAGTCCGCGATTGCACAAATCGTGACAGCACAACAGCTTATCCCATTTGCTGTTGAAGAAACCGGGGATAGTGAAGACGCAGGCGGTGCATCTGCGTCATACGAATATGAGCCTGATCAGGGCGAGATTTTGGCAGACCTTCTGCCACGTAACCTCTCAGTCCAGATCTTCAAGGCACTGCTAGAAAATGCAGCCAGTGAACATGGTGCTAGAATGTCCGCGATGGACTCTGCTTCCAGAAACGCTGGTGACATGATCAACTCTCTGACACTGCTCTACAACCGCAGCCGTCAGGCCCAAATAACTAAAGAACTGATAGAAATTGTTTCTGGTGCAGAAGCCCTTTAGGGGTTTTGATCCAGGCCAAGGAGCAAATAAACATGGCTGAAGCTAATACCGGACGCGTAACCCAGGTTTTGGGTGCTGTTGTCGACGTTCAGTTCGACGGTGGCAATCTACCGGCGATTCAAAACGCTGTGCACGTGCACAACGAGAACAACGAAAACCCAACTCTAACTCTCGAGGTTGCACAGCACCTTGGCGAGAACACAGTTCGCTGTATCGCTATGGACGCGACAGAGGGTTTGGTTCGTGGTCAGGAAGCAATTGACCAGGGCTCACCAATCATGGTGCCAGTGGGTCGTGAGACTCTCGGCCGTATCATGAACGTTGTTGGTGATCCAGTGGACGAGCGTGGCCCGATCGGTCACAAGCAATCCTACCCAATTCACCGTCCAGCGCCTGCTTATGTTGATCAGTCAACAGAAACAGAAGTTCTCGTGACAGGCATCAAGGTTGTTGACCTTCTTGAGCCTTACTCACGTGGCGGTAAGATTGGCCTCTTCGGTGGTGCGGGTGTTGGTAAGACAGTTTTGATTATGGAACTGATCAACAACATCGCTAAAGGCCATGGTGGTTTCTCTGTTTTCGCCGGTGTTGGTGAACGTACTCGTGAGGGTAACGATCTCTACCACGAAATGATGGAATCAGGCGTTATCGTTCCAGATGGTGAATCAAAAGCCGCTCTCGTTTACGGTCAGATGAACGAGCCTCCAGGTGCGCGTTCACGTGTTGCGTTGACAGGTTTGGCTCAGGCTGAATACTTCCGTGATGAAGAAGGCCAGGACGTTTTGTTCTTCGTGGATAACATCTTCCGCTTTACGCAAGCTGGTTCAGAAGTGTCCGCGCTTCTCGGTCGTATTCCTTCTGCTGTGGGTTACCAGCCTACACTTGCAACCGACATGGGTGCGATGCAGGAACGTATTACGACAACGCACAAGGGTTCAATTACATCAGTGCAGGCCGTTTACGTGCCAGCCGATGACTTGACTGACCCGGCGCCTGCTACAACATTCGCTCACTTGGATGCGACAACAGTGTTGAACCGCTCTATTGCTGAACTTGGTATTTACCCTGCTGTGGATCCACTTGATTCAACATCTCGTATTCTTGATCCACGGATCATCGGTGATGAGCACTATGAAGTTGCTCGTTCTGTTCAGGAAACTCTCCAGCAGTACAAGTCGCTTCAGGACATCATCGCTATTCTCGGCATGGACGAACTGTCTGAAGACGATAAACTGGTTGTGTCTCGTGCACGTCGTATCCAGCGCTTCTTGTCTCAGCCGTTCCACGTTGCTGAAGTTTTTACTGGTTTCCCTGGCAAGTTTGTTCAGTTGGAAGACACAATCAAAGGCTTTAAGGGCATTGTTGCTGGTGACTACGATCACCTCCCTGAGAATGCTTTCTACATGGTTGGTACCATCGAAGAAGCAATCGAAAAGGGTGAAAAGATGGCTAAGGAGGCCGCATAATCCATGGCTGATACAACCGAGTTCGAACTGGTATCCCCAGAGCGCCTGGTCGCTTCCGAGCAGGTTGCCATGGTTGTTGTTCCTGGTGCGGAAGGTGACTTTGGTGTGCTGCCACAGCATAGCCCAATGATCTCAACCATCCGCCCAGGTGTCATCTCCATTTATTCCAACGACACGACCAACGTCTCCAGCAAGATCTTTGTTGCTGGTGGCTTCGCCGAAGTGGTTGGTGATCGCTGTACAGTGTTGGCAGAAGAAGCCGTCGCGGTTTCTGACCTCGACGCCGCTGCCGCCAAAGATCGCCTCTCAGCCGCCGAAAGCGCCCTGAGCTCTGCCTCAAGCGACGGCGAAAAGAACGCTGCCGTAAGAGAGTTGGCTATTGCGAATGCGATGGTATCTGCTGCCGTTTAAGCTAAGACGACAAACTGAATTCAAAAGGGCTGCCTTCGGGTGGCCCTTTTTTGTTGAATAAGCCGTCTTCAATGAAGTCTTTCAAATTCTGTCTAGTACCACAGCTTCTGGATTTGATACTTGAATTATGGGGCAATCAATTTGACATTCTTTGTTGAATAGCCCGATTAGCCAATTGAGTGACCAATCGATTCATGCCTGTAATTTTGATGCGTTGCATGAAATTGATTGGCCCTAGAGAAGCAAAGATTTTTCCAAATATTTCATCGGCGAAGCTACTACTGATCAGTTCAACCTCTGACATGTTGATTTCAATCATTCCGTCGGTGTTATTAAGCAAATTTTCAATTTTTGTTCTTACAGGAGCTGAAGAAACCCGTGAGCCAAACGAGTTGGTCTCCTCTATGATTTTGACGATTACTGTTCCTTCATCTAGTCGATCAAAATAGGAGTATGGTGGGACATGTTTTTGGCCCTTGAAAACGAGGGCTTCTTCAAGGACTTGCGGTTTCGAGCAGTTAACTGAGCACATAACCATAGTTCCATTGAACGGAATGTTTTCAAGTTGAGCGTGCATTCCTCTCTTCTTTTAAAATTTTAACGATGCATATCCGGAGTAAATAATAAACGCTCCCTCTGATACTTGGGCTGTTCTATAAGAACCATATAATCCGTTACCCATGTTAGTATTTTTATTTCGTGTAATACCTTCACGTATTGCACGATCGAGGGCTTCAGAATCTGAGGAAATTTGATGTGTTTCCTTCAAGGTCGTTGGAATTCCTCTGCCTGAATCACACACTACAAATTCAACTATTTCACCCTTTTTACGTGATGTTGCTTGAACTATTCCGCCAATATCGCTGTCGGAGTGGTTTAGAACGTTATCTGTGATTTCATTCACCGACCATTCTAGGGCAGATAATTGCGCTCTGGTAACGTCTTTAAGAGATTTCAGCAATATTTCAAGAATTCGTTCAACCGCTTGATGTTGTTCTTCACCATTTTTGTAAATCATTGCGGGAAGATGAACATTGGAATCTCTTTCAGATTTGCTGAATGATCTTGGGTCCAAGATATACGCCCAATTGGTTTTTTCAAACAGCCTTTTCAGTTTAGGTTCTTCAGGGAGTGTGAGCGTGGTGTCCACTCCCTCATGAAGCTTTCCGCGTACGTGCGCGCACAAAGGCAAGATATCTGGTGCATTAACTTTTCTCAAATTGGAAAAGTCCAAATCCAAACTCTTGTAACCCATCTTTTCAGTCAATTTGTGAACAGCAGATAATGTGAAGCGCAATTCATTGAAGCCGAATTCCCCCGATGCAATGATCGTGTTCATCGAAGTCTCAACTTGTCCCATATGCTATCTAAGCCTCAAAGAGAGTATTTAGACATATTGGAAAGCGAAAAACAATTTTAAATTTTGAAATAGGATGTGTGGTCGGCAACC
>CAJQQZ010000109.1 GCA_905480575.1 uncultured Alphaproteobacteria bacterium | reverse complement strand
GGGTGCAAAAGCCCAATACTGGAAGGCCAGTTCTAAAACCATTTGTTGAAATTTTGTTCCTAAACACCTTTCACTATCCTCCACTTGGTGATTTGATGAATAGTGCCTTTTTTGGAAGCGATTTTCCAATGTAAAAGCATTTTGGCTCATCAGTAAAATGGTATTTTAGTAGTTAAATCTTCAGAAAGTTTTACGCTTCAACCATAGGCTATTTCGAATGGAAGTTTTTAAGATATCACTCGAATCATGATAGCGCAGTGTTACCGCTCGACACACATCGCAACGCCCATGCCGCCGCCGATGCACAGAGTAGCAAGGCCTTTTTTGACGTCACGACGCTTCATCTCATGGAGAAGGGTAACAAGGACACGGCAACCAGATGCGCCAATGGGATGACCAATGGCGATTGCTCCTCCGTTGACGTTAACCTTGTTTGTGTCCCAGCCCATGTCTTTGTTGACTGCACAGGCTTGGGCAGCGAAGGCTTCATTGGCTTCGACGAGATCAAGCTCTTCGGCGCGCCAGCCTGCTTTATCCAAAGCTTTGCGAGAGGCCGGGATTGGGCCTGTGCCCATGATTTTTGGATCAACTCCAGCAGTGGAGCTTGAGGCTATTTTGGCAAGAGGTGAGAGGCCGCGTCTTTCTGCTTCCTCAGCAGACATCAGTAGGACGACTGCCGCACCATCATTGAGCCCAGATGCATTGGCCGCTGTGACACTACCTTCTTTCGAAAATGCAGGGCGCAGCTTTTGCATAGCCTCAATTGTGGCACCGTGCCTGATATACTCATCTTGGTCCACGATAACATCGCCTTTGCGATTTGGAACCGTCACGGGGGCGATCTCATCAGCGAACTTGCCGGACTTTTGCGCTGCTTCTGCTTTGTTCTGAGAAGCGACAGCGAAGGCATCCTGGTCGTCCCGCGTGATTTGCCATTGCTGGGCAACATTCTCTGCTGTGTTGCCCATGTGGTAACCATTGAAGGCGTCCCACAGCCCGTCTTTGATCATCGTATCGATCATCTTGTAATCGCCCATTTTCACACCAGGGCGCAAATTCTGACAGTGCGTGGATTGAGACATGGATTCTTGACCACCTGCGATGACAATCGTCGCATCTCCGGCAGCAATTTGCTGCGCTCCAATAGCAACGGCGCGGAGGCCAGATCCACACACTTGATTGATGCCCCATGCTGAAGCCTCGACGGGGATACCGGCAGCCACAGCGGCTTGTCGTGCTGGGTTTTGGCCTTGCCCAGCTGTTAGGACTTGACCCAGGATGACCTCATCAACTTCTTCGGCTTTGACCGAAGCGCGTTCGAGCGCCGCAATGATCGCTACTTTTCCCAATTCGTGTGCGGATAGGGAGCTGAGCCCCCCCATGAAGGATCCAACAGGGGTACGAACGGCGGAAACAATAACGATATCGGGCATGAAAAATAACTTTCTCGGTATGGAATTTGGCCCTTGCCTAATCTCAATGTCCTTTGTTTTCAAGAATCTATTCGTCGCGGATGAATTCGCTCTGGCTTCTGCTGAAAACTGAGTTAGATAGAAGATCTATGGCAACTGAACCCCGAATTGAAAACCAACCGAACAATCTGCTCGGCATTCTTGCGATACTGACCGCAATGGCGGCCTTTATTTGCAATGATTCAATTGTGAAGCTGAACTCAGAGCGACTGCCGATCAGCGAGATCATGTTTTTGAGAGGGTTGTTCTCAACAACTATCCTGTTGGCCTGGGTCGTTGTTGCCCGAGGGTTTGAAGCATTCAAACATTGTAAAGACCCGGTGGTGATTTATCGGTCGCTGTTGGATTTTGTTGGATCGTTTTGTTTTCTGTCCGCGCTTTACAACATGCCGATTGCCAATGCGACGGCCATACTACAGTCTATGCCCTTGCTCATGACGGTGTTTGCCTTCTTGTTTTTACGGTCGCCGGTTGGGTGGCGTCGCTGGATGGCGGTTGCTATCGGTTTCTTAGGTGTCTTGCTGATTGTCCAGCCAACCGTTGAAGGGTTCAACCCTGCAAGTGGTTGGGCATTGGCCGCTGTTGTGTTGGTGACTGCTCGCGATCTCATCACGCGAAATGCTCGACCTCATACGCCGTCTGTTTTGATCACCGCTGCTGCGGCCCTGTCAGTGACTGTTGGAGGGGCAATCTTGGGCTGGGCTGAAAACTGGGAAACCTGGGTTGAGCCGACCGGGGCCGAATGGGGGGCTGTTATTGCCGCCGCACTCTGCCTGGTCGTCGCCTACCATCTTGTTGTTGTCGCCATGCGAATTGGCGAGATCGCGGCTATAGCACCGTTCCGGTACACGATCATCCTCTGGTCCCTGCTGTCCGGTTTCCTCTTCTGGGGCGACATCCCGAATGCTTTGGCCCTAACCGGGATGACCCTCGTGATTGTCATGGGCATTTATACATTCTACCGTGAACGCAAAGTCTTGTCGAAAAGCTGAGCCTCTATTGTGGTTTGTAAGCCACGACTTCGACTTCGACTTTGATGTCGACTAGGAAGTCACTGACCAACCCAGACCGCGCTGGCGGTTCTTCAGGAAAGTACTCAGCGTAAACCGTGTCGAAGCCTGGAAAATCAGCACGATCTTTCAGCCAAACCATCGACTTAACCACATCACTCAGTTCACATCCCGCCAGGGCCAATGTTTCTCTAATTGAAGTCAGAACAGCGTGGGTTTGATCCTCGATTGTGCCTGTTGTCATGACTTTACCGTCTTTGAACGGCACTTGACCGGTCAGATAGACAAAATCTCCCGCTCTCACCGCGCGTGACAAAGACAGTTGGCGACCATTAATGACAATCGGATCACCGATGATTTCTTTTTTCTTAGACATGACGACCTCTTAAGTTCCTTGCGCCGATCTAAGCGGTTCGATGGCGATATTGCAAGGCTTCTGCGACGTGAGCCCTCGTAACGACATCGCTCTGTGCCATGTCGGCAATGGTTCGGGCGACGCGTAAGACACGATGATAACCGCGGGCCGAAAGTTTCAATCGTTCTGCGGCGGCCTGCAACAGCTCCACGCCAGCGGGTTCCGGCTTGGCAATGGTCTCCAGGAATTCACCTTGCATCTCCGCATTGGTCGAAATGCCTTGGTTTGGGGCTAGGTCCTGAAACCGTGCCTCCTGATGCTGTCTTGTCCGTTGGACCCGTGCGAGAATCTCGGCGCTGCCTTCTTTGGGGGGGCGGAAGATCCAAATCCCTGATGGATACTGCGGGCACATCTATGACCAGATCAAAACGATCCAAAAGCGGACCAGAGATACGGTTTTGGTAGTCCTGACCACAACGTGGTGCGCGCGAGCATTCACGGCTGGGATCGCCCATGTAACCACACTTGCAAGGATTGAGAGCGGCAATCAGCTGAAACCGTGCGGGGTAAGAGAGGTGAGCATTGGCACGAGCGATGGATACCTTCCCGGTTTCTAGCGGTTGGCGAAGAGCCTCAAGTGCCCCGCGTTGAAACTCGGGTAGTTCGTCAAGAAAGAGAACGCCGCGATGTGCCAAGGAAATCTCACCGGGTTTGGCTTTCAATCCACCACCCGCCAGGGCCGGGAGGGATGCCGAATGATGGGGATCGCGAAAGGGGCGCTGTTTTAGCAGTTTGCCTTCCTTCAGGTGGCCAGCAATCGAATGAATCATTGAGACTTGCAAGGCTTCTGCGGGTGATAGATCGGGCAAAATCCCCGGCAGTCTAGCCGCGAGCATGGATTTACCAGCGCCCGGTGGTCCGATCATGAGTAGGTTGTGACCGCCTGTAGCGGCAATCTCTAAAGCTCGTTTCGCGTTCTCCTGTCCTTTGACGTCCTTAAGGTCAGGCAGATTTGTTTTTGCTTCTTCGATCTTGGGCTTCGGCGGGCTGAGCATCTGCCGTCCTGAGAAGTGATTGATCAGCGATAAAAGAGAACCGGGCGCCAGGACATCAATGTTCCCTGCCCAGGCGGCTTCTCCACCTTGTTGTTCGGGGCAAACCAATCCCATCTGCATGGAGGCCGTGTGGATGGCTGCGGGCAGGACACCATTCACAGGTGCGATCTTGCTGTCTAATCCCAGCTCTCCCAGGACCACAAAAGGTTTGACGTTTTCGGGCTGGATGACTTCCATCGCAACTAAGAGAGCCACTGCAATCGGCAGGTCAAAATGGCTGCCCTCTTTGATAAGATCTGCTGGTGCCAGATTAACGGCGATGTGTTTGGGCGGAAGCGCGAGCCCCATAGCATAGAGGGCAGAGCGTACACGTTCTTTGCTTTCGGCCACTGCTTTATCGGCCAAGCCTACAATGGTGAACTTAGGCAAGCCGCCACTGATTTGAACCTGAACATCGACCGGTAAGACATCAATGCCTTGAAAAGTAACGGTTTGAACGCGTGCTACCATGAAACTCGAATCAAAATGAGAACAAATGTTCTCTTTTTCTACTGGTGCGGTAGACGATAGTCAATTATTGATTGTGTGTTTGGTCCGCCTTGGCTGTGAAGAAAATCTTCCTTTGGAAAGTCAGAGACAAGGGTTAGATTGGACTAAAATACAGTACAAGAAGCTACAGCAGGTGAAGACGTGATTGAACAACAGCATCAGGAACAACTGAGGGAAATTGTCGGTGAAAACAATTTCAAGGGTGCTAATGCTCTAGGTCTGTTGGATCCAGGGAAAAATGCTCAGTCTCTAGACGCTGGTGTCGCGGTCCTACCTGAAACCATCCAACAGGTTTCGAACGTTTTGAGTTATTGCAACGAACATTCTATTCCGGTGGTCAGCCAAGGGGGCAGGACGTCCCTTGCTGGGGCGGCCAACACTGCCGAAGGTCAGCTGATCTTGATGACTACCCGCCTGAACAAAATGATTGAAGTCGACGTCGACGCAGCGGTCGTTAAGGCGGACGCTGGCGTTACTTTGCAAGCGGTGCAGGAGGCAGCGGCTGAGTATGGCCTTTCACCTGGGATTAACATTCCTGCACGCGGGACCGCCACGATAGGCGGCATGGTCGGCACTAATGCTGGTGGATTAGAGGCTTTCCGCTACGGGGTGATGCGTAACCGAGTTCTGGGCCTGGAGGCGGTGTTGCCAAACGGTGATGTGATCTCAGATATGAAGGTCGTTAGCAAAGCCAACGAAGGCTATGACATCAAGCAACTTTTCATCGGTTCTGAGGGCACGCTGGGCGTTGTGACAAAAGCCGTGCTCAAGCTGGAACCCGCTGATTCTATTGGTGAAACAGCGCTGGTGGCTTGTCCTACAACGGAAGATGCGGTTGCTTTACTTCGCGCGGCTCGCGCCTTTTTTAAATCGGACTTGTTGTTCTTGGAGGGCATGTGGTCGACCTACGCTAAGCTAGGCGCCAAGGAAGCCGATTTTAAAGCTTTTAATCAATTGGCGGAATCTGATCCCGTGCTTTATCTGGTTGTTGAAACCAGCGCTAAGGCCGAACCGCTTGAGGACTTTCTAGCCAAGATGGCCGAACAGGAAAAAATCGTCGATGCTCTGATCGCTAAAAATGAAGGCGAGCGCCGGATGATTTGGCACATTCGCGAGGATTCCTTCGTGATTGAACGTAATTTTCCAGCCGGTTTTCCATTCGATGTTTCCGTGCCGATCACTCACCTCGCGGACTACGCCAACAGGGTTGAGAAAGAATTGGCCGCATTGGACGATTCTATTGTCCTGATCATATTGGGGCACTTGATGGACGGCAATCTTCATCTCTCGATCAAGAGCCTGGCGGACGTTAGTCATCATCAGGCTGCTGTCAAAGAGATTGTCAATCGAAACCTAATGGAATTCGGCGGTTCATTTTCAGCTGAGCATGGAATTGGTACAGAAAAACGGGGCACCCGCCAAAAACTGCTCCCACAGGCCAACCTGAATTTGATGCAACTCCTGAAAGACACGATTGATCCGAATGGGATCATGAATCCTGGAAAGGTGCTTTAGACGGCAGAGGCCCGGTTTCTACCGGGTCTCTGCATATTTCCGTTCTATGGCATCCCAAATCAAGCCTTCGCCATTGGTTCCATCGAACTTACGTAGTTCCTGGAGACCAGTAGGCGAGGTGACGTTGATCTCTGTCATGTAGTCGCCGATCACGTCGATGCCGACGAAGATCATGCCACGTTCTTTCAGGAAAGGACGTAGTTCATCGCAGATTGCGATTTCCCGATCCGTTAATCCAACCTTCTCCGCTTTGCCACCGGCATGCATGTTGGCGCGGGCTTCACCGGCTTCTGGGATACGGTTGATGCCACCAATCGGTTCGCCATCGACAATAATGATCCTTTTATCGCCGTGTACGATTTCTGGCACATAACGCTGGATCATGAGAGGGTCACGAGAGCGGGCGAAGAACATTTCTAACAGCGAGCCAAGGTTCTCGTCACCTGGTTTTAAATGGAACACACCTTCGCCGCCGTTACCGAACAGAGGCTTTACAATGATGTCTTTGTGTTCTTCGCGAAAGGCTTTGATCTCTGCAACGTTGCGCGTGATCAACGTTGGCGGCAACAAGTGAGAAAAGTGTGTGATTGACAACTTCTCAGGTGCATTGCGAACCTCGGTCGGGTTGTTCACGACCAAAGTTTTTGGATGGACGAGCTCCAGCAAGTAGGTTGTCGACAAGTAGGACATATCAAACGGAGGGTCTTGGCGTAACCAGACGACGTCCATGTCGGCTACATCAACCGTTTTTGCTTCACCCATTGTACAGTGATTGCCGTATTCGCGTCTGAGTTCCATGGTACGCATTTCGGCGACGACTTTACCGTCCCTGAAAGACAGGTCTTGTGGCAAGTAGTGAAAGAGTTGATGACCTCGTTCTTGGGCTTCTAGTGCCAAGACAAATGAAGAGTCTGCGTCGATATCAACGGGTTCGATGGGATCCATCTGGAACGCGACTTTTAAAGCCATGAAACTTGTCTTTCTTTTCTAATTCAGCTGCCAAGCATTGGTTATATGCTTAGGCGCTTTGCCTTTTGCAATAACTAGCGCGTCAAAGCGATAGTCAAGTTTGTTATCAATCCCGTTTTCTTGCAGCCAAATCTGCGCGGCATTGGCGATGCGCTCTTGTTGGCGCGGTGTGATCGCATAGAGTGCTGCTTCTTCCGATTTATGGTGCTTGACCTCAACAAAGGCTACCGTTTTGCCCCGCTGCACAATCAAATCGATTTCCCCGTAAGGAGATTTGTATCGTTCGGCCAGAATTTTGTACCCCTTCAAACGCAACCAGAGTGCTGCAACCTTCTCGCCTTCTTTGCCGCGAGCGTAAGAAGTTGTCATGACTTGCCTTTGAGGGCTAAAGCGCGCTCATAGGCTTGTTTTTTTTGCATGCCAAATTTGGTGGCGGTTTCCTTCGAGGCGTCTTTGACCGACATGGAAGTCAGCGCGTTGGTTAGAAAAGCATCAATAGTTTCCGTACTCGCTTCTTCGGGTTCATCGCTGCCCGTTGTAAAAACCATAACGATCTCGCCTTTCGGCGGACCGGCCATGTCGTAATGTTCCACAAGTTCGGTCGCAGATCCTCGGCGTGTCTCTTCGAATTTCTTGGTGAGTTCGCGAGAAACCGATACCTGGGCTTTCGGATAGATCTCTGACATGGCGATCAGCGTTTTCAAAAGTCTCGGCGCGGTTTCGAAGGCCAGGAAAGTTGCTCTGATGTCCCTCAATTCTTCGAGCTTGTCTCGGCGGGCTTTATCTTTAACGGGGAAAAACCCAACAAACATAAAGGCATTGGAGGGCAAGCCAGACAATTGCAGCGCTGGTAGAGTGGCCGAGGCGCCTGGCAAAGCGTGGATCTGAATTTGATGCTCAATACAATCTTGGACAAGCTTGTAGCCAGGATCATTTACCATCGGTGTACCTGCGTCTGAAACCAGCGCGATCGGCAGGCCGGAAGTGAGCTTTTTGATGAGCGCAGGCCTGACCTTATGCGCATTGTGCTCGTGGTAGGGCAGGGTCTTTTTAGCGATCCCATAGTGGTTGAGCAGCTTTGCTGTGACGCGTGTGTCTTCACAGTAGATCTCTGCCGCTCCTTCGAGAGCTTTGAGCGACCTGAGAGTAATATCCCCAAGGTTTCCGATTGGTGTTGAAATAAGATAGAGGCCAGGTTCAGCCATCGGCTTTTCTTTAGGGGATTGTTCTTTTTCACTCATGATAGCAGCGAGCCTAACACAGAATCGAGACGCTGCCGACCATAGTCTGTAACGATCAATTGCGAACCAATGCGTTTGAGGCAATTGATCTCTTCAAGCCAAACAAGCCGTTCTTCGGTTATGGTCTCTTTGTAGCTCGCTGGCCAACGTTGCTCCAAAAGCCTGAGGTCAATGCCTTCTTTTAGGCGTAACCCCATCATGCAGAATTCGGCGAACATGTTCTCTTCGCTTAAGATTTCACGATCAACAGTGGCATGTCCTTGTTTTTGAACTTGCTTTAACCATACGGCTGGTGCTCGGTGCTGTCGTGCTGCAATTTTATGAACCCCTGATTTATAACGGCCATGCGCGCCCGGGCCAACGCCGACGTAGTCCTGGTAGCGCCAATATATCAGATTGTGCTGGCACTCTTCACTTGGCTTGGCGTGGTTGGAGATTTCGTATGCAGGTAACCCTGCTTCATTCATTATGCTTTGTGTGAATTCGAATTGCTCGGTCGCTTGATCATCATCAAGAGGAGTGAAGTCGCCTCTTCGTACCGCAGCTTGATAAACGGTTCCAGGTTCAATGGTCAGTTGATAAAGCGAAAGATGGTTTGGTTCCAAGGAGAGAGCGAATTCCAGTTCTTGTTTCCAGGCCACCAATTTACTTTCAGGCCGAGCGTAAATCAGATCGAAAGAACTGCGCGGAAAAACGTTACGAGCAAGCGCGATGGCATCTAAAGCTTGCTTGGAATCGTGTTGGCGGCCCAGCAGTTTCAATGATTTATCGTTAAAGGACTGGATGCCAAGCGACAGTCTGTTGATGCCTGCCGTCCGGAAAGCTTTGAATTTGTTAGCTTCCACCGATGTTGGGTTGGCTTCCATCGACAGCTCTGGATTGGCAACAAAGCCCCAGAGCTTATCGATTTCATTGATGATTGCCGTCATTATTCGCGTTGGCATCAGCGAAGGGGTTCCGCCTCCGAAAAAGACCGTAGAAACTGTACGATCATGCGTCTCGCGAGCGTAGTGGCCGAGCTCTTGTTTATAAGCCTTGAGCCAAGCATCCTCATCCAGGTTTGGATCCAGGAGGTGGGCGTTAAAATCGCAGTAGGGGCATTTTGACAAACAAAACGGCCAATGAACGTAGATGCCAAAAGTCTCAGTGTTTTCAGCCAAAACAGGCGTCTACCATCTGTTTGAAGGCATCAGCACGGTGGCTCATAGCATGTTTTTCTGTGGGCTCAATTTCAGCAAAGGTTTGTGTCATTCCTTCAGCTTGGAAGATTGGATCGTAACCAAAACCACGCTCGCCTTTTTGCGGCCAAACAATGTCGCCCTGAACGGTGCCTCTGAAGGTTTCCATGTGACCATCGGGCCAAGCCAAGGTTAAGACGCAAACAAACTCAGCAGAACGGTCATCGCCGCTCTTCGTTTCCAACTCTTCGTTCACGCGTTTCATCGCCAAATTGAAGTCTTTTCCTGGGCCACCCCAACGGGCTGAGTAAATGCCTGGGGCGCCATTGAGGGCAAAGACAGAAAGCCCGGAATCGTCCGCTAGGGCAGGCAAGTTCGCTGCTGTTGCCGCTGCCAAGGCTTTCAATTCAGCATTGGCTTCAAAAGTTAGCCCTGTTTCTTCTGGCTCAGGCAAATTGAGCTCTCCTGCCGAGACAACGTCAATAGAAAACTTGGAGAGGAGCTCGCTGATTTCTCTGACTTTGCCGGGATTGTGACTGGCAACAACCAGTCGTGATTCAGAAAATCGTCTGTGTTCCGTCATAATTTAAGCACCTTTGCCATCGACAGGTGGTCTATTGAATTTTTTTGAGTTTTTCGTCAATGTTTCGTTGGGTTTTTAGGGGGATACTAGCGTTTCTGGTTCTCCAACTGGTCCTTTTGGGCCTTATTTTATGGGACGGTCATTGGGACCGCAGTTTTCAACCCGATGCAATTGTGGTGCTGGGAGCACCTCTCAAGTCGGATGGGTCTGTCAATTCCTATTTGGAACAGAGACTTCAGAAAGCCGAAGAAATTTTCCGTGAGTTCCCTTCGGCCACTCTCGTCGTGAGTGGTGAGAATGGCCCTCGTGGCAATGAGGCGCATGCAATGGCGAACCAATTGCGCCGTTATCACGTGCCAAACAAAAAAATTGTGGAAGATCCTGGCGGCAACACAACTTTCTTAACAGCCAGAAACGTCACGAAACTGGCCAGAACCAAACAATGGGAATCACTGTTGCTTGTTAGTCAGGGTTTTCATTTGAGCAGGAGCAAACTTGCGTTCTGGCGTTCTGGCTTCAAAGAAATCGGCCATGTAGCGGCAGCCAATCCAGTTGGATTTGACTACCGCCTGTTGGGCAGAGAGCTCCTGGCGTACAATTGGTATCTGCTTCGCCAGGATTTTGTAAAAAACTAAAGTGCTTGGTTCTGCGCGACTGTCAATTCACCAATGCCTTTTTCAGCAAGATCCAACAGTTGGTTGAACTGTTCACGGCTGAACGCTGTTTCTTCGGCAGTTCCCTGAATTTCGACGATGCCGCCTGACCCGGTGAGAACGAAGTTCGCGTCAGCTTGCGCCGTGGAATCTTCATCATAATCGAGATCTAGAACTGCTACACCATCGTAAAGACCGCATGAAACGGCGGCGACTGAGTCGATCAAAGGAGTGCTTTTCAACAACTCAGCTTTGATCAAGTGGTTACATGCCATTTTCAATGCCACGTAAGCACCAGTGATAGAAGCCGTTCTTGTGCCACCATCAGCCTGGATCACGTCGCAATCGACTTTGATTTGACGCTCGCCTAGTTTCTCCATGTCGATGACAGCGCGCAAAGCACGACCGATAAGACGTTGAATTTCCTGAGTGCGTCCGCTTTGTTTGCCTCTGGCAGCTTCACGATCCATGCGAGTGTGGGTGGAGCGGGGCAGCATGCCATATTCTGCGGTGACCCAGCCTTTGCCTGTGTTTTTCATCCAGCCCGGTACTTGTTCTTGAACGGAAGCCGTGCAGAGAACTTTTGTGTTACCAAAGGAAATCATGCAGGAGCCTTCTGCGTACTTGTTGACGTCGACTTCAATAGAAACTTCCCGCATTTGGTCGTTGGCACGGTTAGAAGGGCGGTTTGACTGGGACATTAAGAGGCTTTCTAAGAGAGAAGGGGGAAATTTGCGGGACCATAGTGCGCAGTGGCTTTTAGGTCCAGAGTCCATTGACGAAAGGGGTGAAAATACCCATATACGCAAAGATAAAAATTTCCTTGTTGGTCTATGAAAGAGTTCGATAGTCAGTCTGCCCTCTCGGCACTCAATGAACGTTCGAGAACAGTGCTGCGTACAATTGTTGACAATTATGTTGCGACAGGTGATCCAACCGGATCACGGACACTGTCTCGTGCAGATGGCTTGCTGTTGTCTCCAGCTTCCATACGCAACATCATGGCTGACCTCGAAGAAATGGGCTTGCTCTATTCACCGCATATTTCAGCGGGCCGTTTGCCCACAGAACAAGGCCTTAGGATCTTTGTTGATGGCTTGTTGGAACGCGAAAACCTCACTGAGGAGGATAGGAGCTCAATTAATGCTCAATGCGTAGCGAGAGGGTTGTCTTTCCAAGACGCGTTGACGGAGGCAAGTTCCAAGTTATCTGAACTCTCGGCTTGTGCAGGGCTAGTAGTGTCACCAAAAGTTGGTGACCGATTGAAACACATCGAGTTCGTACCACTGAGTACCAATCAAGCCTTGGTCATTATGGTTTCGGAATCAGGATTGGTTGAAAATCGGGTTATCGAAGTACCGCTTGGTCTACCTCAGAGTTCCCTTATTGAGGCTGGTCGATTTTTGTCCTCCAGGCTGAAAGGGCGAACGGTTCTTGAGGTCCAGGCGGAAATCGCATGTGAAATACGCGAACATCGCATTGCCGTTGATGAGCTTACAGCCAGAGTTGTGGAAAGTGGCCTCGCGATCCAAGCCGGACAACAGGGCGATGGTGTTCTGATCGTGCGTGGGCAGAATCATTTGTTGGAGAACGTCACGGCACTCGAAGATCTCGAAGCGATCCGTTCCATGTTCTCGGCTCTTGAAGCCAAAGAAACATTTCTTAAATTAATGGAGACAGCCGACGGTGCTGAGGGTGTACAAATCTTTATCGGATCGCAAACCGAGCTCTTTGGTCTTTCTGGCTGCTCCATGGTGATGTCACCTGTGTCAGGTCAGGACAACAAAATTGTGGGGGCTATCGCGGTGGTTGGTCCCATGCGATTAGATTATGGTCGCATTATTCCAATGGTTGACTATACAGCTCAAGCAATTGGCCAATTGATCAGCCGCTAATGGCTGAGGTAACTACAAACTTCTTAATCTACTGAAGAGAAACATGACTGAAAAAGAAACTGAGATTGAAAACCCAGATCAACAAGAAGCTGCTCCAGAAGTTGAAGACGAGCAAGTTGAACAAACTGCTTTCTATTCTGAGTATGGTCAAGAAGAGGAAGAAGAGCTGGATGCTGAACAAGTCATTGCTGCTCTTGAGAATGAAGTAGGGGATCTGAAGGATCGTCTATTGAGAGCCGTGGCTGAAGCAGAGAACACCCGCAGAAGAGCCGAAAGAGAACGCGAGAACAGCCGTCGCTACGCTTCCGAGAATTTAGCCAGAGAAATACTCTCTGTGTTAGACAACCTCGGCCGCGCGTTGGACGCTGTGGCAAGCGATACAACAGCCAAGGAAGAAGGCCCGTTCAAGACTTTCGTAGACGGCGTGATGATGACGGAGAAGGAATTGCTTAACGTTTTTGAGCGCCAGAAGATTGAAATTCTCAATCCTCTGGGTGAACCGTTCGACCCTAACCTCCATCAGGCGATGTTTGAAGCGCCCTCCGAAGAGCACGACGCCGGTTTGGTCATGCAGGTTGTGGCCAAAGGCTATCAACTTCATGACCGCCTTCTGCGGCCTGCTATGGTTGGGGTATCCAAAGGCGAAGGCTGATTTAGCCGAGTCAAAAGCTTAGAGATTCGAAAGGGAATCTGCGCCGCGGATTCCCTTTTTTGTTGCACTTAGAGTCAAAAAACTAATTTAGGATTCATTCAGGTAAGCGTGACGAGTCCCGTTTGAAGGGGGAAGCAAACTTCGGTAAAACAACCTCATATTTTATTTGAGGTATTTTAAGAATGACGATTTCAACGCCGACGGGCCGCGATTCTAATCCCTTTGAGAAGCGCAAATCTTTTTCCCGCGAGGGTCTTTCCAACGTAACTTTTGCAGGCTTTCAACGCGAAAATGATGAAGAACGTATGGTTCCTTCGAAGATGAGTGACCATGATCGGGCATCACAAATTCTTTCTGTTGTCGCGGATGAAACTTCAACATTTGTTGATCAAATTGCCCAAGGCCTTCACGAAGAAGGTTCAATCAAAATGATCGAAGAAAGCTTGGCGAGAGATGCGATTATGCGGTCTTTTGCTGAAGTACGCGAAGAAGCCTACAAAGAAGCCTTCAAAGAGGCCTCAGAAAGAGCAATCTCTTTCTCTTCAAAACTGAACTCTGCACAGGGCATTGTTTCTGAAAAGCATCAGAAAGCTGTTCTAAAGTGTTTAGAGGTTTTGATGGGGCATTTTGCTCGCACAGTCGAGCAGCTCAAAATCGAGCAAACAAAACACTAATCAGATACTTCAGCAGTCATCCTGACTGCTAACCTGATTCCTTGGAGATCACAGGAGAGAGCCTTGCGGATTGTGTTCTTTTAAGAACTTTTTCGCAATTTCGGGGGTGCGATTGGCATAGCAATAACAGCAGCCGTGTGGGCAGCTGTCATAGGTTCCGATATCGCGACTTTCAGCGCAGAGACAGCCAGGCCGGTTGCCTCTGCGTTTGACGTTTAAGGACGCACCGCTGATGCGTCCCAAGCGTTCGCCGTCAATGCACTTGGCAGGGCGAAGTGAAGGGGTTTCAAACTGAGGCTGGCTGCAAATCGTGGGTGTCAATCCATTCTCTAGGGCGATCCTTGCCAATTCACTCAACAAATGCATCTTCTCCTCGTCAGTCGGGTCGCTCCATGTGAAGTTATGTTTATTCGCGGCAACGTTCGAATTCTTGGTTGTCTTTTGGTAGATCTGAGTGAAAGAAATGCATACTTCATTGGTTAGTTTGTGAAAGTAGCTTGCCAGATTTGCGAAGTTTTCTAGGTGCCAGTCAACGGGCGTCAGGCTCGAGATGAAAACAGGATCATACCGCCAAACCAGAGAGTCATCACCGTAGTCAGCAGCTAGGGTTTCAAGGGCCGGTTTGAGCTGTTCTAAGCAAGGGACAGATGGCTCCAGAAAACTCGGGTAACCGGTCGTTGTTAGTTGAATATAGAACGGCGTTTCACTCTTGGCGATGCGTGTCAGATTTCCCAGAAAAGGGCGTGGGTTTCTGGTCCAAAAAACATAACCATCAACGTCTTCCGGTAAGAGTGAAACCAGGGACAGTTTTCTGGAGTAGGGGTTTTTGACTTCAACAAATCCAGCGTCCAACCTGTTGTCAAACCAATCAGAATAAAAGGCAGGGATATCAGTTCTATAAGACGCAGAAACAATCAACGCCGTCTACCCCAGATTCGGAAAAACAGATAAATGGCACCGGAAACCAGAGCCAGTCCTGTGCCAAATTGAGAATAGGCCGGATCACCCAGGTACCGTTCCCCACCAAAGGTTAGCAGGGCACCCATGGCAACGTTGATTGCCAAAACAACCAAAATTGTACGGTAAATAGCTCTATCCATCTGTCTTTTCTCCCCATTGTTTCTGTTCCTTAGCAAAAGTCGCGAAAAAGTCGCGACATTCTTTGCTTTGACGCCTTGCATAGTAAGGTCACCTTCCCATATATAGCGCGAGCTGCCACGCTACGTGGCTTTTTTCGAACAATTAGGAGCAGTCCAAAAGGCGCTTGATGCTAAGGCCTGTGACCGCTTGCTGAAGAGAAGAGACTTTAAATGGGTAAAGTAATTGGTATTGACCTAGGTACAACCAACTCTTGTGTCGCCGTAATGGAGGGCAAAGAACCGAAGGTGATTGAGAACGCAGAAGGTACGCGTACCACACCATCGATTGTTGGTTTCTCAGGTGGTGGAGAGCGTCTGGTTGGTCAGCCAGCTAAGCGCCAGGCTGTCACCAATCCCACAAACACATTGTTTGCAATTAAGCGTTTGATCGGTCGCCGTTTTGACGATCCGCTGACCAAAAAAGACATGGACATGGTGCCTTACCAAATCGTCAGAGCCGACAACGGCGATGCGTGGGTTGAGGCAGCAGGCGAGAAATACAGCCCTTCACAGGTATCTGCATTCATTCTGCAGAAGATGAAAGAGACCGCTGAGTCTTATCTTGGTGAAGATGTCACTGAAGCCGTTATCACTGTTCCGGCTTACTTTAACGATGCTCAGCGTCAGGCGACGAAAGACGCTGGTAAGATCGCTGGCCTAGAAGTTAAGCGTATCATCAACGAACCAACTGCTGCTGCGATGGCTTATGGCCTCGACAAAAAAGGCGAGGGCGTTATCGCTGTCTATGACTTGGGTGGTGGTACTTTCGACGTGTCGATCTTAGAAATCGGCGACGGTGTTTTTGAAGTTAAATCAACCAACGGTGATACATTCCTTGGTGGTGAAGATTTTGACAACCGCATCATTCTTTATCTTGTCGAGGAATTCAAAAAAGAAAACGGCATCGATCTTAAGTCCGACAACATGGCGCTACAACGCCTGAAGGAAGCGGCAGAGAAAGCCAAGATCGAACTGTCTTCTTCTATGGAAACGGAAGTGAACCTGCCGTTTATCACAGCGGATGCCTCTGGCCCGAAACACCTGACCATGAAGTTGTCACGTGCTAAGCTTGAGTCTCTTGTTGACGACTTGATCGAACGCACAATGAAGCCTGTTCGTGCTGCATTGAAAGACGCAGGCCTTAGCGCTGGTGACATCAACGAGGTTATCCTGGTTGGTGGTATGACACGCATGCCGAAGGTTAAGGAAAGCGTTAAGAAGCTCTTTGGTAAAGACCCACACCAGGGTGTGAATCCTGACGAAGTTGTCGCCATCGGCGCTGCGGTGCAGGGCGGCATCTTCCAAGGTGATGTTAAAGACGTCTTGCTGTTGGATGTAACTCCATTGTCTCTTGGCATTGAGACACTCGGTGGTGTTATGACTAAACTCATTGAGCGTAATACAACGATCCCAACCAAGAAGAGCCAGACCTTCTCGACAGCTGATGACAATCAGTCAGCCGTTACAATCCGCGTTGGCCAGGGCGAACGTGAGATGGCGGCAGATAACAAGAAACTTGGTGAGTTCAATCTCGAAGGTATTCCGTCTGCACCACGTGGTGTGCCACAGATCGAAGTGACCTTTGACATTGATGCCAACGGTATCGTCAACGTGTCAGCTAAAGATAAAGGCACAGGCAAAGAACAGCAGATCCGCATTGAGGCTTCTGGTGGTTTGTCTGATAACGAGATCGAGCAAATGGTAAAAGACGCAGAAGCAAATGCTGCTGCCGATGCCAAGCGCAAAGAGCTTGTTGAAGCTAAGAACCAGGCTAACTCCTTGATCTACACAGCAGAAAAATCTGTGTCAGACGCCGGTGACAAAGTCAGCGACGACATCAAACAGGCTGTTGAAGTGGCTGTCGATGATCTGAAAGCCGTAGTAGACGGCGACGATGTCTCCGCGATCAACGCAAAGACAGAAGTCCTTGCTCAAGCGTCAATGGCCATTGGTCAGGCCATGTATGAAGGCAGCGAAGGTGAAGAGGCTGGTGAGCCTTCTGGTGTTGACGAAGACGTTGTTGATGCTGACTTCGAAGAAGTTCATGACGACGACAAGAAAGCTTAAAACTTTCTGTTGATCCAAAAATGACGAGGAGAGGCGGCTTGCCTCTCCTTTGTCGTCTCAGCTCCTTAGGCGAAAATTATGGCTAAACGTGATTTTTATGAAGTCTTGGGCGTTTCTAAAGACGCCTCAGGCAGCGAACTCAAAAAAGCCTATCGCAAGCTCGCGATGCAGCTTCATCCTGACCGCAATCCTGATGATGCGGAGGCGGAAACCAAGTTCAAAGAGATCAACGAAGCTTACGACGTCCTCAAAGATGATCAGAAGAAAGCCGCCTATGACCGTTACGGCCATGCCGCTTTTGAAAACGGCGGCGGTGGTGGTCGTGCCGGTGGTGGTTTCGAAGGATTTGGCGATATCTTTGAGGAGATGTTTGGCGATTTCATGGGCGGCGGTGGCCGCTCGAGACGTCAGAGTGCCGGCCGTGGTTCTGATCTTCAATACAACCTCGAAATTACTCTAGAAGAGGCATTCGCGGGGAAACAAGCAACCCTTGAGGTCCCGAGCTCGGTGTCTTGTGATGATTGCTCCGGATCTGGTGCTGCCAACGGCTCCGCACCGACGAGCTGCCAGTCTTGTGGCGGGCGCGGTAAAGTCAGGGCTCAACAGGGCTTCTTTGCAATCGAACGCACCTGTCCTACTTGCCAAGGTGCCGGAGAGGTTATTTCAGACCCCTGTGGCTCTTGTCGCGGGCAGGGGCGCACGGAGGAGCAAAAGTCCCTTTCTGTTAACATTCCGGCTGGTGTCGATGACGGCACACGCATTCGCCTATCTGATGAGGGCGAAGCCGGGTTCAGAGGCGGGCCCAACGGCGACCTTTACGTCTTCCTTTCCATCAAACCACATCGTATTTTTCAGCGTGATGGGACGGACCTGTTCATGGAAGTGCCGATCCCGATGACGACAGCGGCGCTTGGCGGTTCTATTGAAGTTCCCAACATCGATGGTGCAAAGGTTAAATTGAACATCCCAGAGGGCTGTCAATCCGGTATGCAGTTTCGCCTAAGAGGCAAGGGCATGACGATCTACAATCACCCTGAACGCGGATCTATGATTGTACGGACTAAGATCGAGACGCCAGTGAATCTTTCGAAGCGTCAAAAAGAACTTCTTGAAGAGTTTGCTGGAGAAGGGGAGAACACAAACCCTGAATCTGAAGGCTTTTTCTCAAAAGTAAAAGATTTCTTTGGCTGATCTTGCTCTTGGCGACTTTACGCTGCTAACATTAGGCAACAGCTTGAGTTTCTCCCTTAAAGGACAAAGCGATGAAAGTAGGCATTACTGGCTGCGCAGGCCGTATGGGCCGCATGTTGATCAAAACGGTTACAGCACAAGAAGGCTGTGACATTATTGGTGGCGTTGAACATGCGGGATCCCCAGAGCTAGGCAAAGACCTGGGAAATTTAGCCGGGATTGACGCTCTATCTTTGACGGTAGGAACTGAAACGGAAGCTCTCTTTGCGGAGGCTGATGTTGTCATCGATTTCACGCTTCCAACAGCGACTTCAAAACACGTTGCTTTGGCGGCAAGCCACAAAACGGCTTTGGTTCTAGGGACAACAGGTGTTCCCGACGAAGTAGCCACAGAGATCGAAGCGGCTTCCAAAAAAACAGCCATTATGTGGACGGGCAATTATTCTCTCGGTGTTAACTTGCTCTCCGTTTTGGTTGAGCAAGCGGCAAAAGCTTTAAGCGATGACTTCGATATCGATATTTTGGAGATGCACCATCGCCACAAGATTGATGCTCCGTCCGGTACGGCACTTTTGTTGGGTAAAGCCGCAGCGGTAGGCCGAAATGTTGACTTTAACGATGTCTCATGTCTTTCGCGTGAAGGGCAGTCAGGAGCCCGACCGCGTGGCGAAATAGGATTTGCGACGCTCCGTGGCGGAGATGTCCCAGGTGAACACACGGTGATGTTCGCAGCTGATGGTGAGCGTATCGAACTCACTCATAAAGCCGGCAACCGAGAGGTTTTTGCCAGAGGTGCGGTAGCGGCGGCCAAATGGGTTCATGGTAAAGAACCCGGGCTCTACAACATGAAAGACGTTCTCGGTCTTTAAGGTTTACGCTAACCGCGACCGCTTCAGCGATGCGCGTAACTCCCTAACGAAATCATACCGTTCTTCGTCGCTCAACCAGTGGGCGATACGGACTTCCTGTCCGTGGCTTCTCAGCGCAATCTCGCCCTTCCTGCCGTAGTCCTGGTCAATAACATCGATTGAAATCCAATAGGGTTGGAAGTGCCAGGAGCGGCATTTGCCTTTAGCGCTAATTTTTTCGATTGTTAGTTCGTCTGTTGTGAGCAGGATGCGTTCTTTGGCCCTGGCTTGGAGAAATGAAAACTTGAAGGCTAATCCTAACACGAGAACTTCAAGACCCAAGAATCCCAAAACCGGCCAAGCGTCCATTGATAAGAAAATCAGTCCAACAACAAACAGCAAGCCAGCGACAACAAGCAGAATGTTTCTAGCTATTTGGGGCGTCAAACTACGATGCGGAAAAATGATAGCATCAAAGAATATGCGCTGATTTTGCTTCATGGCTGACATGGATCTAATATTACCGCAGGATTGAGAAATCTCCAGACGGTGCGGCTAAAATTCCAACATTGCATCGCTGTTGATAATCGCAGAAGCTTGCTCAGTAAGCGATCCGTTTTGCTCGTGAATAGTCAAGTCGGGTAACTGGCGAAGTTTCTCAGGTACCTGCTTAGAGGCTCTAATGAGCACGCGGTTGGCCGGGCGATCAGCCTTTGGTTTTACCTGAAGCCATTCGATCGAAGCGAAATTCGACACCAATTCCTCCAAGCATTCTTCCGCCCGTGCTGCCAAATGAATGAGGCAGAAATGTCCATTTGGCTTTGTTAAGAAATTTCCGCAATCAAGCCAATCTTGGAGGTCGCCATGGATTTCATGATGCGCGGCGGCCCTTTTGGGATCTTGTGACAATCGTCCACTGTTTCGCTTGTAGAAAGGAGGGTTAGCAAGCACGAGGTCAAAGCTCTGAGGTTCAAAGAGATCTGTCGCTGAACGAATATCCTGGTTTAGGATCTTACAGCCGGGGATCTCGTTCAAAAGGGCGTTCTTCTTAGCAAGAAAACAGAATTCTTCTTCTCTATCGAGCGCTGTGACACTCATGCCTGGTTGCCTCTGTGCGAAGCTTAGGAACACACCGCCAACACCGCATCCGAGGTCCAATACATTGGCTTTTTGGGACAACTTGGGAGCAAATGCAGATAAGAGAAGCGGATCAAACCCAATGCGGTAACCGCTGGTGGGTTGCTCCAAGACAAGGCTGCCATCGAGCAGGCTGTCTTGGCTAGTTTTCATTGGCAAAGACGATAGTGGATAACAGTCTGCTGGCTTCGTAAAAATCTTCATCCAAAACTAAGATCCGTTGTTGGATAGCACCGATTGACCCTTCGATCATTGAGCTGTGATAGTCGGTCGACATGTATCCAATCTCTGCATCATCTAACAGAGATCGTAGGAGAGACAGCTCGATGGGATCGTTTGAACGCAGAAGCTCTTTCATGAAAACGTCTTTGGCAACATCTGTTTTAACCTGTTCGATAGTCGGACCAAATTTTACTTTAGCCCAAAAAGAATTTTTGGAAACATTGATTACGGCACAGGTTTTGGCTTTCGCGAAATTGTTGCTCCTCTGACCTCGGATTGGTCAGTTTTGATTTATCCCCAACCTAATCGTTGTGAATGACGTCTTTCAATTGACGGTTTCATAAAACCTTTCCTCTTGAGGGGGAAAGCGGTCAAGGGGGAAGAATGAGGGTTTTAAAACTTGTCTGATAGTTGCGAGTAGGACTTACAGCGCAACCGTTATCGGCGAAGCACGCGCAGAAAATTCCACTGTCCTATTTGAAGGAACTTTTGAGCAGCAGATTGTGCATGCGGAAGGGATGCCTCTGTCCAAATGCCTGGATTTACGCCTTAAGCGATGTTGATAGCATAAAAGTCTTTCAGTTAGGGGCTCTCTTTGGCCTTCGGTAAACTTTTTGTCACAGGCATGTGAATAAGCCGTCGGTCCCGCTAGTTTTTCCCCGTTACAATCGCTATCTTGCTAGTAACAAAGCATAACCTGATCGTAGCCAAAAGTAAGGATAAGACTGTGGCGACTGTGATACAGCTGGCTGAACAAAAGACAAAAGACCGAGAAGCTGCTGCTAAGCGAGATATAGGCGCAGTCGTTAAGCGATTAACCGCGCTTGTCGAAGGTGAGCTCGCCGAGGTAAACAAAGTAATTCTGCAGGAAATGCAGTCCGAAGTGGCCTTGATTCCGCAACTCGCCGGTCATTTGATTGCCGCTGGTGGAAAGCGCCTACGCCCTGTTTTGACGTTAGCTGCCGCAAAACTATGCGGTTATACGGGGTCGCGCCAGGTTGGCCTCGCGGCCTGTGTCGAGTTTATCCACACCGCGACTTTGCTTCACGATGATGTCGTTGATGAAAGCGATCTTCGCCGTGGTATCGCCACGGCCAACGCAGTTTGGGGCAACAAAGCCTCTGTGCTTGTCGGTGACTTTTTGTTCAGCCGCGCCTTTCAACTGATGGTCTCTGACGGATCTTTGAAAGTCTTGAAGGTTCTCTCTGACGCTTCTGCTATCATCGCTGAAGGTGAAGTACAGCAATTGATGACGGCAAATGACACCGACACAGGCGAAGAGGCTTATCTCTCGGTTGTGAAAGCTAAGACGGCTGCTTTGTTTAGTGCGGCATGCCAAGTGGGCGCTGTGGTTGCGGAACGTCCAAGCAACGAAGAAGACGCTTTGGTATCCTATGGCACTAACCTGGGGATTGCTTTCCAGATCGTTGATGATGTTTTGGATTACAGTGCAAAGCAGGCGGACCTTGGAAAATCAATTGGTGATGACTTCCAAGAGGGCAAAGTCACTTTGCCGATTATCCTGGCTTACCGTCGCGGTAACGAGGAAGAGCGAAGCTTCTGGCGTCGAACCATCGAAGACCTTGAGCAAGAAGACGGCGACTTGGAACATGCGATGTCTCTAATGACCAAGCATAATACGCTGGTTGATAGCTTGGACCGTGCTCGTCACTATGGTTCTGTTGCAAAAGATGCGCTTGGCCTATTCCCAGATAGCGAGGTTCGGGAAACATTAGCCGACCTCATTGATTTTTGCATCGAACGCGGCCACTGATTTATTAAGGCTTTCATCAGCAGCTTCGTTTTTTAAAATCAGTTGATAGAAAAAACTATCTTGAATTTCTTGAGCTTTCATCCCAATAGGTTCAACAGAACTTCGCTGATTCAGCATAGATTATGAGCCATGGGAGGCCGTTATGGCACACGAACGTTACAGAAAATTCAACACTAAAAAAACATACCCTAATCAAAAGCTGAACAATGATCTTTGCCAGGTTGTAAAGGCAAGAGGCACTTTGGTTTTTGTGCGTGGGCAAGTTGGCCAAGACCCAGATAACTTTGAGTCATTGGAAGATAACTCTCCCTACAACCAAGCCGACCAAGCAATGAGTAATGTTAAGCTTCTGTTGGAAGAGGCAGGCTCAAAGCTCGAACACATCTGTCGTATCCAGGTCTATCTGACTGACCGCGGTTTCCGCGACGATGTTTACCAAGCGATTGGTAAATGGTTGGAAGGTGTTTACCCCGTTTCAACCGGTCTGATCATTGATGGTCTGGCACGCCCAGAATGGGTGATGGAAATCGAAGCCACAGCTGTTATCCCCGACGAGGAGTAGGTTTCGTGAACGAGATCCTTGATAAGACCAGTCGGGCCTATCTGCTGGACAGGCTCAAGGGTGAAGCAGACAGTCCTCTAGAAGAGGCGTCTTCACTGCCACCAGCGATTTACACATCGGAAGAAATCCTTGCTCTTGAGCAACGTCAGGTTTTTGCTAAGGGGTGGCTTTGTCCCGGATTGGCGGCAGATATACCCAAACCTGGCGACTATCTGACGTACTCAATAGCTGAGCAGCCGGTTTACGTGATGCGTTGCACGGACGGAGAAATTCGTACTTACTCCAATGTTTGCCGCCACAGGATGATGCAGCTATTGGAAGGCCGCGGCAGCTGTAAGCAGGTTGTCTGTCCCTATCATGCCTGGACTTATACAAGGGAAGGGCAGTTGATTGGTGCTTCGGACATGAAGCGATCCAAAGGCTTTGATAAAAAAGAAATAAAGCTGCCTGAAATCCGGACCGAAATTTGGCATGGTTGGATTTACATAACGCTGAATGAAGATGCTGCTCCGTTGACCGAAACATTGTCCGGTTTGGACAAGCTGGTGTCCAGTTACAACATGGCCGGTTATGTGCCCGTCGCTCAACAAGATCATGTTTGGGACACAAACTGGAAACTGCTGACAGAGAACTTTATGGAAGGCTACCACTTGCCGGTCGCCCATAAGAATACTGTCGGCGCATGGTTCCCAACCGACGCTACAATCTTCCCAGAAGAAACGTTTGAAGCCTTTACCTATCAAACCTTTGAGAAATCAGGGGACGCCGTTTATGGGCGGGCTCATGATGATAACACTGCTCTTGAAGGTAAATGGCGTTATACGTCGGTTATGCCAACAGTGTTCCCAAGTCATATGTATGTGTTGGCGCCGGATCATTTTTGGTACTTGTCGCTCAGACCAAAGGATGTTGGTCAGGTTGACATTCGATTTGGCTTAGCAATAGCACCTGAAGTTCTGTCTTCGCTGGAAGACAAAGATAAATTCATTCAGGACACATTGGACTTCTTTGACATCGTTAACAGTGAAGACCGTGTAGTCGTTGAGGGAATCTATAAAGGTGCCAAAGGTCCACTAACCGAATCTGGAAGGCTTTGTTGGCTTGAAAGAGAAGTGCATGATTTTGCGAAGTATCTTTCCCTGTCACTCAATGGAATCCAGAACTAAAAACACGGTAAATCACGAATTTGTGCCCTTAGTTGCATGCGCTCTGTTTTGTCTATATTAGCAAATAATGTTTCTATTCCGGCCCTTCTTCAAAGCCTTAGTCGGCTTAACGATTCTCCTGCAGTTTAGTTCGGTTTCCCTTGTTGCGGAAGCCAACAGCGAGCCTGAATGGAAGCCACCACGTTTGTTGATCATGGGGTCTTCCATGTTGATCGGCAAAATGAACAACTGCATGGCGGAGCGACTGGAATCCTATGGCTATGACGCCAATATCGCTGGATTCTGTGGGTTAAGTACCAAAGGTTTAGCCAATGGGGGGCGATATCCCTGTCCTTATGCGAAGTTTACGGGAAAGCCGCTGGTTCATGAAATTGGCAAGAGCCTCCGACTTAACCGCAAGCCCAAGAGTGGGGTAGCTTTTAACCATAAAGGGGTCAAGCTGGTCACCAAATCAGGCAAGTTGCTGGTGAACCACCTCGTTAAGAAGCTCCAGCCTGACCACGTCGTGTTTTACCTTGGCGGCAATGAGGCGGGCTACAAAACGCGACGAACGCTCAATACCGAAGCTAAGCGGGCTGAGTATCGTCGCAAGCTTCATCTCTATATCCATGCCGACACCCTGTTGTCTAAGCTCAAAACAGATGCCTCTTGTTCTTGGATTACTGGCAGCTGGGTTTCTAAAGTCACATCGGGTTATGGCAAGACCAACGAAGAGATGGTCGAAGTCGCTAAAGTTTTAAGTGAAGAGGCCGGGGGACGCTGTTCAATGATTTTGGGCACTGAGGTCATGGGTAAAAAAGAAGTTAGAACAAGCGATGGGCTTCACCTTGACCCGGAACAGTCTTGCCTGTTTGGCCAGCGTGTTGCTGATCGATTGAATGAGCAACTCGTACTTTCTAGGTTGTCAGATCGTAACATCGGCAAAAGTCCGGGTAATTTTTTTCCGTAGAGAGATTCACAAGGGGCACGAATTGTGCGAGTCTCTTCGTTGATGACACAATTGCTTGCTCCTATTGATGATCTGGATATTGAAGAGTTAAAGAAGCTGCT
>CAJQQZ010000108.1 GCA_905480575.1 uncultured Alphaproteobacteria bacterium | reverse complement strand
TCGTAGTTTCCTTTGTTTGATGTTTTTGGTTTGCACCTACATCAAAACCGGAAACGGCTGGCTCCTTCAAGAGCCGAACGTAGTCCTTCCAGCTAGCTGGAAGGACTACTATGTCAGATTAAGTCGGAACTAATTCAGTTTAATCAATAGATTAGAATCAGTTCGGTTTAGGCCTCTGCTTGTTCTTTCTGTTCGTCTGCACTTGCCTCAATGTGGGGCTTGGAAGTGACTTCAGTTACTTTGTTCTCTTCCTTCGATTTTTGAAGGCGTTCAAGTTTGCGCTGCATAGACAAAATGTCAGTCTTGAGAGCCTCTATCTTACGTTCTGTTTGTTTGATCTGCCTGGCAGTTTTATCGTTTTCTTCGCGCTCTTGAAGCATCTGGTCATGACGCAGCATGTCTTCTAACTTGTAGAGTTGGTCCTTCTTGCGAGTAAAAGCGGCTCCCAGGTTTTCGGTAAATTCTTCCCGCTCAACCGAGCGAAGGCTTTTCACTTCGGCATAAACCAGTTCTCGGGCTTCGCGGTATGATGCCCAAAGGTCGTCGTCGTGGTCGCGTCCAGCGGATCCCGCTTTTTTCCATGCAGCGAGTGATTCTTCTAGGCGAATTTGCAGCTCTCTGGAGGTCGCTCCTATCGGGAAAAGTGGCAAGTCGGAGATCAAGATCTTCTTGCGTTCTAGGGCGATAGCTCTTTGTTCTTCTTTCAGTTCAAAGAAGGTCGAACGCTTATCAAAGAATGATTTTCTAACGGCGTTCCAGGTTTTGTTAAGGCTGCTATCCTCTCGGCGACCCGCTGAACCACAACTCTTCCACTGTTCTTCCAGTTCTTTTCTGGTTTTTTCCGCGTCTTTCCAGTGGATTTTGAGAGGATCAGGTTCTGTGAGTAAAGCGAGCTGTTCGATAATGGCATTCTTGTCAGCTGCCGCCGATTGGCGAGCAGCCTTTTGTTCCTGTCCAAAGTGTCGAATGCGGGCGAAGACTTCCTGCTCTAACGCATGGAACTGATCATTCAGGTCCTCATCGAACCCTTCTGTTGCTGGGCCAAGGTCACGCCATTGGCTGAGAAGGTCATCTTTCCTATCTCTAACGGATTGAAGTTCTGCTTCACTGGCAATGAATTGTCCATTGAGGCTGGTCATTTCCGCAAGTAATTTGCGCTTTTCACTCTCCGCCAACTGAGCTTCTTGTTCTTGGCGTTCAGCGTAGATCGAATAGCTTTCGATGAAGGCAGATTTTGTCGCTTCAAACTGGCGCGTTAACGCTGCTTCTTGATCGCCGGCTGGACCATAGGATTTCCAACGCGCAACTAAATCACTGACCCGGGCATCAGCTTCGTCCCAACCTTCGCCCTGCGCTAGCAACTCCATGTCAGCATTGCAGGCCTTCTTGGCTTGAGCGTTGCCGTCGTGGTCATTGAGCGCGAACTCTCTGCGTTCTGCGAATTGAGCCTTTGCGGCTTCAAACCTCTTGGCAAGAGGAGTGTCATTCTCTGATCCTGCCGAGGGAAGCGCATTCCAAGAGGCGTCCAAACGTTTAAAGGTACGCTCTGTTTCCAGCCAATCGGATGATTTGGACCAATCATCGGCATCTCTGATCAGCTTCAGTTTGCGATTTTTGTTAGCGTCCGCCTGAGATTGAAGCTCGGAAATTGTTCCTGACAACTTGCGCTCTAAGCTTTGCAAGTCTCCAAGGCCCGGGTCGGCTTTCAGCTTCTCTTCCAAAGATCTTAGATCACCTAGATGAGAAACGCCATCTTCGGCTGCGGTCGCTTCTTCCAGTGCCCGATCGACGGTTTGCACGTTCCTTTCGAACAGTTCAGCATATTTCAGCAAAGCCGCCTTTTTGTCGCCGCCAGCTTTGCCGATAATTTTTTGATCACCACCGCGCAGCCTCACATTTCCAGCCGCATCAACGAAGCCCCAACGGGTTAACTCAACTTCCTCAGCACTCAGGCGTACTTTCTTCTTCTTGGGCTTTGTGTTCTGGCGAACAGCCTTAGACTTTTTCGCGGAGCTTGCTTTCGCCTTTGTTGGCGAGGTTTCGAAATAGGTAATTTGTGGGGCAACGAGCCAGCGCCAAATGCGCTTGATGAGCCCAGCTTTTTTTGTAGCCATGGTGAACTTTCTTATGGTCGCGTATGCCAGGAGGGCAAAAAGGCGCCTTCCCGTGTGGTTCTTTGAGTTAGGAAGTTTTCTCTGTAACGCGAATCGGGAATCTTGGAAAGATCAAAGAATGGCTGGTTTCTAGAAACCGCCCTTGTCGATGGCTATCGCTGCGGCCCCGATCGCTGCAGCAACAACGAGCCCGGCTAAGACAGCGAAGAAAATTTTCCAGCCGCTGTAAGGTCTTTCGCCGAAGACTTCCCCGTTACGTCCATTCACAGCAAGCCGATAGGTTTTGCCTTTGAACTGGAAAGCCGAAAGCCATAGCGGCAACAGGATATGTTTGAATGAAGTGTCATCATGTTTGGTGTCAGCATCTTGAATTCGCTGGTGATCCCCACCGATATCGCGGCGGATGTCGTTGTAAATCACGGAGCTCATGATTTCCTGCGCTTGGACGAAAGCATCGTCTACTTCAACCTGATAGCTTTCGGCGCGGAACCCTATAAGAAAGTCTTTTTGATAGCTCTCCAGAGATGAAAGGTCCCAACCGCTTATTCGGTCCAACGTTTTCCTAGGCAGAGAATGAGAGCCGGGAACTAGAACGTCATCGAAAAAGCGAGCGACGGAGCCTTTCACCGATTTCCATTTCACTCTAACTTCGGTTCTGGTCGTGCGGACCTGCTTGCCGTCAACCATAGTGGTGTGGGGAACTTTGACGTAGTAGTTGGTGCCTCTTTGACCGCGATACTGTGTCTGGGTATCGCTGTCGAAGGTCCAATAGGGCAGATAAATACCAGTGAAATCACCATTTCCACGCGCGAAACGGGCGAGTTTAGAGGGCGCGAACCACAACCCTTTTAACCAACGTTGCATGGAACCGGCTGCTTCTTGCTTCGTGATGGCAAAGGGAAGCAACGCGTCTGGTTTTATCTGTTTGGAACTGCTGGTGTCTGCAACGGTGTCGGTGCCGCAGAAAGGGCAAGATCCAGCGTGTTCGTTGGCCTCAAAGCTGTATTCAGCAGCACAGGAATCACATTTAACTGTGATGTTTTCTTCAACCTGATGGCCAGCTTTCGCTTCTTGTATAGCTTGTCTTAGGTCGTGCTCTATGACCGGCTTGTTTTCCGATTCAATCTCGTTGCCGTGCCCGCAATGCTGGCAAGTGATAGAACGGCTTCCTGGTTGAAACTTGAGCAAAGAACCGCATTGAGAGCAGGGGTACTCTCTTTGGTTTTCTGCTGTGGTTTCTTGGAAGCCGTCCGACATTTTCTATTGAGGCGGAAGGGGCGGTGGCGCTGACTCTTCGAACAGGCCAGCAAGGCCGGCAATAGATGAGGCCTGAGCCCAGTTCCCCATGCCTTTGCACCAAACCAGAGAAGAAGGTTTGAGATGGCCAGCCGCAACTTCGTTCTTGAGTGCTTCCATGCCAAAAGGCCCGGTCTGCTGACCGTCCAGAGCGACGTAGAATTTTACTTCTTGATGGATGGGTGGCGGGCCAGCTTCTGTTGGGGCTTGATTTGAGAACATGGTGCCCATTTGTTGAGCCATGGCAACACCAATACCCATTCCAACGCCAGCACTGGCTGTGCCACCGCCTGGATTGGAAGCAGCAGATCGCATGGCTTCGGCGGCTTGGAATTTCGCGTAGTCGTTTAGATCTCCAGCAACGGCAACAGATGTGCGACGATCAAGGACTTCTTCCACGTTCTTGGGCATCGAGATATTCTCGATCAACAATTGACTAAGCTCCAGACCGTAGACATCAAAGTCGGAGCCGATACGTTGAGTCATGAAGGTCCCAAGATTCTCGTAATTGCCCGCCAGATCAAGGGCCGCAATATTGGATGTCCCCAAAACAGAGGCAAAACGAGAGACAATGAGGTTTCTCAATTGGTCCGTAATGTCGTCCGTAGTGAAGTGGCCATCGGTTCCTACAATCTCGGTCAAGAATTTCACAGGATCAGACAAGCGGATAGAATAGGTGCCAAAGGCCCGAAGGCGCATAGGACCAAACTCAGGATCCCGCAACATAATGGGGTTCTTGGTTCCCCATTTCAGGTCCGTAAAACGCTTCGTGTTGAAGAAATAGACTTCAGTTTTGAAGGGGCTCTCAAAGCCGTAGGGCCAGCTTTGCAGGGTTGAAAGGATCGGCATGTTGGCGGTTTCGAGCTGGTACATGCCCGGCCCGAAAACGTCAGCAATTTCACCTTCGTTGACCAGGACAGCCACTTGGGTTTCCCGCACCGTCAACATGGCACCGTATTTGATCTCGTTGCCATAACGCTCAAAACGGTAAACCATTGTGTCATTACTGTTGTCGAGCCATTCTATGACATCAACGAACTCGCCGGTTAGCTTATCCCACAAACCCATGAGAGCCTCCTTCTTTCACTTGTTGATTGATTAAGCAGCAGGTGCAGCTTCTTCAACTTCCTTGACGCGTGCTTCAGCCGACAACAAAGCTTTTTTCAAGTCAACTTCTGCTTTTGCCAAAGTGGCTTCTGCTTCACGGCGTTTAGCCTTGCCTTCATCAGCGATACGTAGGCTATCGTCGATGGTTTCAATGAGCAAGTTGTTGGCTTTCTCTACGGCTTCGATATCGAAAATTCCACGCTCAATCTGTTCACGAACCTTAACGTTGGCTTCCTTGAGGTTCTCCGCATTAGCAACCAAAAGATCGTTGGTCAGGTCACTGGCGGCTTCGAGTTTTTCTGCGGTTTGGCCAGAGCGGAAAATGGTGACGGCTTGAGCCAATTGCTGGCGCCATAGCGGCACAGTGTTGGCCACCGTTGAATTGATCTTTGTGACCAAAGCTTTGTCGTTTTCTTGGACCAAGCGGATAGATGGCAAAGATTGCATTGTTACTTGTCTGGTCAAAAGAAGATCGTGCACCCGGCGCTCTAGATCGTCACGAGCAGCACGAAGGTCGCGCACTTCTTGTGCTTTAACCATGTCCCCTGTTTTCTCTGCTTTCGCATGCAATGCAGGGATGGTCTTTTCGTCCAGCTCAGCAAGTTTCTGCTGGCCTGCCGCGATATAGAGTTCAAGGTCATGGAAGTAATCGAGGTTTGAATCGTAAAGGCGATCAAGGTGTTCGATATCTTTCAACAGTACAGTTTTGTGGCGCTCAAGATCATCCGTGATGCCACCAATCTGATCTTTCACCGTGTCATACTTGTCGAGGAAGCCCATGAGAGGTGTCTTCCAACCGAACAGCTTTGCGAAGAAACCCTGCTTCTTGCCAAGGTCGAGGCCTTTGACGTCTAGGTCACGGATTTTTTGAACCATCGTGCCGAGCGCGTCACCAGCAGGCCCCACATCCTTGTTACGAACGCCTTCCAACATATTGTCAGATACGGTACTTAGTTTTTCCTGTGCCTTCGTGCCGAAATAGATCACGGAATGTGTGTCCGTCATGTCCAGTTCCGCCATCAATTCTTTGATGCGAGCTGGATCTTTCTTGCCTTCTAAATCTAGTTCCAAATCAGCATGAACTGATTCTGCAAGAACGAGTGTGTCTTTAGGTTTGGTGGCCATTGTTGTAATCCCTCCTGAATGGGGTGTTAGTGACGGTGTCAGACGACACCTTCTTTTTCCAATTGAATTCTCAGGACGTCTATTTCGACATCCAACTCTTGTGCATTGTTATCGAGTAACCGCTGCTCCTGCAGCTCGAAGGTTTCTTCGATGGTGGTCAAAACATTGCGAAAGTTCTCGTGTAGGGTAGAGCCTGCATGGTCATCTTGCTGTTTAGCGTACATTGTAACCACGCGCTCTGTACCCTCCAAATAGGTAACTAAGAATTTCCGAGACCGATCGAGATCGCGCGGGTCTTCTTCAATCCGGGCTATAACGGCTCGCGCGTTAAATGCAATACGGGCCAGTCGGTCTTTAAGCTCGCGGTTGTTAATCATACGCGCGTTGGTTTCTATAGCCGTAATTTTTTGGTCGGCTTCTCTTAAAGCATCAATAACACGCTCGGTCCTCAAGCCAGCCTTTGCGGCGACCTCTTTCGGAATAATCTTGTCGTTCCTCGGGTCGAATCCATAGCCGTAGAGCAAGGCAGCTAAAGCAACAGCGCCAGCCAATATAGAAAGCATGAGACTATTTCCAGCGCACAGCCAGGAAACAGCAAAGAATGACCCGCTCAAAAGGAGAGAACCAAAGAGTTTTCTGGGTGCTTTTGGGGCGTAGGCTATCTTTTTCTTGTTGAATTCGGCTTCGGCCTTGATACCCTTTTTGATCGACGCTGCGGCAATCCATCCGACGATATGGGAAGCGAGCGCGGTAAAGGCTACTGTTGTATTGCCTGTTACAAACCCAATCACAAAAACTGGGATGAGGATCAGGGGCAAAAGGTAAAGCGGCCAACTGCCTAAACCAGCGGGCAGGCTTGTTGGCTTCATGTCTTTTGAACTTACGCGCTTGGCAACCATGTTCACGCAATCCCTTTGTCGAAAGGAGAATAGGAAACCGTTGCCCGCACGGCGTCGCTATTGAAACTGCTTGTGAAACTTCGAACCATTGATTGGCAAGAAAGGATCGACAGTAGAAGAACGAGGACTATCGCCGCAATCCCGATACGTAGGCCAGATTTCATGAAAGACCCCAAAATTAGATAAAAATTTATTTAACCCTTGGCTTATATAGGGTCAAGCGAAAGCATTTTCCATGGTTAGATCGAAATTTAGCACAGAGAAGTGCCAGGGTTAAGCATTCAATGGTCGGAATTCACAAGTGTGGGTGTTCACAAAAAGAACAGCAGGCACCTGCTTTGACTTGTACGAGGCTGCTGTTCGCATTAGTCTAGAAAACTATGAAACGTCTCTATCTTCTTCGTCATGGAAAATCAGGTTGGGAAAATCCAGATCTCAATGATTTTCAAAGACCCCTCACAGAACGTGGCCGGTCCGATGTCCCTCTTATCGGACGTTATATGGCTGACAAGGGCTATAACCCAGATCGGGTTTTGTGTTCTACCTCGGTGAGGACACAAGAGACATGGGAACTCGTAGAACCAGAGCTTCCTAAAACCGATAGGGATGTGCGTTTCAGCAACCGTCTTTATTTGGCGATCCCTGAGCAAGTGATGTCACAGGTCCAAAACACCAGTGATGAAAGCCGCGCTTTACTCGTCATTGGTCACAATCCCGGCATGCAAGAGTCGGCCATGGGGTTCTCGAAGAGCCGTAGCTCAGAGCATTATCGGAAGATTGAGGACGTTTTTCCGTCGGCCGGATTGGCAGTTTTGCAGTTCTCGGTGGATAATTGGGAAGACGCATTCGCCGGTGCTGGCGAGCTCATCGACTTTTATACCCCAAAAGACTTCTAATCCGATTGAATTTTCCGATTCCCTTTTGTGAGTTTCATGATAGTCTCTCGTGTCGAGAGGATGAATTATGAAGACTTACGCTATTCCCGTTGAAAAACTCTATGTGCCTGTAAAAAAGCGCCAAGAGGTAGAGCAAGACAAAGTGGATACTTTGGCGGAAGACATCATTGAAAATGGCCTGAAGGTGCCGATCCAAGTGCGCAAAGATGAGGCTAAATCCAGATTGGTCTTGGTGGAAGGCGCTCATCGTTTGGAGGCTTACAGAGCACTGGGTGAAGAACATATTCCAGGCATTATCGTCCAAGCAAAAAAATTCTAGTTCTTACGAGCACATTGAAGGGTATCAGCAGATGTCACAAAAAGAACCCGCTGATCATTCTTCAGAAAACGATTACCCAAAACTATGGCTGGCGACATTTGCCGTTATGCTCGCTTGCGTGTCGTTTGGAACAGTCCCCTATTTTGCTAAGTCTCTGACGGACGCTGGACTGTCTTCCAGCGCCATTGCCTTTTATCGCTATATCTTGTCCGCCATTATTTTTGCTCCATTCTTGTTCAAGGATCGGTCGAATTTCCCAATTGCTTATTGGGGTTTTTTTTCAGGGATCGTGGTCGGGGTAACCTGGATCGGCTATGTTGTAGCGATTGAAACGGTACCGGTGTCCACCGCGGGCGTGATTTACATGTCCTATCCTGTCTTCACGTTGATCATTGGTTGGATCTTTTTCAAAAATCGACTGGGCTGGCGATCAATGGTTGCGGCGCTTTCAATTCTGATCGCCGCGACCATTGCGACGGCGCCGGAAGCAATAACGGGGGACGATTGGCCGTCTATTCTAATGTTGCTGGCAACGCCTTTGGGATTTGGATTTGGCATTAACATTTTGACCACGAAGTTGATTGCTATCCCTCCAATCGCCCGACCAGGCAGCTTTTGCCTTGGCGCCGTTGTTGGATTGGCACCGATGCTTTGGTTGATGGACGATGGTGTTGTGCTGCCACCAGATTCTCGCTCTTGGTTATTGATAGCAGGCATTGGTTTGCTGACAGCGGTGGTGCCTCAAATTCTGTACACTTATTTTGCACCAAAAATAGGCGCAGCGAGAACCGCCATGGCGGGATCTGTCGAGTTACCAACAATGTTTCTGGTTGGGGCACTGGCTTTTGGAGAAGCATTAACCTGGCATCAATTGGTTGCCGGGGGAATTGTCGTTTCAGCAATTGCCTTGACCCCTGCAAGAGCGAACAGAAATGTGTCGACTAATTTAACCTTACAAAAAGAAGACCAAGATGGATGATTTTTTCAACGGATCAGTGAAGCGTTTCGGAAAAGGACTGTCCGTTAGTCAGGATTTGCCTGACAACAAGTTCTTGACCCAGATCATGAATCGAGGGTCTTGTCGAAAATTCAATGATCAGCCAGTCTCCGATGAACTTCTAAATGCTCTATGCGCGGTTGCTTTGGCCAGCCCAAGCAAAAGCGACCTACAGCAAAGGGACATCATTCTGATCGAAGAGCAGGAACTTCGTGATACCATAAGACCACTCTTGGGTGCCTCAGGTTGGGCTGCCGAAGCGCCGGCCTTTTTAGTGTTTTGCGGAAACAACAGACGGCAACGACAGCTTCACGCCTTACACGGAATTCCATTTTCTAACGATCATTTTGACCCTCTGTTCAACGCGATAGGTGATGCAGCGATTGCTTTAGCAACTTTTGTGACGGCGGCAGAAAGCCAAGGGCTAGGCACTTGCCCGATCAGCCAAATTCGCAATTCTCCCGATCAAGTGAATGATCTGCTAAATTTGCCCGACTACGTTTTCCCTTTTGCAGCTCTGGCTGTTGGCTGGCCGGTTGGTGACGACAATGAAATCAGCCCTCGATTATCTCTTCGAGCTACGGTTCATTGCAGCCGTTTTGATGACAGCTCCACACAGCCAGGTATCGAAGAGTATGATGAGCGACGTAGGGAGATGATGCCCTACAAAAAACAGAGACACACGGATCTTTTTGGAAAGAGTGGAACTTATTGTTGGTCAGAAGAAAAAGCACGGCATTACTCGCAAAGTGAACGCGCCGACTTCGGGAGTTACCTAAAGAAAAAGGGCTTCAAGCTGCTCTAGCTTGAAGCCCTTCTGTCTCGTGTTGGTTTCCTGATTAGCTCAGATCACCGCAAGCTTTTTGAATGCGTATGCAAGCTGTTTCGAGTGCTTCGTTGCTGGTCGCATAAGAAATGCGGAAGTGAGGGCTGAGACCGAAGGCTTCACCTTGAACAGCCGCAACCAAATGATCTTCAAGAAGGTATTCAACGAAATCGCTGTCGCTTTCGATTGTTTTACCCGCTGGTGTTTTCTTGCCGATGCAGCCAGCCACAGAAGGGTAGACGTAGAATGCGCCTTCTGGTGACTTGCATTCAATCCCTTTGGCCTGATTCAACATGGATACAACCATATCGCGGCGTTCAACGAATTTTTCATTGTGCTTGGCGATGAAGTCCTGAGGGCCGTTCAAGGCTTCGACAGCTGCCGCCTGAGAAACAGAACAAGGGTTAGATGTGCTTTGGCTTTGCACTTTGCCCATGGCTTTGATCAGGTCAACAGGACCGCCTGCGTAACCAATGCGCCAGCCAGTCATACAGTAGGTTTTTGACACACCGTTGATGGTCAAAGTGCGATCTGCGATCGCTGGCTCAACCTCGGCCGGTGTAACAAATTTAAAGTTATCATAAACAAGATGTTCATACATATCATCGGTCATAACCCAGACATGAGGATGCTTGACGAGGACGTCCGTCAAAGCTTTCATATCTTCGTGCGAGTAGGCCGCACCCGTTGGGTTTGAAGGTGAGTTCATCAACAACCATTTGGTCTTTGGTGTGATGGCGGCTTCCAGCTGCTCGGCTGTCAGTTTGAAATTGCTCTCAGGTCCGCAAGGGACCGTGACTGGCTCACCACCGGCCAGCAAAACCATGTCAGGATAAGACACCCAGTACGGCGCAGGAATGATAACTTCGTCACCTGGATCAAGGGTTGCAACAAAGGCGTTGTAAATCACTTGCTTGCCGCCAGTACCAACAGTGATGTTCGCAGCCGTGTAATCAAGATTGTTGTCGCGCTTGAATTTGTCAACGATAGCGGCCTTCAGCGTTGGCGTGCCATCAACCGCTGTGTAGCGCGTATCACCAGCGTCTATTGCTGCTTTGGCAGCATTGCGGATATTGAGCGGCGTGTCAAAGTCAGGCTCTCCAGCACCAAGGCCGATGACGTCTTTGCCAGCAGCTTTTAACTCACGGGCTTTATTAGTGACGGCGATAGTAGGAGAAGGTTTGATACGAGATAGGCTCTTCGCGATGATAGACATTGATTTGTTTCTTGCATGAAAAAGGGGTTCGGGCCTCTCCGTCGGCCCGCGAGACAATGTCTTATAGAGCCATACTGTTAAAGGGTTCAAGGGCTAAAGGATAAGATAAAGCCTTGTTTTCTAAGCGAGTTGAACGATAATCTCGCAAGCGCGGATTTGACAATGGTTCGGAACAGACAGCATGAAACAAGCAGATTGGTACTTTGATTTTATTTCCCCTTTTGCCTACCTTCAGTTCAAAAGGCTGAGGGAGTTTGATGGGGAACTGGCAATCACACCGATCCCAATCGTGTTTGGAGCGCTGTTAAAACATTGGGGGCAGCTGGGTCCGGCGGAAATTGAACCCAAACGAGCTTTCACTTACCGTATGACACAGTGGCAAGCCGACCGAGCTGGTATCCCCTTTAAAATGCCGCCGATGCACCCCTTCAATCCTTTGCCAGCCCTTAGGCTTTGTCTTGCCGCTGGTGTGACCACGGAGAATATTGCGGCTGTTTGGGACGTTATCTTCCGACAAGGATTGCAAGCCGATGCACCAGAAGCCGTGATGGCAATGGCATCTGCTTTGGGCATTGATGATCCGCAGTCGGCGATGGCAGATGAGACTGTCAAAAATCAGTTGCGCGTTAACACAGAAAAAGCTGTGGCGAACAAGATTTACGGCGTGCCAACCTTCCTTATCAATAGTGAATCTTTCTGGGGTGTCGATGCCACTGACATGGTGAAGGACTACTTGAGCAATCCAGGATTGTTCGAAACCGCGGAAATGCAGCGCATCTCCAACATGCCAATGGGTACTACTCGGAAGTAACCCTGGGGCAAATTGCCTAACTCTGAGTTAGTTTTTTAGCTCGACAGGCTGGCCGTGAGGTGTGGAAAGGTAAGCTCTTTCCCAGATTTCTTTTCGTGCTCTGATTTCATCGGATGTCAGATGATCGTTGGAAAGCAATAGGCTCTCTAATGCTGACAACGCTGACAAATAGTAAGTCTCAGAATTATCGGGGGCTCCGGCGGCATCAGCCTTTCTTAGTTCTGCACCAAGAATGTTGGACCAGTCACTGGCCGTAATCTTTGATGATGAAATCAGATTTTCTGCCATCGCTAAAACCTGCGCCTGCCACGCTTCTCCAAAGACGGTATCACCGTCTTCTGTGACGAAAGGAAGGGGCCGATTTTCTTCAGGCTTGCTCAAGATAGGATTCCCAAAGGTCGAGATAGATCATATCGGACGGGTTTTCGCAGTCCTGCCACAGATCCTGAGCGGAGAAAGCAACAGAATAAAGATGTTGCCCTTCTTCGTTTCCTTGGGCGCTGAGATCGGGGAATATGTGGGCGCCGTGATGGGCGGTAATTTCTCCTGGTTTGCCTCTTACATAAGCCGGAAGCCTGGTGTGGTGGGATGAGGCAACTACATCGGCAACAACAGAGTCCCCGACCGAGAATCGCGGAGCGTCTACGGCTTCAACCTCAAAGCTTGTGTCACGTTTTTTGTCCCTTGCAACCGCTTCACCAACGGTGATGGACGGCGGTGCTTCGAAGGCTTCAGACTGGCACTTTCCCGAGATCGCTTCTTCCAGCGTGAAAACACCGGAGTCAACGTAGGCTGCTAGCTCCGTTTGTGCCCAGGAATCAAAGTATGGGCGGGTTAAGTAGTCTACGGGATCGATCGCTTCTCTAACGTGGCGCCACCAATCGATGGTCCAATCGGAAGAACCGCTGCAGGACGAAATCCCCCACATGCGTCCTTCCCATTCATACTTGAAGGGAACGTCTGGCTCATCGACTTCGATTGGACCGTACCCTTGCTTTCCACCGAGATCATGGACTGAATCCATCAGGCTTCTCCCCGGTTTGAGTTCAGATCTCTATCTGTTCCAATCATCGAATTGCGTGTCACTAAAGCAGCAAGCTGTTCTTCATTCCAACCTTCGGTGTCTTGGGGGCGCTGAGGGATGACCAGGTAGCGAAGCTCCGCTGTACTGTCCCAAACCTGAACCTTCACTTTGTCATCCAAGGTCACACCGAACTCTAACAATACGCTTCGGGGTTCCCTTACAGCTCGCGAGCGATACGCCGCGGTTTTGTACCAATTGGGTGCAACGCCCAAAATCGAAAAAGGATAACAAGAACACAAGGTACAGACGACCAAGTTGTGGACAGAACTCGTATTTTCAACGGCTTTTAGATGCGCCGTTGCATGACCGTGATAGTCAAACTCTGTGATCGCTGCAGTCGCATCTTCGAGCAACCGCTGCTTATAGGATGGATCAAGCCAAGCTTTTGCGATTATCTTTGCTCCCCGTTTTGGGCCAATCTCCTCTGAGTAGGCCTCGACCCAGGCATCGATTGTTTCAGAATTAACCAGCCCTTTTTCCACCAACAAGCTTTCTAGTGCTTTAACTCTGAGCGCTGAATCAGAAGGAAGATGGCTGTGAAGAGCTTGATGGATCTTTGTGATGTTCTTCGTGTCAAAAGTTGCCATGGGAATGGTCCGGGGGTAGGAGTGACTTTGGAAGTGACTATGACAGTTTTCAGGTCGAGCGCCAAGGTGAGAATGATGACAAAATACAGCTTTATGGATGACTACAGCGAAGGCTGTCATGCACGAATTCTGGAAGCTTTAGCGGCGACCAATCTAGAACAGCAAGTTGCCTATGGTGATGATCTCTACTCTCTTGAAGCCAAAGGGTTCATTCAGGAAATGGTTGGCGATCAGAACGCCTGCGTTCATTTTGTGGCGGGTGGTACACTGGCTAACTTAATCACGATTTCTCGTGCTTTAAGACCGCATGACGCCGTGATTTCAGCGGAAACCGGCCACATAGAAATGCGCGAAACTGGTGCAATCGAAGCCACTGGGCACAAAATTCTGACGGTTCCGGCCAAAGACGGAAAGCTCACACCGAGCCTCATTCAAACTGTACTCGACAAGAACGCCCACTTCCCACACATGGCGCGGCCAAAGATGGTCTATGTTTCCAACGCGACAGAACTGGGCACGCTCTACACCAAACAAGACTTAACCGCGATCTCGGCCTTGTGCCGTGATAAGAATTTGCTGTTGTTCGTGGATGGCGCGCGATTAGGGGCGGCTCTTTCTGCGCAGAAGAATGATTTGGAGCTATCTGACATTTACGAACTGACGGACGCTTTTTGGATCGGTGGCACGAAAGCGGGCGCACTGATTGGTGAAGCAATTGTTGTTCGTAACTCTGACATTGCCGAAGACTTTGCCTTTTGCATCAAGCAACGCGGAGCTTTGCTGGCCAAAGGACGTCTGCTGGGTCTTCAATTCCGCGAGTTGTTTAAAGACGGGCTGTATTTTGAGTTGACCAAAAAAGCAAACAGACAAGCGGCTCAAATATCGGAGGCAGTAACGTCAGCAGGTTTTGAGTTGGCAGCCATCACAGAAACCAATCAAATTTTCCCGATATTACCGGATAGTTTGATCGAAAAATTGAGCGAGCGCTTTCAGTTTTACAATTGGGGTGCTGCTGAAGAGGGGCATTCAACATTGCGATTGGTAACGTCTTGGGCGACTGAAGAAAACCAAGTTGAAGAATTGATTAAACAGCTTAAAGCCTGAACAGAAAGCCTGTTCCTTAACCCGTTGTAACGGCGCGAAAATCACTGACAAAAAGAAAACCCCGCTCCAGGAACCTCTGTTCCGGCGGGGTTTTCGTATAGCTTTCTAAAAGCCTTTTTCAGCGACCTGTTTACTACAGGTGTATTGATTTCGGTTTTACCGAATATAGGCTAACTAATTTGAGGGAGATATAGAAAGAAAGGCTAGCTAGCACACATTCCGATCTGTCCCGTTCCACTGGTGGACCTTGCTCCTACTGAGGCGGCTCCATAGTAAAGTCCTCTGCTCGATTATTTGTTCAAAAGAATGACCCACTTTGGAAATGATTGACTAAAGCCCAATGAGAGTAATTCTTCCTTATGACCTTAATCTGCGCTGTAATGACGCATATTTCAAGTTCGAAAGTGGAAAAAGACTGTTTCACTTATCGCTAAGAATTGCGACTTGTATTCTTTAATCACAAAAGACACCGCCTAGAAATTAGGAAAGATCGGCATGAGCGCAAAATCTTATACCTTCAGTCACGCTGTTTGTAGGACACCCAGCCGGTCTGTCATTGACGGTCTGCGTGCGGTTGATGTTGGCGCGCCAAGTTTGGAATTGTTTCAACGACATCACGATGACTATGTTGCAGCCTTGAGATCCACCGGTGCAGAGGTCACGGTTCTCGATGCTGTTGAGGCGTTTCCAGACTCGGTGTTTATCGAGGACGCCGCGCTTTGCCTACAAGAGGGTGCGGTAGTTATGAGGCCCGGCGCACCAACGAGACTAGGGGAAGCTGCAGCACTAGCACCTTCACTGGGGAACTTCTACGAAGAGATCGTGACAATTGATGGCCCTGGTTTCATTGAAGGTGGGGATATTTTGACGACAGAACGAGAGATCTTAGTCGGAACGTCAGCGAGAACCGATGAGGCTGGAATAGAGGAGCTACGTCGTTTGGTTAGCCGCTGGGGCTATGAAGTGAGGGTGGTGAACACGCCGCCCGGTGTCTTGCATTTTAAGACCGACTGCTCTCTCCTGGATGAAGAAACCATTCTTTCAACGAAACGTTTGTCGGCTTCCGGCTGCTTTGAAGGTTACAAAGTCGTCCACACCGAGGAAGGTGAAGAGGCCTGCGCCAATCTCATCCGCTTTAACGAACTGGTTGTTATGCCGGATGGTTTCCCTAAGACGACAGAGAAACTGACTTCACTGGGTTACAACGTCAAACTGGTGGGTAACAGTGAAGCAGCGAAATTGGACGGTGGTATGTCGTGTTTGTCTCTCCGGTTTAGTCCGAAGTAGCCCCAAACTATTTACGAAATAGAGCCTTGATAGTGTGCAGGCTTGCCAATACTTCAACGGCAGAAACATGAGCTTGAATTCTCTCGGGCTGGTAATGCGTGTTGAAAATGCAGTTCTGCGCCTTGGAGAAAACGGGCCTCATTTCATCGGCGACAATTTGATGGTTTTCGTAAGTTAAGTATCGACTATGCAACATTACGCCTGTTGCTGGCCCGGCCATCATACATTGAACTTTGTTGTTGAAAGCTCTGATGCCGCCACTTTGACTGTCATAAGAAAAGTCGCGGCGTTGATGGTCGAGTGAAGCCAAGAGTGAGGCCGGGACCTGAACCGTCTCGCCGTTTATTTGCAGAACGTAGCGGTCATCCACCGATGACGAGTTCGGATCTATGTCGTTGCCCCACAATGAAACGTGGTCGGTGACACGGTCGTCAGAAAGATAAACTGCATCCAGCAGCAGTTTCATATCGTTCTGTGCGTGCACATCCATAATGGGGAACAAACCCATGAAAAGAATCAGTGCTGTAAGAAAGGTCTTAGCCATATTTATCTCCTTTTCTGGAATCTTTATCCGGAGATTGTCACGACAAAAAGGCAAGGGCTATAAGAGCTTGTCCACCCCAATATAGAAACCAAAGCAAGGGTGAGGTCAGATTTTTTAGTCTGCTCGCGCTTTCCAAAAGAAAAAGCTCAATCGAGAGTATGGAATCGGAGGCAATGAATAAGAGAGACCCGATGATGGCCCATCTCAGCGGAGGAAGGCCGGGCAACATGAGTGCCGTTATTCCCATGGCAAGAATGATGCAGATGTAGCAATAGACCGGGATCGCTAGTTTGTTTAGCTGTGGGCGAAGTTTGGCGATCAGAAAGAAAGCCAGAATAAGGAGCACCATAAAGATCGCTGATCGCCAGTATTGGGTCAGGAGTGTTGAGAGTGGTTCTGCTGATGGGATGAACAGAAGAACGAAACACAAATGACCGATCAGAAAAGCAGCAAGGCCGGGAAGAAAACCCTGCGATCTTCTCAAAGAAAGAAAAGCGTCACCGGTTGCGCCAAATAAGAGTGCAAGTGTCAGGAAAAATGGTCCCGAAGAAAGGTATGAGATCAAGGCTAGTAGCAAGATAGCCGATGTTTTTACAACGGACCGCAGTAGCGAGGGTGATTGAAATGTGAAGTGCAGACCATAGGCCAATGCGCAGCAGCCAGAAAAGCCCCAAAGAAACAAATGCGCTGTCATGTTGTTTGATCGCTGGCTAAGGATGGCACACTATAAGTCAACAATTGCGCCTTTCGCTTGGACGACTTTTGAAGCAAGGTCGTGACCGGCTACCAGAGAGCTCTCTAAAGAAAGGCCTTGGGCAACGGCCGCAATAAAACCAGCGTTGAAACTGTCCCCAGCGGCGGTGGTATCAACGACATTGGTAACGGCAGGAAACGAGCCTGCACAAGGTTCTTCTGCAAGGCTAAGTTGTAGAAGTTCAGACCTGATCTGACAGTTTCCGGATTTTGATGCGGTGTCTGTCGGATCAAATTCAGTTTATGAACTTGGCCTTCCAGATTTCT
>CAJQQZ010000107.1 GCA_905480575.1 uncultured Alphaproteobacteria bacterium | reverse complement strand
AAAGATGTTGCGGAAGAACGCCATTTGAGACAATGATAGAGGGCAAAGAAATCTGGAAGGCCAAGTTCATAAACTGAATTTGATCCGACAGACACCGCATCAAAATCCGGAAACTGTCAGATCAGGTCTGAACTTCTACATTTTATAACCGGCACAGCAAAATACCTCTACTTTTCCCTTTGCCTATTCTTGTGTTCGGGCAAATGTTGGCCCACGGCACTCACCTTTTGATGCGGATCTGCGTTCATGGTGCTTTCGATTTTGGCTCCTATTCGGATTTGCCAAAACTTGGCTTCGATAGTCCTGTTCATTACCATATCTGGATGGGCCTCTCATATGGTTTGCTGGGCCTGGCAGGGGTAAGCCTAGTTTTGTCCGCTTTCTCCTTTCGACGCTGGTGGCCGAGGATTCTATACGTGATCGTCCTCGGAACTGTTGGATTGTTTATCGCTTTCATGATGGTTTTCTCATATATTTGCGATACTGGCATTGATTGCATGTGACCTATTACAAGAGCCACTTTTGTTATGAAACCAAACATGTCCCTTGAAGAAAATCTGGAAGCCCTAAAGGCGAACGCAGCTTTGCCTGAAGAGTTGTCAGAAGCAACGCCGCCACAGCTTTATTCTTCCCAGGCAATCATGGATCTGGAAATAGAGAAGATCATGAACAAGGAATGGCATTGTGTTGGTCGTGAAGATGCTTTTGAGGAGCCTGGCACTTACCGAACAACAACCATTGGACGTGACTCTGTTATCGTTCTTAGAGACCGCGATGGCGTCTTGCGGGCTCTGTCCAATGTTTGTCGGCACCGCATGGCGCAATTGTTAGAAGGCGAAGGCTGCCTCAAATCTCGTATAACCTGTCCCTATCATGCTTGGTCTTATGGTCTGGATGGCCAGCTGAAGGCGGCAACTTTTATGCGTGACAATTTCGATATCTCAAGCTGTCGGTTGCCACAGTTCTCTGTCGAGGTCTGGTTTGGTTGGGTTTACGTTAACCTTGACCCCGAGGCAGAGCCTTTGGCACCTCGCTTGGCAGGGCTAACCGAGCGTTATGAAAGCTACAAAGTATCAACCTACCGCAGCCTTTTCACAGCAGAGGAAGTTTGGAACACCAATTGGAAGATCTTGGTCCAAAACTTTATGGATCTCTATCACCTTTTTTGGGTTCATGCCGAAACCGTTGAGCATGCTTTGCCGACAAGATTGGCAGAGGCTTTACCAGGCGGTGAAGGCTACGCGGTCAGTGAACAATTGAGGGTCGAGGGCTCTTCTTTTGAGTACGATCAGGCCATGGAGGTCATGAATTCGGACATCGACGAGCGTCTAAAGTCTGTTGTGCCTTTGATTGCGATCTTCCCCACGCAAGTCATATCAATTTCACCGGAACGAACATTCTGGCTGTCACTCCAACCGTTGGCTGTTGATAAGGTTAAGGTCTTTTGGGGCGTTGATGTTTATCCCGGTTCTTGGCCGGAAGGCGAAGAAGGCGAGCACCGCAAGCAACAACTTCGTGAAAGCTTCGACCGGATCAACAACGAAGACAAAGGCATCATTGCTGGCATTGCCCGCAATGCCGCAGCTCTGCACGCCGAACCAGGCCGTATGTCACCAAAAGAGGCATCAATCATCGACATCCAGCGCTACTTGGCACGGATGCTTTGTGACTAACTGAGTAGCTCACTGATGGCTTGATCCAAGAACTTTTCAAAAGCGGGAACCTTACCGGGGCTGGCAACACAGTGTCCCCAAGGTGAATCGTAAGGGCGAAGCTCAGCGTTGGGCATAAACTGAACTTCAATGGCGTTGTCTTCCGGTGGGAAATAGAGGTCTTGTGTGCAAGGCATCAAGATTGCTCTGGCTTTGATGGCACCTAGGGCCTTCTCGATATCACCTTTATAGAGCGGGTTGGCGGATACATCGCCGAGTTGCCAGGTTTTGAGTTTGGCCAGCAAGTTATTGGCGTCCCAATCATCGACGTGTTCTTGGCCCCAGTCGTCGAGTAACTCGCTGAAATGATCGTAGCCGAGTTCCTTGTAATGGCCTTCACGATAGAAAGTCTGAGAGAAAGCCCAGCCAGCATAGGCACGACCAAAAGCACGAAGCCCGCGTTCTGGTTGCTTTGTATAGCGCCCATCCATGTAATCGCCATCGGCCGTTAGTGCGCCCTTCACACCTTCCAGAAAGACGATGTTGTGCGGAGAAGTCTTGGCGGAAGCACAAAACGGTAAGATGGCATCAACCATGTCGGGATACTGCGCAGCCCATTGGTAAGACTGGCAACCAGCCATCGACCAGCCTGTAACCAACGCAATTTTTTCAACACCCAGCTCTTCCGTTAACAAACGATGCTGGCAGGCGATGTTATCCCACAGTGTAACGGTTGGAAAATCTGCGCCGCGACATGCCTCAACGGCATTGGATGGTGACGTAGAAATCCCGTTGCCAAACATGTTGATGGAGACAATGAAATGTCTGGCGGGATCCAAAGATCGCCCAGGGCCAAAGTAACCTTCGTTGCGCAAGTGACTGCCGGTATAGAAAGTCGGCATGACAACGACGTTGTCTTTTTTGGCGTTCAATTCGCCGTAAGTTTGAAAAGCGAGTTGGGCCTGCTGTAAGACCCCACCGTTTAACAGTTCGACGTCACCGAGTTCAAAGGTTTTGTGATTGGACATGGGGTAAAGTCTCCGATGTCATCCCGACCGAAGCCAGTTAAGGGCTGGCACAGTGGAGGGATCTAGAGCAATTGGACTTAGATCTCTCGACCTTGCTCGGGATGACAATTTTTGTTTTTCTAATAAAGCTTCAAATACTCTTCAATTTCCCAATCCGTTACCGCTTGGTGATAGCGTTCCCATTCATCGACTTTGTAGGCCAAGTAGGATTTCAACATAACCGGTCCCATGACTTTCTCTGCCAACTCGTTACCGCGGAGCTCTTCTGTTGCTGCGAACAGGTTGCGAGGTAGGCGGCGGATACCAAGCTCTTTGAACTCTTCATCTGTCATGACATAGAGATCACGATCACAAGGCTCACCTGGATCAATCTTGTTGGCAATGCCATCGACCACAGCTGTCAAGGTCATACCAAGGGCAAGATAGACGTTCATGGTCATGTCGGCCGCCCGGTTTTCAATACAGTACCGGCTTTGTGGCAGGCGGAACTGTGCTGAACGGTTGTTAAAACCGTAGGCAATGTTGGTTGGTGCCCAAGTAAAGGTACCGCCTTCAAAACCACCGACCTTTGGCACGAGGCCATTGTAGGAGTTTACGGTTGGACAAGTGATGGCTGTGATCGCTTCGGCATGCTTCATCAATCCGCCAACGGCGTAACGAGACTCATCACTCCAACCCGCTGATTTTGAACCAAAGATGTTCTCACCTGGATTGTCTTTGGATTGCATAGAGAAGTTAATATGCGCGCCGGAGCGCCAATCACCAATGGTTGGCTTAGGCATAAAGGTGATGAACATGTTGTGCTTCTTGGCAACTTCCTTGAGCAGGATCCGCAAGAAGCACAGACGATCAGCCATTTCCAAAAGATCAGTATAATGGAAATCTAATTCAAACTGCGAATAACCGCCTTCGGCCACCACATCATGCAGGTTCCAACCAATGTCTTCCAGAATGTCCATCATGTCTTTTAGGAAGGGCATTGAATCCATAGAGTATTCAACGTCATATCCAAACGGCTGGCGACGCGGGCGAATTTCATGGGCTGAGTCACTGTCGATAGCTTTGACTGGGCGGCCTTTGTCATCCAAGCGCATGGCATAGAATTCTGGCTCGATACCGGCGTAGCCAACCAGGCCAGCTTTGTCGGCATCGCGGATGGCACGTTTCAAAGCCTGACGCGGACAGACGTTGTATGGTTTGTCCTGCCAGAACAGATCCGCGAAGATCATCGCCATGGAAGTATCCCAGGGGCAAATATAAACGGCGTCCAGATCAGGCACCATAACTTGGTCCGAATCAGCCGGTGTCAGCTCAGGCACATAAGAAATCGAATGAACGGCAAATTGAGGGCCTTTGCCCATACAGAGTTCTTCAAAGTCACTCATTGGGACCGGCTTGGTTTTTGGAATACCGAAGAGGTCAATCCAACTCGACAAAACGTATTTTACGCCTGCGGCTTCGAGTTCTGAACGGACCTCAGCAATGCGTTCGGCCGATGGTAAGGCTTCTTGAAAGGTTTCTACGTAAGCAGTCATAATATCTTTCCCTGTTGTTTAGTTTGTTAGCTCCAGTTCCGTTTGAGCAGGAACTGATTTTTAAAGTTCTTGAGGCCGGTCATTGTCTCAATGGATGCAATGTCTTCTTGACCGTGAATTTCGTTGTCCAGGAAGCTTAGGAAGCCATCGCGGTCATTGCTGACAACTTCGATCAACAAATCAAAGCGGCCACTGACCCACAGAATGTAAACGACGTCAGGCAGAACTGCGAGGCGCTCGGCGACGGCTTGTGGGCTGTGGCCAGGCGCGATCTTCAGGCCCAACATAGCATCCGTTTTGTATTCAGCAGCCACTGGATCGGCGATAGCAACGATCTGCAACATGCCGGCCTGCTTCATGCTTGATACACGGTTTCTGATCGTGCCTTCGGACACGCCAAGTTCTTGCGCGATCTCTGAGAATGCCATGCGGCCATCCTTTTGCAGCATGGCTATAATCGAACGGTTAAGCTTATCGTCTGGCGAGGATTTGTCGGGTTGGCGCAGTGGCCGCTTGACGAACTTGCGTTCATCAATCGAGGTGACGTTCTCAACAACTCTAGAGCCTCGGGACATAAGCGTTTCCTTTTTGAAGGGTGAAAGCTATCTTCGAAAAACAGAGAGATCAAGGAAATCGATAAGTAATTCGTAATTTTTGTGTAAAACTGTACGAAATCGTGAATTTTGTGAGCACAGTGCTATGAAAACAGCAGGGAAGTAGGCAAGTATGGCTAAGACTCGACGCCTAAATCCATTGATTGCTTTGGCTATGTTGCTAACGATTGGCGTACTTTGGGGTCTGCAATTCGCGATGCTGAAAATTGCATCAAGTGCAGGCTATCCCGAAATTAACGTTTTGATGGTGACATTGGTCCTTCTTTCGATAGCCTTCGTTTTGATCGTTATTGTGCGGCGTGAGTTCTTCTCTATTAATCGAGAGCGAGCCATCTTCATCCTGATCACTTGTCTCTTGGGTTATGTTATTCCCTTGTTAGCTGGAATCTACGCCGCGCCTCACATCAAGGCTGGTGTCTTAATTCTCGTGATATCGTTGACACCCATGGTCTCGATTGCCACCGCTCTCCTTCTACGCAGCGAGAGAGTGTCATTGGCTCGCATATTGGCAGTATTTCTAGGCGCTTTGTCGATCACTCTCGTGCTTTGGCCGGAGTTAGAACTGCCGGGTTGGGGCAAAGCCTTTTGGATTGCTGTGGCCTTTCTGGTGCCGCTGACCTATGGCATTGAATCTGTTTACATCGATATCAAGTGGCCGAAGGGTCTTTCCGCCCTCCAGATGGTTGCTGCTGAAACCACCGGCGCGATGGTCTTTGTTCTGCCGCTTTTTCTGATCTTTGGTGATCTGACCCTAACGTCCTTTGACTTAGGTAAAGCAGAGTTGGCTATCGCAATCTTTGCTGCCGCTGGTGTGATTGAATCCATTCTGTTTTTCCACCTCATTCGCGATACAGGCGGGGTATTGGTCTCCTTTGGATCTTTCGTTTCACTCTTTGCGGGTGTAGCCTGGGGCATCATTCTTTTCTCAGAAAGCTACGGTGCAACGGTATGGTTGGCCGTTGCTGTTCTGGCTGTGGCACTCTTCCTCGCGGCGGCAGATAGAAGCCACAAAGTTGAAGGCAATTGACGATGGCTGCAATAAAAATTCGATCTTTTACGGATTGAATAGAAATTCACGAACTTGCTCCGGTTTTCGTAGAAAATAGGCATTGACGATGGCGACGTGTACAGCAAGATAGGTTCTCAGGTTTTTTAAAAGAGTTCTCTGTTATGGCTTCATCTATTACACGACCTCAACCGTCGATCTCCCCCTCTTCATTTAGTGGCTACAGCCAATCCAAACCGGCTGAAATTGACCGCGAAATAGCGGAAGTCGGTCCCGGCACCGTTTGTGGCGAGTATCTGCGCCGCTTCTGGCACCCGGTCTTTATGACATCCGATTTGGACGATATGCCTAAGGCGATTAAGATCCTAGGTGAGGAGCTGGTCCTGTTTCGTTACGGTGATAAAACCAAAATCGGACTGGTGCATAAATACTGCCCGCACCGTCGTGCCTCGCTGGAGTATGGTAAGTGCGAGGCCAATGGTATCCGTTGCTGTTATCATGGTTGGCTCTTTGCACCCGATGGTGAGATCCTGGAAACGCCGGGCGAGGACAATGATGCAAAAGCCGCCAATCACCTCCGCGCTAGCAAGCGTCTCGGGGCCTATCCAGTTATCGAATACAAAGGGTTGATTTTTACTTATATGGGGCCGCCAGAGCTGGTTCCTGAATTTCCGATCTACGATACTTTTGAGATCGAAGGCATGAAGATGAGCCCCTACAAGGCACCATATAAATGCAACTGGATCCAGGTTTTAGACGCCATCATGGACCCAGTACACACGTCATTTCTCCATAGCCAAAATTCGCACCCACAGTTCTCGGATGGTATGTGCGAATTAGGTGAGCTTAAGTTCTATGAGCGTAACGAAAACCATTTTCTTGGGTCGTCGACTCGCCGCGTGAACGACAATGCTTGGGTGCGATTGAACGAACTGATCTTGCCAAACTTCACCCAGGCCGGGTCTGCCTATACCGCGGATGGTACAAAGCAACATTACTTTGGTCGTTCCGCCTTCACACGCTGGGTTGTACCGGTCGACGATGAGAACTCAATCGCCTTTGCTTGGGCTAACTTTGGTGAACGTGGTGATCCGCATGAATATGACAACCAAGATGGCTATGAGATGATTGAGCAAGGCGAAGTCCTGGAGCGCTCAGACCTTGAGCGTCAGAAGTTCCCAGCAGATTCTGAAGCCGTTGAAGGCATGGGCGCTATCTCTACTCACAAGGGGGAAAATTTGATGCCGTCAGATCGTGGTGTGACTATTTACCGTCAACGTATTCGTCGCCAAATCCGCGAGCTCGGCAAAGGGCAAGAGCCGCCGCAACCTTTGTCCATTGATGGTATGACGGTGCGGACTTATGGTCAGGACACGGTTCTCCATATGCCTAAAAAAGAAGGGCCAGCCGACCGTAAGTTCCTGGCAGTGATTGGTGAGAAAGTCATGGCAATGGAATTTGAGCATGAAGGCAAGGACGATGCAGCGCGCGATGCTAGCATCATCGCTGAACTTAAAAACATCGAAGCAGAGGGCTGACCATAAGACCTCAATTCTCCGGAAAGAAGATATTCTTGTCCGGGGTCTCCAAAGCGTTCGAGCTCTATCGGTGAAAGTTCTCGGATCTCATTTCGTTCGTCCGAGAATGTGACTATTTTTAGAAAGAAACTAAGAATGACAAAAGTACACGTCAAAAACAACCGCTGGGCTGCTGGCTCTTTCCCTAACACGCCTGAAGGCGAAGAAGTCTTTACCATCACAGAAGACCGCTTCAACACAGCTATGGCTTTGTTCGATGACGTGAACGGTAAGTTATCAACCTTTATTGATTGGGATACTGATCATTGGGACAGCTCAATGGCTGAGGCAGAAGTCCTGCTGACCTGGAACATGCCGATGGAAAACCTCAAGCAAGTCGCACCCAAACTCAAGTGGATCCATTGCATTGGTGCTGGCGTTGAACACATGCTGCCGCTGGATTGGCTGCCTGATGATGTTGTTCTGACCAACAACAAAGGTGTTCATGCGGCCAAGGCTGGCGAGTTCGGTTTGATGGCTGTCTTGATGCTTCATTCCCACATACCACAGCTGGTGACCAACCAGCAGAAACGCATTTACAATTCCCTCTATGCTGCACCAATTGCAGGTAAGACTTTGGTTGTCGTCGGCACAGGTTCTCTCGGCGGAGCAGCGGCCAAAAAAGTTCAACAACTCGGCGCTCATGTCATCGGCGTCAACCGTCACGGGAAATCTGTTGATGGCTGTGATGAAGTCGTGACAACCGCTCAGTTGGATGAGGTTTTACCACGCGCAGACTATTTGCTTTGCGCTGCTCCCGACACGCCAGAAACGAGAGGCCTGATTGATCGCAGGCGCCTCAATCTGATGAAACTAACAGCGGGTGTCATCAACATTGGCCGTGAGTCAATTATGGATTACGATGCGCTTTGCGACAAGCTGGAGGGAGGTTCTTTAGCCGCCGCGATACTGGATGTCTTTGACCCAGAGCCCATCGCAGAAGACTCAAGGCTGTGGGCAACGCCAAACCTGATCATCACGCCACACGTCTCTGCGGATGACGGAGATTCCTATATCCCGATCACGCTGGATCTCTTCTTCAGAAACATGCAACTGTTCTTGGCGGACAAGCCTTTATTGAATCCAATCCAGAAGTCGTTAGGATACTAGACGGCTAGCTGCTGGTTTGTCGCTTATATAGCTGGATAAGCTCATTCATGAGCTGTGTGAAATAGTCGTCGATTGGCTGAGATAAACGCGCGTAGGCTATGTCTAAACCAGAGACCGCGGCACCTTTTTCCCAACCTTCGAACTGGGCTAGGTCATCGTTCACTATGCCACGGTGCTTTATGCAATTGTTGATCCAACGTAGCTCATCAACGGCAGCGAAATTCAAACCGGAGATATCTGCAGCGGCCAGTTTCTCTTTGACTTTCTTGAAGTTTTTTGGTGCGTAGTCTTCTGGGAAAACCACTTTCAAGGCTCTATTGGTTTCAGTCTCAATCTTTTTGTATAGGCCAACGATGGCGAGCTCATACGACAGGTTCAGTGATGTGTTGATGAAGTAGAGATCATCGGTTGCGTCTCTTGAACCCAGATCCGTCCCAAGGTTATCCAGGAGAGTGGCATTGGCATTGGCGACGTACCTTTGGAACCTATAAAAAAACTGATCCATGGCGTCCTTGTTGAAACCATCTCTCAATAGTTTCAGGCGCGCTACGTTTGGTTCCATTCCGTGTACGAGGTTGTCCAAGTTATTTCATTCCTTAACTGGGCTTGCTTTCAGCGTCTAACTGATCGGCAGAGGGATTTTCTTCATCCGGCCACCATCTACCACGAATGTTTGTCCTGTCACGAAACTACTTTCATCAGAGCCTAAAAAGACCGCCATATTGCCGATGTCAGTGGGCTCACCCAAACGGCCTACGGGGTGCATAACTTTCAGTTCTGCTTTTACCCTCTCACTGTCTGGCATTGTGTTAACGTAGATATCGCTGAGTTCTGAGCGGATCCAGCCCGGAGCGATGGCGTTGCAACGAATACCATCTTGGCCGTGGTCGATAGCGATAGCATGGGTCAGACCGTGGATACCTCCTTTAGACGCAGAGTAAGCAGCATGGCCTGGATTGGATGCCAACCCCTCGATAGAGCCGATATTGATGATGGAACCGCCACCAGCTTTACGCATCGCCGGTACGATCTCCTTCATCAGCAGGAATGGCGCTTTGAGATTCACGTCCATCATTGAATCCCAATCGGCTTCTGTCATTTCTTCGACGGACTTTTCAAACATCACACCGGCATTGTTGACCAAGACATCTATTACGCCTTTGTCTTCCAAGACCTGGCCGCAAAATCGCTTAATGGCTTTGGCGTTTTTCAGGTCCACTTGGTGAAATTCCGCACCGATGGGCAAGTCATCTGGCTCGCTTCGCTGCGCGACAATGACCTCGGCGCCTTCTTCCACAAAGCGGTCGGTGATGCCGCGCCCAATGCCCTGCCCTCCGCCGGTGACGATGGCGATTTTCCCGGTTAAACGTGCCATTATAGATCTCCTAATAAACCGGCTTGCCGCCATTAACTTCGATAGTGGTTCCCGTGACATAACGAGCGGCGTCAGAGGCCAAGAAGTGTATGACATCTGCAATGTCCTCTGGCTCCGCAATTCGGCCTAGTGGCACTGATTTACCAAGTTCCGCGACACCTTCATCGGCATCAAAGCCACGAATGGCGAAACCGGTGCGTATCATTGGGGTGTTTACCTCATTAGGGCAGACGGCATTGACGCGCACACCGTTGCCAGCATGATCACGGCCTAAGCATTTTGAAAGTGAAGCGACAGCGGCCTTGGACATGATATAGGCTGGATGATTGGGTCCCGGATAAAGTCCCCACGTAGAGGATGTATTCACGATTGCACCACCACCATTTTCTACCATATGAGCAATAGCCGCACGGCAGGTGTAGAAGACAGCGTTGACGTTGATGTCCATGGTTCTGGCCCAATCATCGTCGCTGGTTTCCAATATGTTGCCACGGGTGATGATGCCGGCATTGTTAATCAAGACATCGACAGTACCAGTCTCAGCTATAGCAGTTGAAATCAAGCTTTCACAGTAAGCTTGCTCTCGAAGGTCACCGGCAACTGTATGTGTTTCAAGGCCGTTGTGCCTCAAATCTGCTGCTAGTTCATCAAGCGCTTTGGTATCGAAATCGGACAAGATAAGCTTGGCCTTTTCATTGGCGAACTTGGCAAGGATTGCTCGGCCAATGCCACCTGCGGCTCCCGTGATGACAACAGTCTTGTTGTGAAATTCGCTCATTGAAAAACACTTCCTTTTGAGTGGGCTTTTTCCTCTCTACTGTCTGTTTATGGAATAGCAAGGGAATTGTATATTTAAGATATACAGAAATTTTGACGTAACAGAGTTGACGCACACAGTGCTTTTTGCGATGGCCAAGTTCTGAGACAAAAGAAAGAATAGACATGACACAGTTCAACAGAATCCTACTCACTGGCGCTGGCGGCGGTTTAGGCAAGATATTGCGACAGGGCCTCGCGCCACTCTGCAAGACACTACGCCTCAGTGATCGTGTTGATCTGGGTGAAGCCGCCCTCAATGAGGAAATCGTTATAGCTGATTTAGATGACATGGATGCGGTCATGGAAATGACTAAAGACGTCGATGCGGTGGCGCATTTCGGTGGCAAATCAGTTGAAGGCAAATACAAAGAGATCCTCCATTCCAACATCATGGGCGGTTATCACGTCTATGAGGCTTGCCGCCTGAACGGAGTGCCGAGGATTGTCTACGCAAGTTCGAACCATGCAATTGGGTATTACCCGCGCACGCAGCGCATAGATGATTCTGTGCCCCATAGACCTGATACGCTCTATGGCGTCAGTAAAGCCTTCGTCGAAGATCTTGCCTCTCTCTACTATGACAAGCACGGGATTGAGACTGTTTCACTGCGCATTGGTTCCAGCTTCCCAGAGCCCAGAGACCATCGGATGTTGGCAACTTGGCTGTCCTATGATGACTTGATTCAGCTGGTGACTTGTTCACTTAAAGCACATCATGTTGGCAACCATGTGGTTTACGGTGTTTCAGACAACAATGAGCAGTTCTGGGATAATGCTTCAGCGAGGTTGATAGGTTATGTTCCTAAGGACTCTTCTGAATCTTACCGTGAGAAAATAGAAAAGAACGTTGAGCGGCCAGACCGGACTGATCCGTCTGTCATCTGTTGCGGTGGCATGTACGTGAACTACCCCCATTGGGATGACAAAGAAGATTAAGCTGAGGAGGGAGAAGCAATCCCCCAACTGATCATATTCTCTGGTTTGCCAGGTGTTGGTAAAACGACCTTGGCGAAGGCTCTTTCACAAGAGTTGAGCGCAACCTACATCCGAATAGATTCAATTGAGCAAGGAATAGAAAGCTCAGCGCTCAACGTAACTTCCGCCGAAGATGCCGGATACCTGGTCGCCTATAAGGTGGCGGTGGATAACCTGATCAATGGGCAAACGGTAGTGGGCGACAGTGTTAATCCAATTGAGTTAACCAGGAAAGATTGGCGCGACGTGGCTGAATGCGCTGGTTGTTCGTTCATAGAGTTGGAGGTTGTCTGCAGACAAGGATGAGCGGCGCGTCAGATTGCTGGGCAGAGAAGCCGGTAATCTCGGACGTGTGGAAAGATTGATGAACCGAGAGTTTGAAGCCTGGACGAGCGCTATACCAACGATTGATACTGCAGGTGTAGAATTAGAAACTTCTCTGGCTGAAGTGCTGGCTCTCGTGAAATGAAAAACCCCGGAACCTTTCGGCGCCGGGGCTCTTCAACAGTCATTTTAGTCAGAGACTAGCGAACGCGAATTGTTTCGAATACGCCGCCTTTAACTTCGAGCTCTTTGTAAGACCCAGCAGCTTCGCCAACTTCTGTGAAGGTTACGTTTGTAGCACCTTCATAGTCAACTTCACCGCCGTTGGCCAAGATCTCAAGACCCTTTGCCAACTCA
>CAJQQZ010000106.1 GCA_905480575.1 uncultured Alphaproteobacteria bacterium | reverse complement strand
ACCAACCGATCATCCGCGCTCCGTACGAGCAGCATGAGAATCGGAATGACAAACATAAGAATTAGGAAAATCAATGGAACACTGACCAGCCCGATGGCTTTCAGCTTGTTTTGGCGCATTGAGCGCTGCAGACTTACTTTTAGCGGAATTCCGTCCGCCGTCAAAATAGGGCCGGATACCCCTGTACTATCGGCCATTTCAGTCTCCCCAGACTTAAATTTCTTAATAAATTCAGGTAGTTAGAAAGAGGGCCAGCCGAAGCCAGCCCTCAATTCATTCAGATGAAAACATCGTCAGTTAAGACTTAGTTGCCCATCCAAGCTTTGAAGCGCTCATTAACATCATCACCGTTGTCTGCCCACCATGTTGGATTAGCAAAGATTGACACTGGTGCAACGTCTGGACGGTTAGGCATGTGCTCCATGATGTTTTTGCCATTGTGGAACCAAGGCTCGTTAGCAGCCATGATATCAAACGCAGACTTACGCATTGGACCATAGTTGATGTACTTAGCTTGACCAGCCTGCTGTGCAGGAGCTGTAGCGTGCTTTACGAAAGCTTTTGCTTCAGCAAGGTTCTTTGTACCCTTCAAGATAACAAGCCATTCTTCTTCGAGAACCTGACCGTCCCAAACTGTGACGAATGATTCGCCTTCAGAAAGAACAGCAGCACCGATACGGCCGTTGTATGCTAGTGAATATGCAACTTCGCCTGACTTAACAAGCTCAAGTGGCTTAGCACCTGATGACCAGAACACAACGTGGTCTTTGATTGAATCAAGCTTTGCGAAAGCTCGATCGATACCGCCTTCAGAGCTCATCACGTCATAAACGTCAGCGATAGCAACACCGTCAGCAACGAGAGCCATTTCGATAAGTGCGTTCGCCCAAGTGTGGATGCCACGCTTGCCAGGGAATTTTTCTACGTCGAAGAAGTCAGCGATTGTAGTTGGGCGTGCATCGCCCCAGTTATCTTGTGCTGCTGCTTCATCATAGAAAGGAACGTATGACCAGAAAATCTGTGGTGCAACACAGTTGTTTGGACGTGGAACCATCAGATCTGCATCGATGTCGCCTTCGAAATCTTCAGCATTGATTTCTTCGAAGAGACCTTCGTCACAACCGACGCGAGCTTCGTGAGGAAGCACGTCAACGATATCCCAGGTTACGTTACCTGATTCAACCTGCACACGTACTTCGCCGAGACCGCCGTTGTAGTTTTCGAAGTTAACAACACCACCTGTGTAAGTGTCAGCATAAGCTTTTTGCTGAGAAGCAGTGTAAGCACCACCCCATGATGTGATTGTGATATCAGCACTAGCAACTGTTGATAGCGCGAAAACGCTAGCTGCACCGAGTGCGATTACTTTAGTAAATTTGCTCACAGGATTATTCCTCCCAATGTAGATATATCCAATTTAATAGTCTCCATAGCCTGAGCGGGCTTTTTTGGAGTTCTTCAATCTACCACGACCGTTTTATCATTTTTGCCTGAAAGCGACACAAATGAACCATCATGGTGAAGGCCTTTATCTAATCATTTATTATAGCCCGGCGCAACCTCTACCAAAGCGCAGCGCGTAATTCTTTGACCATTAGCGATCACAATCTGTGGACAAATCGGGCTATATTTCAGTCGCGAATTGGAATTGCACCGTAAATGGGACGGTCTGACAATCTCTGATTAGGCAATCAAATCGGCATCTTCGTCTTTTGCCCCATCATTACCGCCCTTACTGAAGTCTCGACGCAACTCTGCGAAGTTCAGCAGTCGGGCTTCAACCTTATCATGGATCTCTTGAGCAGGAGAGTCGGTCAACACTTCGATCCCCTCGTCGATTGTGGCCACGGCGTAAATCGAAAAGTTACCGCTCTTAACCGCTTCAACAACATCTGTGTGTAGCATCAAGTTCTTAACATTACCCACAGGGACAAGAACGCCCTGGCTACCTGTCAGGCCTTTTTTCCTGCAAATTTCAAAGAACCCCTCGATCTTCTCATTCACACCGCCGATAACCTGGATGTCACCAAACTGATTCACCGAGCCAGTAACTGCAATGCCTTGTTTGATTGGAACTCCTGAAAGAGACGACAGCATAGCATAGAGCTCTGTGCTGGATGCTGAGTCACCGTCGACACCGCCATAAGACTGCTCAAATGCGATTGAGGCTGAAAGACTAAGAGGATATTCCTGAGCATAATGACTTTTGATATAACCAGAAAGAATATAGACGCCTTTCGTATGACTTGTGCCACCAAGCTTTGCTTCGCGTTCAACGTCGATAAACTGGCCTGAGCCCATCCTTGTTGATACAGAAATTCGACTTGGTTTACCAAACTTGAAGTCGCCGATAGAAAGCACAGCAAGTCCATTGATCTGGCCAACTCTCTCGCCGTCCGTATCGATCAACATAGACTCGCGCGTTATCATTTCCAAAGAACGATCCTTCACGCGGCTTAACCGATACCGTTTGCTTTCAATCGCCCGTTCAATGTGGTGTTCTTTAATGAGACGTCTCTTTTTGGAACGCGCGTAGAAATCGGCTTCTTGAATAACATCTTTTAGCGACTCGGAATCCAAAGACAAGCGTTCAGCATCGGAAACCAAACGAGATGAGTAGTCGTTTAGCCTAGCAACGGCTGTCTTATGCAGCGGCAAACAGCCATGATTTCTTGCTAAATCACCGACCATTGAAGAAAACAACGCGCTGCTCTCCGCCCGTGGCGTTTGGTCTTCAAAGTCAGAGACGATCTTAAACAACTCGCTAAAGTCTGGGTCCATTTGACTGAGCTGATAATAAAGTCCTCTGTCGCCAAGCAGGACAACCTTCACATCCAAAGGAACGGCTTGCGGTTCTAGTGTGGTTGTTTGCAGTACAGAATATGACTGTGAGGGACTTTCAATTTTCAGTTCACGGTTCCGCAGAGCTCGTTTCAATGCATCCCAAACCATAGGCTGGCGCAACAATTGAGCGACGGGTAAGAGTATGTAACCCCCGTTCGCACGATGTAAGCTGCCGGACCTGATAAGGGAAAAATCGGTGGCCATCGTGCCCATTTTTGCTCTGAATTCCACCCGTCCCACTAGATTGGCCAACGTTGGGTGATCCTCAAAAACAACAGGCTCACCTTCTCTAGGCTTATGACATACGATTACATTTACAGAGTAACGATGGAGCAACGCCTCGAGATGGACAGGATTGCTGAGCGACGTCGGTGCACTAGCACCGGTATCTGGAGCCATCGGTGCCGCAGACTGTTCTCCCAATTGCCCAGCCTGGAACTCCATGTCTTTTTCGATCGCATCCAAATGAGGTTTGATGGCGCGATTGTTTTTGAATGACCGTCGAACCGGCGACAGAGCATGTTTCACCATCTTCGCCGTAAATGTGCGGTTCAGATCTTTGACAAGCCCGCGCCTTTCGCGGTCCCAATCAGGCAGGAGCGCAGCAATTTCCTGGAGTTTCCCTTGTAACTCCTCCAAAACAGCCTGGATTGCTTCCCTTTCCTTCTCCGGCATCGCTCGGAAATCTTCAGGACTAAGTGCCGCCTCGTCACGCATGGGAACAAAGCCAAACCCGGTTTGCGACTGGGTCATCGCTGCGCCTTTGGACTGAGCCTCTTTAGACAAAACTTCAAACGCCTCCATTTGACGCTTCTTAAAAGCTTCATCAAATTCTTGGCGCTTGGCTCTATACTCTTCATTTTGGAACAAAGAAGGCAGAGTTTCTTTCAACTCTTCGATGGCCTCATCCATCAATTTTGCGAATTGAGGTCCCTGACCAGGTTTCAACTGGATCATACGTGGACGGTGATTCTCTTCGAAATTGAAGACGTAGACAGTGTCGTGAGGGGCTTTACCTTTGCCCGCAACATCTTGCAGATATCCAGTCACTTGTTGACGAGCGCCAACACCATCACCGGCCATAACGAATAGGTTGAAACCGCCATGCTTCATCGCCGAAGCCAGATCAATTGCTTTACGCGCGCGATCCTGCCCTGAAAGCTTCTCGGAAGGCTGCAGCTCGTCCGTTGAGTTAAAAGAAAAGGAACTTGGGTCGCAAAGTGTACGAAGCTGTTCAACAGGTAGTGCATTAACTGGCATTATGTCCCTCAGGGTCTCAAAGTATTACAGACTTCGAAGGATATAGAGAACTTTACCTTTTTCAACAAAACAAGACGTGAACGGGTTACTTCTTGTTGGCTAAAAATTCCTCGATCTTATTTTGATAAGCAAAGACGCCGGGTGTTCCGCCTGTATGAATGAAGACAACTTTGCTACCTTTCGCAATTTGGCCGGAGCGTACTTCACCAATGAGGCCGCCTAAAACCTTAGCGGTGTAAACGGGATCAAGTATCAAGCCTTCTAATTCGGCTGCCATCTGCAAGGCTTCAATGGTTAAATCACCCATTTGTCCATACCCCGGCGCAAACGAGATGTCGGTTGTGATTACATCCTCTTCATGAACGGGATTTTCTATGCCCAAGATATCCGCAACCATATGAGTTTGTTTAACAATTCGTGCTTTCTGAATATCTTTGTTTCGGCGCACGCATGTGCCCCAAACGGAAATTTGTGATTGAGAAACACGCAGCCCTAAGATCAGACCAGAATGGGTCGCACCACTGCCGCTGCCAACAAAAATGGCATCCGGTTGGATAGATTGCTGATCAAAGTCATTCAGGAGTTCTTGGGCTGCTACCGCATAGCCCAAAGCGCCTAAAGGCGGATGGTCTGCGCCTAAATGAATAATGTAGGGTTTCTTGCCCTTAGCCTTCAAATCATCAGCAATTTGATGGAGTGCCTTATCCGCCCCGCTCTCGTCTTCACCCTCGTGGTAGGGATAGAGAGTGGCGCCCATCAAGTGATCGATCCAAACCGACCCAGATTGGCGGTAGAGAGAATCATCAGTCTGAACACGATCCTCCAGCTGAAGATGTGCCTCCATCCCAAGCTTGTTGGCGAAAGCAGCAGCAATGCGAACGAAATTCGACTGAATAGCACCAGTAATCAACAGGCAATCAGCTCTTTGGGCCTGCGCTTCTCCCAAGTAAAACTCGAGCTGGCGCGCCTTATTGCCCCCAAATGAGACACCTGTACAATCATCTCGCTTGATCCACAGCTCTATGCCCAATGCATCGCTTAGCCTCTGAGCCTTTTCCAATTTGGTTGGCAGATGGGCAAATTCAACACGCGGAAAGGATGAAAGTTTTTCTTTAAGGAGCGACATAGTAAGGCCTCAAATTGGTATGGTCCCGTGATAACATGCTATTCAAGAAACGTCAGTTCTTTTGAAACTCAAAAGCCATCCACCTCATCAAGGACACAAATTGTTTGCACTAATCCATGATTGAACTCAAAAGTTCACAGATTTGTTGCCACGTCTGTTCGGGAATCGCGATTTTCCCATCTGACAACGCCAACTGCTCTCTCTCCCTTTCACCTGGTATTTGCACTGTTTCAAAGCCGGGAGCCGTAGGACAGTCTCTCATCTCAGCAAGAATTTCTTCTGCAACCAAGCTAAGTCGGCTTGGTTCAGAATAACGACTGGTATCCAAAGTGATCATCAGAACATTGGCGTCCAACTTGGCTGGACCGAGCATAGCCTCCGCGATTAGCTCAGCCATCAAGCCCAACGCATAGCCTTTTGCTTCACCCGAAGGCAAAATCGCACCGCCGGAGAAATAGTCTTCCGGGTCAACAGTTACATTCCCCTCTTTGTCGATGACTGTTCCTTCCGGCAAGGTAGCGCCAGCACTGCGAGCCGCATAGATCCAACCACCCGCAATCTTGGATGTTGCAAAGTCGAGAACAACGGGTCCTCTTTCTCCGCCTGGAATGCCTATGCAGTAAGGATTAGTCGGCAACAAAGCCTTACGGCCACCGTAGGGTGCTACTTGTCGCCAGGTTTTGCGGTTTCCACCGCCCAACATAATTGTCAGGCAACCGTCCTCTGCAGCTTTTTCAGCGTAAGCCCCCAACCGACCGGTATGTCCGGCGTTGCGGACGGCTATGGCCGCAATTCCTTCTTGCTTGGCTCGCTGCACGTTCTTTTCAACCGCAAGCCACATCGCGGGGATACCAATCCCACCCTTGCCGTCGACTTCCCTGACGCCGCTGTGATGTTCGATAAAAACAGGCTCAACATCAGCTTTCAGATACCCCGAACGATATTGTTCGACATATTGCAACACACGCATGACCCCGTGCGATTCAACGCCAGACAATGAAGAGTTTACCAAATGCTCCGCAACGACGTTGGCTACGTGGTGGGAGCATCCAACTGATTGAAATACGCGGAACAGTTTCGTGAGAACTTCTTTGTCGGAGATGGCAATTCTTTTACCCTCTAACTGCAATTTTGATTTCGTACTCATCATCTCGTATCTAAGTGACTAATTCCTAATATCTGGAACCCAATCACGCACCACTGAACAATTCCTTTTATGTACGTTAGCTAACGCTATTAGCCTACGCTAGAGAAGATTTCTCCTTTGCCTGGAAAAGCGCAGAACTATTACCTTATATAGGGCAAGAGATTTGGTATTAGCCTGTTTGTTTTGGAGTTAGAACCATACAAAATGCGCACAAACTATGGCGCAGCTACCAACCGTAAGCGATTGAAATCTATCGAATTTTGCAGGAAGGTTTGGCGACCCCTACGGGATTCGAACCCGTGTTGCCGCCGTGAAAGGGCGGTGTCCTAGGCCTCTAGACGAAGGGGTCGTTGGCGGCGTGTATATAGTGCGCTGTTAGAAACTGCAATGCCTATTTTTAACAAATTAGGAAATTTTTGCAGCATCATCGATAAAGAGTTGAAGCGCATTGTTTCCACCCCAATTATCGCGGCGAATCTTACCACAAATGTGGGCAATTTGACCTTGTTGACCAAGCAGGAATGGTCCGAGTTCCCGATCCATAGCACGAAAAGCAATAGCCTTTAGGCGACGACCACTCGCCCCCGACAAAAAACAACGGACATGATTCGTACCGACGACATCAGCTTTATCGATGCGAACACGAGAAAGCACCAATCTAGGCTCCTCATTACCAGCACCAAAAGGCTCTAACCGTTCCATCGCTTCAAACATTTGCATGTCGATGCTGTCGGCTGTGATCACACCATCGGACCTCAAACGCGGAACAATCCCTTCCGCAGGGAGCTGTTTTGAAACATGAGTTTCGAGGAACTTAGATAGTTCAGGCAATTTGTCTCTGCTCACCGTTAATCCTGCGGCCATAGCATGACCGCCACCGGCCTCTAACAAACCTGATTGGCGGGCGGCTATAACAGCTGCCCCCAGATCGACGCCTCTGATCGAGCGACCTGAACCCTTGCCAACATCTCCATCTAAACCAATAACAAGTGCTGGTCGTTGAAAAACATCTTTCAATCGGCTGGCAACAATTCCAATGATGCCGGGATGCCACCCTTCACCTGATACCAAGATGAGCGGGCTGTCTTGATCGAGCTCTTCGGCTTTGTTTCGGGCCTCCTCAAGGATCGCCATTTCCATACTTTGGCGTTCTTTGTTGAGTGTATTGAGAGAAACCGCCATATTAAAGGCCCGTTCTGGGTCAAATTCCGTCAGCAAGGCAGTTCCTGAGCCAGATTCCCCGATGCGACCTCCCGCATTAATACGAGGGCCAAACACGAAACCGGCATGGTAGGCTGTCGGTCGTTCATCGACCTTCGCAACATCGGCCAAAGCCGACAAGCCAGGATTGGTTCTCTGCGCCAACACCTTTAGTCCTTGCTGAGCGAAAGCTCGATTGAGGCCCTGGAGTGCCACGACATCGCAAATTGTGCCAAGAGCAACTAAGCCCAAGAAGTGTATGAGGTTTGGTTCAGCTAGCTTATCGGTGAAGAAACCACGCTCGCGTAAGGTGCGGTTAACCGCCACAAGAAAAAGAAATGTAACGCCTACGGCGGCCAGAGAATTAAGGCCACTTTCATCATCAAGTCGGTTAGGGTTCACGACAGCAAAAGCCTCGGGAAGGCGAGCTTCTGCGGCGTGGTGATCAAGGATTAACGTATCCAGATTAAGCTCTTTGGCGAGCGCCAAAGATTCAAATGCAGCAACACCGCAATCGACCGTGATCAGCAAACGAGAGCCTGCATCGTGAAGCTTACGAACACCGATCTTGGAGGGCCCGTAGCCCTCTTTCATCCGATCAGGAATATGATGGAGAAATTTCAGCCCCAAATAACGCCCATAAAGGATCAAAAGAGATGTCGAGGTAGCACCGTCAACGTCATAGTCGCCAATGATTCCCACTGGCTCTTTGGCTGCAATGGCATCTGCCATTCTGGCCGCGGCTTTATCCATGTCCTTAAGGACAGAAGGGTTCGGCATCAAACCCTTGAGTGACGGGTCAAGATAAGCCGCCGCGCTGTCGAGATCGACCCCACGCGCCGCCATTACTCTGCCAACAATCTCCGGCAGTTGATGCCTTTGGCTTAGAGTGTAAGCCAGGCGCTGATCACAGGCACGTTCTTCCCATCGGTTCCCCAAGACGGAATGCTGTACACCAAGAAGTGCTTCAGTTTCTGACATTATCTGTCGACAATATCGAACCCGGTTTTGATATCGAAGTTATGTTCGGCCTCAACGAAACGAACGGTGCCGGAGCGAGATCTCATCACAAGGGAATGAGTGCTCGCTGTAGAACCGCGACGGCGCACACCATTTAATAACCAACCATCAGTGACACCTGTCATCGCAAACATCAAATCTCCACTTGCAAGTTCTTTAAGGTCATACTTGCGGTCAAAATCAGTAAGGCCAATGCGGCGCGCACGTTCTTTTTCATCTTCATTTCTGAAGATCAAACGCCCCTGAAACTGGCCACCAATACAGGCTAAAGCAGCAGCTGCAAGAACACCTTCAGGTGCCCCACCTGTTCCCATGTAAACGTCAACCGGGTTGTCAGAAAGAGAAGTCGCAATCACCGCAGAGACATCGCCATCACCGATCAAATAAAGTCTCGCACCGGCGGCACGTACTTCGTTGATGATTTTCTCGTGACGTTCCCGTTCTAGGACGCAAACCACGAGGTCCTCAACAGGAATATCTTTTGCCTTCGCTACTCTTGCGAGGTTGTCTGCAACTGAACGGTCTAGATCCACAACACCAGCAGGCAAACCACCACCAACGGCAATTTTCTCCATGTAAACGTCAGGTGCATGAAGGAAACCACCATGTTCAGCCATCGCAAGTACAGCCAATGAGTTCGGCGTACCGGTGGCGCAAATTGTCGTGCCTTCTAAAGGATCCAAGGCGATATCAACTTTAGGGCCACCCTGCCCGACTTCTTCTCCGATGTACAACATCGGTGCTTCATCACGCTCACCTTCGCCAATGACCACTTTCCCGGAAATAGCCAAAGAATTCAAAGCTCTACGCATAGCATCAACCGCTGCTTGGTCCGCCGCTTTCTCGTCGCCTCTTCCTGTCAACCGGGAACAAGCCAGAGCGGCCGCTTCTGTCACTCGAACAGCTTCCAGTGCCAGGTTCCGGTCCATCTTTGTTTCTTCTGCCATGATCAGGTCTTTCTACAACGCTTCGATGCGTAAGGTTTGAGCCGGTTCCAAAACCACCGGCAATGCATTGATTCTCTCGAGCGCTTTGTTGAGCGCTTCTTCTGCCGCTTCGTGAGTGAATAGAACCAGAGACACTGGCTCTCCTTCCTCACTGTTGTGTTGAACAAAAGACTCCAAAGAGATCTCTTCTTCTGCCATTACAGAGGATATCGCGGCCATGACTCCGACTTCTTCTTTTACAGACAAGCGGATATAGAGTGCCGCCGTACGTTCAGAAGTGTCGATTTCCTGAGAGCCATGAAGTCGGTCGGTGTTCATGCCTAGGACTGGTAGTTTTTGGCCGCGGGCGATATCAATCAAATCGGCAACTGTCGCTGACGCAGTTGGACCACCACCTGCGCCACGTCCTTCAACCATCAATTGCCCAACGAAGTCACCGTCAGCCGCCACAGCGTTGAAGACACCTTCCACGCCACCAATTGGACTGTTCACAGGAACCAAGCAAGGCTTAACAAATTGCTCAACACCATTGCCAACTCTACGGGCCATTCCAATCAACTTGACACGGTGGCCAAATTCCTCAGCCAACTCAATGTCCAAAGCTGACACAGAACGAATACCGCTGACATCGACTGCATCGAAGTTAATCTCAGTGCCGAAAGCTAAGCTGGCCAAAATGGCCAACTTGTGCGCTGCATCAATACCATCGACGTCAAAAGTTGGATCGGCTTCTGCGTACCCAAGATCCTGAGCATCTTTCAAAACGCCATCAAAATCACGGCCTGTCTCACGCATTGTCGTCAGAATATAGTTACAGGTGCCGTTCAAAATCCCATAAATGCGATCAAACGAATTAGCCGCTAGACCTTCTCTCACCATTTTAATGGCAGGAATTCCACCGGCAACAGCAGGTTCAAACAAAAGCGATCGTCCTTGCTCGTTCGCGAGCTCAGCAAGTTCGGTACCGTGGTGAGCGATCAGCGCTTTGTTCGCCGTAACGACATCTTTGCCGGATAGAAGCGCTTCACGAACAACTTCCAATGCGATCCCTTCAGAACCACCAATCAACTCGACAATAACATCAGCTTCAGCCGTTTTCGCCATTTCAACGGCATCATCGAACCAAGCAACAGCCGAAAGGTCTAAGCCACGATCTTTGTTGCGAGATCTGGATGAGACCGCCGTGACTTCAATGGCTCGGCCAGAACGGCGTTCAATCAGTGAATGGTTGGCATCCAAAAGTTCAAATGTGCCACAGCCAACAGTACCCAACCCTGCGATAGCAACACGCAATGGAAGCTTACTTCCGGAATTGTTCATTAAGGACCTCGAGAAAATCAAGCAAGACAAGGGAAATGCACCCCAAACATAGGGGTGGTGATTACACGAAAAAGCTAAAGATTAAAAGCTTTGCTTAGCCTTTAACGCAGGTAGATTTCCACACGCCTAGCAGCAGCTTCACTTTGACCCTGGGTACCGATATCTGCGCGTGGTTCAGCAGAAATCTGGTTTCTTGGCACGCCGGACCTCAACAACGCCGTACCAACCGTTTCTAGGCGCTTAGCGGAGATCATACCATTAGCTTGTCGAGCCGCTTTAGGATCTTGGTGTTTAGAGCTAGAGCTCGCATAGCCAACCATGTGAAGAGTTCCACCGTCACGTTTCAGAATCGCTGCAACATCCTTCAATATTTCTTGGTCATTTTTAGAAAGGTTGGTCGAACCATGACTAAAGTAAATGATCGCGAGTTCCTTTCCGGCAGGCTTCGGCGGAACCGGAACCTGCTGCTGAGCAACAGGACGTGGCAATGCTGTAGCTGTCGGGGACGCTGTAACAGGTGTACTGACGGTTGGTTGCGCGTATGGATTAGCTGAAGCCACCTGCTGTCCGCCGTAGCCAGGCGCAGCCGGTGTTCCGGAAGTGGCCGGAAGAGAAGCGTAAGGTGATTGTGACTGAGCGTTCGCAACACGCGCTCTTTGTTGAGCCAATAAGGCATCTGTCTGAGCTTGGCGCGATTGAATGGCGCCACTGGAAATCGGTCCTGGAGAAGCCGTCGGGTACGAAGGAGCTGCTGCTGGAGCGCGTCTAGTAAAATCTGCATTCCCAGTAGCGTTTAGTTGCTGTTGAGAATAAGCAGCTCTTTGCTGATCTTCCTGAAGATTATTGGCAATGACCTGCCGTTGATTTCCAGACGGCGTATCCGGCACTTCGTCAGGCACATCTGTCAATGAGGGATAAGGATCCTTGTAGAGTTCAGAATCATCCGCGCGGCTGCCTAAAACTTTTTCGCTCGTGTTCGAAACGCTTTCTCCAAAGCCTCCGAGAACGGAACAGCCAGCAAGCAGGAAAAGGGTCATTATTCCAAATAAAGGAGATGTTAGCTTCATTACGTCGCCATTTCACTTTTCTAACACAAAGGCTACAGATCCGATGACCAGCAGCTGAAGATAAACGCCTTCTACACGAAGACTAAACGCTATTGTAGTCTTAACTAATTTCTTGCCATAGGAATCAGGCAAAAATTAGGACGAATCCATCGCCTTTTACCATTATGGAACTAATGCGAGACGGTCTAGTCCCATTGTTTCGGGTAAGCCCAACATCAGGTTCATATTCTGCAAGGCCTGTCCAGAGGCGCCCTTCATCAAGTTATCGAGTGCAGAAACCAAAATCACTTTCCCTGGAACCCGGTCTTCGAAAACGCCTATTTGGCAAAAATTGGTGCCACGAACGTTCTTTAACTCAGGAGATTTACCCTCCTGCAGAATATGCACGAAGAATTCATCGGCATAAGCCTGGTCCAAAGCGCCCCTTACGTCATTCACGGACTTCCCGTCCGCTAACTTTGCGTAGGACGTCGCGAGTATACCTCTTGGGAACGGCAGCAAATGCGGTGTGAAGCTTACAATAATCGAACTGCCAGCCGCGTTAGATAGGACTTGGTCAATCTCAGGGCCATGGCGGTGATTACCGATGCCGTATGCCGAGAAATTGCCGTCATGCTCGCTTAAGAGCAGGTGTTCTTTCACGGCACGGCCAGCCCCTGAGATACCAGAAGCAGCGTCGATGACGATGTCCGTCGATTGGATAAGCCTCGCTTTTAACAACGGTATCAAGGGCAATTGGCAGGTAGTCGTATAGCATCCAGGGTTTGCAACCAATCTTGCGGATGACACTTCCGGACGTGCCCATTCCGTCAAACCATAAACGGCTTCCTTTTGCAGTTCCTGAGCTTTATGAGGACCACCGTATGTCGCTTCATAGACGTCGGCGTTCTCCAGGCGGAAATCGGCAGATAGATCAACAACCTTAATCGCTGGATATTTCTGAAACAGCTCCGAGATTGTATCTTGCGTCAACCCATGCGGCAAACAGCAAAAGACAACGTCAATTGCAGAGAAATCGACTTCTTCAATCTTCTGCATTGTTGGCAAAGCCAAGGATGCCAGGTGTGGAAAGAGAGCTCTCAATTCCTGTCCAGCATAGCGGTCAGCCGTCATCGCTTCTATTGAAAGACGTGAGTGATCGTGCAGCAAACGTACTAATTCCGCACCTGTGTATCCGCTGGCGCCAAGGATGGCCGCCTTAAAACCTTTACTAGACATGACAAACCTCTTTTCTTGAAATTCTATCAGATTAATGCCCAACTAAAAAGGGCCGCCCCGAAGGACAGCCCCAATTGAATTCGGACAAAGTCCTTATTAACGCTTAGAGAACTGGAAGCTCTTACGGGCTTTCGCGCGACCGTACTTCTTACGTTCAACAGCACGACTATCACGAGTAAGGAAGCCGCCCTTCTTCAAGGCTGGGCGAAGTGCTGGTTCGAAATTGATCAACGCACGGCTGATACCCAAACGAACAGCGCCAGCTTGGCCAGAAAGACCGCCGCCTTTAACCGTACAAATAACATCGTACTGGTTAACACGCTCAGTTGTTTGGAAAGGTTGCTGCAAGATCATGCGAAGCACTGGGCGTGCAAAATAGATATCTTGATCACGACCGTTGATTGTGAAGCGACCGCTGCCTGGTTTGATCCAAACGCGCGCAACAGATTCTTTACGACGACCCGTTGCATAAGCACGGCCTTGTTCGTCAACCTTTGGCTCTACAGGAGCAGCTTCGACGGCTGCAACAGCAGCAGCGCCCAAGTCTTGAAGATCATTCAATGTTTGTGTTTCAGACATTGATTATGCCTCCCTTTTATTCTTGGGGTTCCAAGATGCAAGATCCAGAACTTCTGGCTTTTGTGCATCATGACCATGTTCAGCACCTGCATAAACACGAAGGTTTTTCATCTGCTGGCGGCCCAAAGGACCACGTGGAATCATACGCTCGATCGCTTTGGTTACGACACGCTCAGGATGATCACCATCAAGGATCTTACCAGCAGTTCTTTCTTTGATACCGCCAGGATAGCCTGTGTGCCAGTAGTAAACCTTGTCGGTCAACTTCTTGCCTGTCAGATGGATTTTACCAGCATTGATAATGATAACATTATCACCGCAATCCATGTGTGGTGTGTATGTGGTCTTAGTCTTGCCGCGCAAGATGTTTGCAACCCTGCTAGCCAAACGGCCAAGCACGACTCCTTCTGCATCGATAAGAACCCATTTCTTTTCGATCTCAGAAGCTTTTGCTGAGTAGGTGTTCATGATTTCTCTATAGATCCTAAAGAGGGATTAATTCAGTCGCGGGCTTCTATTACGTTTAGTTCGGAATATCAACGAAAAAAGTACGCAAAAGCAATAAGTTAGAAACAGGGTATTTAGCTACCTCGTTTTTGCAGGAACCGAATAAGTCCCCGTAATATGTGTGACACACAGATCTGGATCACCTGCCAACGCAAAAATCTCAACATCGCCGTAAACCAACCTGCGCCCGGCCTTAAGAACCCGAACTTTTGCCCGTATATCACCTGCTGTTGGAAAGTTTAGGAAATTTGTGTTCAGCGAAGTTGTAACTGCCATCGGTTCTGGCCCAACAATCGACAATACAGCCATGTAGAGCGCGAAATCGCCCAGTGCCATCATCGTTGGGCCAGATATCGTACCTCCGGGGCGCAAAAATTTTTGCTGGTAAGGTAAAATGACTGACCCTTTGCCAAACTCTAGGCTTTCGATTTCAACATCCCAATCAGCAACCTGTGGCAAGCCAACCTTCACTATATCAAGAAATTCGGCGGTTGTGACTTTAGGAGCTGGCATTATTCTGTCCAATGAGTTCATTTCGATCAACGAGTGGGTTTTCTATGAGATGAGCACAGAAGTCAGCGAGGCCGTTATGCTGCGCCTCCAAAATCAATGAGCGAGCCGCCAATTTCAAAGCCTCAACGCTTTTGTTATCGAGATTGCCCCATGCATAGGAGCTCCGGCTGCGGTCTTTCGATCTCAATGCCGGGTCCAACCTTAGTAAGGCCGTGTTGGGGAAAGAATCTTCAGCATGAATCATGCTCTGCTCTTGATGGATTTTGGAATTGATTTCAAACAATGGCTTCGTCCATCCAGCACTGGACCAGGCTTGATTCTTTAGAAACCCGGCTTCTTTTTGCTCAATCCCAACACCAAGAGACAAAACCTGCCAATGATCAGCTTGATCATACAGTTTCTGCGCTGCCTTCAGTCCGGAAGTAATTGGATTTGATTGAGCGATGGTTGCGTCTACCAAGTTTCTAGGCCGTCGCCTTTGATCCCAAATCAGCTTGGGCCCGAAGATCGTAGGCGGCGCAAAGCACACTTCGCCAAGAGCTCTTAGTTTAAAGTCGTGTTCTCTCGCCGAATTGACATTTTCTTGATCTTTAGCAAGCCAACTTCTTGCTTGATATCCCTGCCCGCTCTCCATATCGAAAAGGGGTAGAAACACATCCCAATCACAGTCAGAAAGGTTCAAATTTTTGAACAACCGCCTTGTCAATCTTGCCAGCCGTTTCGAGCTTCTGAAGCCTTGGCCACCTAAGTTTAGTCGCTTGAATTGGGTCCAAAATTCACTGCCATAAATTTTGCTGCCATGCTGAACGATCAAAGACCCAAGCTGTTCGGCGCTCATTGATTTACCACCAGCTGTCGCTGACGACAATGCCAATGGTAAAAGACTGGAGGCCGAAGTCGCTGCACAGAAATGAAAGGATCGAACAATCGGTTTGCCTGTCACTTTTTCGATATGGGCGAGCAAAAGTGCAGGAACAATAGCTTTGAGACCAGCACCATCAATCGTGAGAATACGCGCTTCTCTTTGTCTCTTCGCCATTTTCAAGCTCATTTGGGTTAAATCAGAATATCCTTATCGCAGCGCGGATTGCTCTTCAAGCGTTCAACAAGCGCTTCCATCCTATCAGATTCCCAATCTAACATCTCATAAGCTCGGCGTTCCAAGCGATCTATGTTCTCTGGCGTGACATTATCGAAATCATCGCTAGGACCAGGAGTATCGTTATCGAAGCTAAGAAGGTGCGTTTGAAAACGGAAATAGTCCTCTTCCCCAAGGTCCAAGGAGAGTTGCCTATCAATGGCCTGGTCCAAAGCGCTAGCCATGATCGACATAACAGGTTCAACCCAATCTAACTTACCATATTTCAAGGTCGTTTTGTATTCAATCGGCCGTTCCAAGGTTCCTGTGCCCAGTGACACCAGAAGAATGTTCTCTGCCTTGGGAAACAAAATCCTTGCTTCCATTAAGGCGGCGATGGATGGATTGTTGGCAAAAACACCACCGTCAATCAATGGATGTGTGGCGCCGCAGCGGTCTTGGATAAGAGCGGGTCTGAAATATGAGGGTGCCGCCGTGATCGCTCTCGCCAGATCAGGCAAAAGAAAATCACAAGCGTCTTCCTCTGTTCCGAAGTCCATTTTATCACCGCGAGCTTTCCAACTGGAGAAGTAACGCGGTTGGCGTCTTTCAATATCGTAGGCAGTCACGAGCGTTTCAGGCAAGTTACCTGAAAGCCAATTGTTCCCGAGCTTATCTCGCAGTAAAGCTTCAAAACTATCTGTTTGATAAAGATCATCCAGATACCCCCCCAAAGAACGTGCTGCATGAACCATCGAACGTTTAAAGATATCAGGTCCATGTGATCGGTAAAAATCAGCCATATCGGCAGCTGAAAAGGGATTGGGCTTGGTTAAGCCCAACGCTATCAAACCACCAGTGGACGTTCCTGCAATGAGATGGAATATCTCTCCACAGCTTTTACCAACACGCTTCTCCAGTTGATCCAACGCAACGGCTGGAATAAGTCCCCTGATGCCACCACCGTCAAGGCATAGGACTCGGACTGTCGTATCGGCTTCAACTTCCTTTTTGTCACCAAACCAATTAGTGAAGAACCTCTTCATCATAAAACTTAATAGAACTTGTTGTTTTTAGGGAACCCATTTGGCGCCATGCGACCGGCAGATGCTCTCTTGGCTTGCCATGCGAAAAGGTCTGTTTCGGTACGGTTCTTGTCTTGTCCCCAACGCCAAGTCAGCCCCTTCTCTAGAACAAAAGTCTTAACATCGCTAAGGCCACCGTCTTTATACTTCTGTAACATCACACCTTTACCGCGCGCCATGACGGGCATTTCCTCAACGGAGAAAATCAACAGTTTCCTGTTCTGCCCAACCACGGCAACGGTATCGCCCTCAACCTTAATACAGAAATTGGCTTTGTGTGGCTCACTAACATTCAAAGACTGTTTACCGCTGCGGGTTTGGGCCATCACTGCCTTCTCTTCGACAATGAAACCTCGGCCTTCTGAAGAAGACACAAGAAGTTTGCCTGCAGGATCATAGACCTTAGCCTCGACGATGGCCTTACCAGCCTCTAGGTCAACCATCAGCGACAAAGGCTCGCCAAACCCGCGCCCACCAGGTAGGCGGTCAACCGGAAGCGTGTAGAAACGACCGGAGCCAGAGAACACCAAGAGCTTGTCTGTGGTGAAGGCCGGAATAACGAAATGTTCTTCGTCACCTTCCTTGTATTTGACATCAGCTCGTTCGACACCATGGCCCTTCATCGCCCTGATCCAACCTTTAGAGGATAGGATGACTGTAACAGGCTCTTTTTCAACCATTGCTTCTAATGGTATCTCGATCTCCTCGGGTATGTCGCCGATTTCAGTGCGGCGATCCCCCAAAGCTCCTGAACCATACAAAGATTTGATTTCTTTTATTTGACTAGAGATCGAACTCCACTGAAGATCTTCACTTCCCAAAAGCTCGGCCAAGCCTTCTCGTTCAGCGATCAGTTCAAAGTGCTCTTTTCGGATGCCATCTTCTTCGAGCCTACGCAGCGAGCGAAGGCGCATGTTAAGAATTGACTCGGCCTGCACCTCGGTTAGGTCGAAGGTCGACATCATCACCTGCCTGGGATGATCTTCTTCGCGGATGATTCGGATAAGCTCATCAATATTCAGGTAGGCGATCAAGAAACCTTCTAGGATCTCTAGTCGGTGGTCGATTTTACCCAATCTAAATTGGCTGCATCGTACCAGCACTTCGCGACGGTGATCAAGGAAAGCCTGAAGGACCTCTCGCAAAGACATGACCTTAGGAACATTGTCGCTGTTGAGGGCATTCATGTTCAGGCTAACGCGTGTTTCCAGATCAGTCTGCTTGAACAGAGATTCCATCAAAACAACAGGATCGACGTTCCGGCTTTTAGGTTCAAGGACGAGGCGAATTTCTTCACTAGACTCGTCTCGAACATCCCCGAGAAAAATCAGTTTTCTCGTTTGGATGAGATCCGCAATCCGCTCAATCAATCTGGACTTTTGAACCTGGTAGGGAATTTCAGTGACGATGATTTGATAGCTTCCGCCCTTCAGCTTTTCGACTTCCCACTTTGATCTAACCCTGAAGCCACCCTTCCCAGTCTCATAGGCTGAAACAATTGACTCACGCCCTTCGACCAAAACACCGCCGGTTGGAAAATCAGGGCCAGAAACGAAATCAACAAGCTTAGTAATCGAGGCACCCGGAAACTTAATTAAATGGCGCAGTGCGTCACACAACTCGCCAACGTTATGGGGTGGAATGGATGTCGCCATACCAACGGCAATGCCTTGTGCGCCATTGGCGAGCAGGTTTGGGAAATTGGCAGGCAGTACAATGGGCTCATTGTCTTCCGCATCATAAGTGGGTCTAAAATCAACCGTATCTTGATCGATGCCCTCGAGCAAACTGCGTGCGACTTCAGTCATGCGGGCTTCGGTGTAACGCATAGCAGCGGCGTTATCACCATCAATGTTACCAAAGTTCCCTTGTCCATCGACTAGCGGATAGCGTTGTGCAAATTCCTGAGCCAGTCGGACTAGCGCGTCATAAATAGAGCTGTCGCCGTGGGGGTGGAACTTACCAATAACGTCACCGACAACCCTGGCTGATTTCTTGTATCCAGAGTCCGGATTCAGTTTCAATTCACGCATGGCGTAAAGGATGCGGCGCTGCACTGGCTTCAAACCATCGCGTACATCCGGCAACGAACGCGACATGATCGTCGACAAGGCATAGGCCAAATAGCGCTCACTCAAAGCTTGTGAGAAATTCACTACTTTGATCTCACCTGGGTTATTATCAATCAGGGAAGCGTCGCCGCGTTTTTTTGCCATTTAGGTGCCTTGTAAGTATCAACAAACGAATCGGTGCGGATAATAGAGCCGACTCTAAAAAATTCAATTCCTAAAACAGAACAGGAACAAAGACTTTAATTGGCTGCTTCTTTGTCTAAAGCGCGCTGCAACCGATTGGTCAACCGACCGTGGGCCTCGGGCAATGGCTTGTTCTGGGCATGAAATATGTACTTCTCGAAAAAGTATCCTGTCATTTGCAAGCCATCATAGACGGACTGCAAATCGGTGTGCTGTCGCCCAACCAAAAAACCCGGCAGTTTTAACAACTTGTCTTTGTAGGGTTCTGCGGCTTCTCGTGACACTGCTCGTCCCGAACGGGGACTGACGTAGTCTAGTTCCTCCGTCAGACCTGTCGCTGCACAGGAGGACAGGTCTAGCCCAAAGCCTAGAACGTCCAACAGTCTGACTTCCAAGAGAACTAAAGTCTCGCCCCAATAAGGACCCGAAAGCCCTTCCAGCCAAGCCAAGGTAGCGTCGTAGAGGTTTGGGTGCGGTTCACGCTCTGGCAGAGTCGTCGCTAAGAGCGTCATAGCTGCATTAAGCGCTCCAAGCCGTAGTGGGTCATCCAAAAAATCGGATGCTCTTAGTCCCAATGGTTCGCAGGTAAAGTTGCCTAAGTGCTCGCTCAAGCGACCGCGCCAAGACACCTGTAAATAGTTGCCGGGTTGAAAGAGCGGCTTTTGCCGCCGTCCGTTCCCACCAGAAACAAACCCGGCATGTCGGCCATAAGACTGGGTGAACATTTGGGCCACCAGCCCCGACTCACCATGAGGCTGTATAGACATTAAGATCCCGGGTTCATTCCAATCCATAGCTCAGATCAACGCGGAACCACTGACGGGTCGATACCCATTTCTCGGTAACGTTCCATATCATCCAGCCAGTTTTCCTTCACCTTAACAAAAATGAACAGGTGGACTTTTCTACCAAACAACTCAGACAAATCACGTCGAGCCTCCGCCCCGACCTTTTTTATCTTCTGCCCTTTGTTGCCAAGCACAATGCCTTTGTGGCCTGACTTTGAAACAAAAACGGCCTGCTCTATGCGCAGGTCACCATTTTTTTGAATCGTCCAGTTTTCTGTTTCAACAGTCAGCTCGTATGGCAGTTCCTGGTTCAGATTTAAGAACAGCTTTTCTCTTGTAACTTCTGCAGCAAGCAAGGGGTTTGATAGGTCAGTAATCTGATCTTCCGGATAGTGCCATGGTCCTTCCGGAAGAAGCGAAAAGACGTGATTACGCAATTGATCGACACCGCTGCCCTTTAGGGCTGAAACCATGAAACAAGCAGCAAACCCGTAGTCAGACATCAACCGATCCGCCAACCCCAATAGCTGTTCTTTTGGCACGGCATCGACTTTGTTTAATATCAGGTCAATCTTTGAAAACGGCCCCTTCAGATTGGAAAGGATAATTTCACTATGGGCAATCGCCGCTTTTTTTGAGGCATCAACCAACACCATAATGCGGTCCGTTTGATGCGCCTCCTGCCAAGCCATGGAGATCATGGCTTTCTCAAGCCGCCGTTTTGGGTCAGCAAAAATTCCTGGTGTATCAATGAATACAGCCTGACAATTGCCCTCCGTCAAAACAGCAGAAACCCGCGTTCTCGTCGTTTGAACTTTTGGGCTAACAATTGAAACCTTTTGCCCAATTAGCTGGTTAACGAGCGTCGACTTCCCGGCATTTGGCGCACCCAACAGAGTGAGAAAGCCACAGCGAGTATCTTCAATCTTCGTTTCATCAGTTGGCATCTGTTACTTTCTTGAGCATCAACTTAGCAGCCTCTTGCTCGGCTGTACGCTTGGATTTACCTTTTCCCATTGAAGGTTCCTGATCATGGATAGAAACTTCAATCGTGAAAACTGGATCATGTGGCGGCCCATCGCGGGACACTTGTTTGTATTGTGGTAGCGACCAACCCTTGGCCTGTACCCATTCCTGCAACAAGGTCTTTGCATCTCTAGGAGGTTGCTTGTGAGAAGTTACGTGTTCTTCCCAAAGGGCAGAAACTACCCGCTTTGCTTCTTCAAAACCACCATCAAGATAAATTGCTGCAATTACAGCCTCACAAGCATCCGCTAACAAGTGGGGATTTTTGCGTCCTCCACTGTCTCTTTCGCCCTTTGAAAGAGCAAGAACTTGCCCCATCTTTAGTTCGGTTGCGACTTCAGCAACGGTCGCACCGCGCACCAAATGAGCGTGACGCTTGGCCAAATCGCCTTCAGATTCTGTTGGAAAGCGTGTCCACAAAATTTCGGCAACAACAAGCCCTAGAACTCTATCTCCTAAGAACTCCAAACGTTCATAGTCACCAACAGACTTATTTTTTACACTTGTGTGCGTGAGCGCTCGTTCCAATAGTTCCGTATCGGTAAACTGATACGCAAGTGCGGTTTGAAGATTAGACAGCTGAGTTGTTTTGTTCACTTTACTCATCTTCATCTCCGTCCAGAAATTCGAGACTTAACTCTGTTGTTTCTGGATGTCTGCGTCATCAATTAATGGTATTGAACAAGCGGGACCAACGAATCCAGAAAGGCCAGTTCCAAAATTTTAGAATAGAACCATCAACTTTGGGGTCGCGATCAATCGAGAAAAACAAGAAATCTGCTCGGCCAATCAGATTTTCAGCAGGCACATAACCCACTGCCCCCTGCTGCATTATGCCCGTAATACTGCCGGGATGTCCAGCCGGACCAAAACGACTATCGCTTGAACGGTCCCTGTTGTCCCCCATCAAAAAGTATTTTTCATCTGGGACAATATAGGGGCCAACATTATCGCTAATTTGATTATCGTTGAATTCGTGAATGGTGTGAACACCGGCGTCACCGAAATCTTCTTCGTAAACTTTTAACATTGTAAGACCGAGGTCTTTGTAACTTTTGTATTCCGTCGTTGGCTGACGATCAATCAAGTTATCATTGATATAAAGCCTGCCATGGCGCAGTTCAATCTTATCGCCCGGTAAACCGACCAACCGCTTGATAAAGTTGGTTTCGATTTCCCCCGGAGGGCGAAACACAACAACATCCCCACGTTCTGGTTCGGTAAAAAAGATCCGGCCAGGAATAATTGGAAGATCAAAGGGTAGCGAATATTTGCTGTATCCGTATGAAAATTTGGAGACAAAGAGATAGTCACCAATCAACAAAGTCGGGCGCATCGAACCTGATGGAATTTTGAACGGTTCATAGGCTACCGTCCGAATACCAATCGCGATCACAACCGCAAAGATGACGGTCTTGACGGTCTCCCAAAGAGCGCTGTCTTTCTTCTTCTCAGCTGCCATTTTAAAGCTAACTTTCAATCTTAGAATTAGAATCGGGGTTTAATCTATTAGCCGGATTAAGGCAACGCCTGTTCCGGCATTGTGAAGTCTTCTGGGATCGCTGAGATAGAAACCGTGGCAGTGGCATAGGGTGGTTCGTCAGAAATGGAGACGTAAAGGAGGGCTCTGTACCCTGCAGGTGTCAATAGCTTCAACCTCTCTTCCGCATTCCCAACACAGACCAGCCTAGGTCGACGTCCCGCTGCGCGAGAGAGATACATCTGTCTCCATGCCACTCCTTTCGACATGCCCGTACCAAGTGCCTTACTGCAGGCCTCCTTAACCGCGTAGTGGCGTGCGTAAGCGGCTGCCTTGTCCGCTCGTTTCTCGCACCAGGCTTGTTCTTCTGCTGTGAACACACGGTCTTTAAAGCGCTGACCATGTCGCTCCAATGTGTCAACAATACGTCGAATGTCGATGAGATCGATACCAGTTCCCAAGATCATAGATTAGTGCTTTGCTCTAGAGACTTGGGATACAACGGCTGACGTCCTGAGGACTGCAATAATATTATTGAGATGCTTAGCATCATCGACTTCGATATCTACCAGCAGCTCAAAAAAATCAATCGTGCGATTGGTGAACTTCAGATTTGTAATATTACCTCTATTCCGACCAATCAACGTAGACAATTCACCGAGGCCACCTGGTTCATTGTTCAGTAGGATTGTCAGGCGGCCAACATGACCACCGTCTAGCCCGTCTTCATCCCATCTAACGTCAAGCCAACGCTCCGGCGAATCATGGAAATTGGCAAGCGTATCACAATCAATAGTATGAATTGTAACGCCCTTCCCAGTCGTCACAATGCCGACGATTCTATCACCAGGTAACGGATGACAGCACCGTGCATGATGCACAGCCATGCCGGGAATCAGCCCCTTGATGGGAACGGCGAAGTTGTTCTCTTTGATGCTGCCAGGCTTGCGTTTGATGTTTTGAACGCGATTGGTCGTTGGCTTCTCTTTTAAAGAAGGGAAAATTCCAACCAAAACTTCACGAACTGTAAAGTGCCCCAAACCTATCGCTTGGTAGAGATCATCGGTACTTTCGCATTTGAATTTCTTGATGACACCTTCTACCGCCTTTTCAGTGAAATCATACTGTTCCAATCGGAAGGCTTTTTGGAGCATCTGACGACCAAGCTCAATATGCTGGTCTCGCTGAGATTGCCGAACAAAGCGGCGTATGGCGCCACGTGCCCTGCCCGTTGCTACAAAATGTTCCCAATCCGGTGAAGGCGTGGAATTCTTGGAGGTGAGTATCAGGACACGATCGCCATTTTCCAGCAACGTTGATAGCGGTCGCATCCGCCCATTAACTTTTGCCCCGATACAGCGGTCACCTACTTCTGAGTGGACGGCATAAGCAAAATCAACCGGGGTTGCGCCCCTCGGTAACGAGATGACTGTGTTCTTGGGCGTGAAGACGAAAACCTCATCCTGGAACATCTCTAGCTTGGTATGCTCCAAAAACTCTTCGGCACCACCGGCATGGTCCAGGATCTCGAGGAGGCCACGTACCCAGTGGTACTGGCGTCCTTCTTTAGTGCCGTCACCCTGTTTGTATTGCCAATGTGCAGCAACACCCAGCTCACTCTCCCGGTGCATATCTTGGGTTCTGATTTGAACCTCAATACGCCGACCTTCTGGGCCAATTATCCCGGTGTGGACGGACTTGTAGCCATTCTTCTTTGGTGTCGAGATGTAGTCTTTAAATCGTCCCGGAATCGTTTGGAAATTGGAATGAAGGGTCCCAAGTGCCTGATAGCAATCACCCAACTCTGGTACGATCAACCGAAAAGCCATCACATCAGACAACTGCTCAAATTCAACGGCCTTCCGCTGCATCTTAAGCCAAATCGAATAAGGCGATTTCAATCTGCCGGAAACCTCAAAGTCTTCTACGCCGCCTGCCCTCAGGATTTCGGATAAAGAATCCTGAACTGAGCTGACAATAAAAGCCCCTTCTTTTTCAAGGAAGTCCAACCGAGATTTGATCGACTCACGCGCCTCTGCGTTCAAATACATGAAAGCAAGATCTTCAAGCTCTTGCTTTACCTGGTCCATCCCGATCCGTTCAGCAAGCGGCGCGTAGATCTCCATAGTCTCATTGGCGATACGTTTGCGTTTTTCTTCCTTCTTGATGAAATGAAGAGTCCGCATGTTATCTAAACGGTCCGCAAGCTTCACGAGCAAGACACGGATGTCGTCGGATATGGCCAAAACCAGTTTTCGGAAATTCTCGGCTTGCTTATTGCCTTCGGATTGCAGCTCCAGTTGAGTGAGTTTGGTCACCCCATCAACGAGCTGTGCAACCTCCTCCCCAAACATTTTCTTGATATCATCAAGGCTGGAATCAGTATCCTCCACCACATCGTGCAACAAAGCTGTGATAATGGATTGGTGATCCAGATGCATGTCCGCAAGGATACCGGCTACTTTTAGCGGGTGAGAAAAATATGGGTCACCAGACGCTCTTGTCTGTGACCCATGTTGTCTCATCGCGTAGACGTAGGCTTTGTTCAGGGCTTGCTCATCCGCTGTAGGATCATAAGAAAGTACACGCTCTGCCAGCTCGTACTGTCTCGCCAAGACCTTAACCCTTTCGTCCACTCAGTTAGAGAGATGTATCTCTCAATTAATCTTGTGGATCTTCTACGTTTTCTGAACCAAAATCAACGTCTTCAAAGGACATCATGCCAGGAACAGCAGGAGCAGGAGCAATTGAAGGCTGGAAGAGTTCTTCTGCTTCTTGGAAGATTTCGCCACCAAAATCAGGGGTCTGCTCGAATTCGTCAGCTTCAACCCATTTCTGAAGTCCCTTAACGACTGCGTCGCGCAAATCGTCAACAGCCACTGTCTCATCTGCTATTTCACGCAAAGCGACGACGGGGTTCTTATCATTGTCACGATCAACGGTAAGCGGAGCACCGGAGGAAATCTCTCTAGCGCGGTTACCCGCAAGTAAAACCAATTCAAATCGGCTGTCTACTTTATCAACACAATCTTCAACGGTAACGCGTGCCATCAATAAATCTCTGAAAAATGGAGGGGATTTGGCAGTTATATAAGTCTGCGTCCCTTACTTAGCAAGGGGATTATCGCTGTCTTTCTCTTCACTCTGTACAATTCTGATGTTTTGAGGCGGCAAGTTTGCGATTAACGCAGAAATCGGCTTCTTTGTGTGTGGGTGAACCCAGTCTGGCGCTACCTCAGCCATTGGCAGCAACACGAAAGCACGCTCATGCATCCGTGGATGGGGAAGCGTGATCGCTGGATCATTGTCGTCAGCCTCTGCACTGAATACGATTTGATCACAAGCAATTATGTCTATATCTAGCGTACGAGCAGCATTTTCTATCGTTCGCACGCGTCCAAATTCAACTTCTATCTCCAGAGTTTTTAACAACAATGCCTGCGGTGACAGTTCGCTTTCCAAAGCAACCACCCCATTTACAAACCACGGCTGATCAGAGACGGGAATTGGCTCGCTTTCATACCACTGTGATTTCTTTACAACTGTGCCAATTTCGCCACAAAGCTGCCTAACTGCTGCTTCAAGAAGGCTTTTCGATGACCCGAATCGGGAATTCTCCAGGTTGCTGCCGAGTCCAATAAAGTAGAGCACTATAAGGGCCTTGATTTTTGTTTAAAATTTTATCTAGTTTCTCTTGCACTCTTAATCTAAATGATTACAGGATGCTTTCAGGCTGAGAACAAAGCGATAACAACCAATTCATTCCGAACTTAGGTTGGGGTATATCCCGACCAAAATAATAATAGAAGAATTTAAAAATGAAATTTTACCCAACAGAGCGAATAGCGCTATTCATCGATGGATCCAATCTTTACGCGACGGCTCGAGCACTAGGCTTCGACATCGACTACAAGTCCTTAATGAAGCAGTTCGCCGCAGATGCACAGTTAGTACGCGCATTCTACTACACCGCACTTGTCGATGATCAAGAATACTCCCCCATTCGCCCATTGGTCGATTGGCTAGACTACAACGGCTACACAATCGTTACTAAACCAACCAAAGAATTCACGGATGCCGCCGGTCGACGCAAGATCAAAGGCAACATGGATATAGAGCTTGCGATTGATGTCATGGAAATGGCGGAACATCTCGATCATATCGTTCTGTTCTCTGGTGATGGTGACTTCCGCCGCTTGGTTGAGGCCGTTCAGCGCAAGGGCGTTCGCGTCACCGTTATCTCGACCATCAAATCAAATCCACCAATGATCGCAGACGAACTCCGTCGTCAGGCTGATGCATTTGTAGAACTAACATCTCTTCAAGAGAAAGTTGCCCGCCCTATCCAGCCTAGCACACGCATTGACCAAGACGGCGGCGACCTCTATGAGGACGATTACCCTGGTGAAGAATAGTCGGTCGAATACTTGAATTGAAAACAGGGTCTCTTCGGAGGCCCTTTTTTTGTGCCAGTATCACGCGATACGCAAGCTAGAGCATGTTGCGTTTAATTGTTTCCATATCCAGCCGCCTTTAGGAAGTTGTGACATTCTTCGTCCGAGAAGAGATCGCAGACTTGTCCAAGCCTCTTCCATAGTTCTTCATAAGTTCTTGCGGCTGCCTTACGCATCA
>CAJQQZ010000105.1 GCA_905480575.1 uncultured Alphaproteobacteria bacterium | reverse complement strand
ACTTTCAAATAGATGTCCACGGTGTATATCCTCAAACCCTCCCGACAAAACGAAAGGGATAAAGTGGACGACTTTTACGCCGCCCGCGACAACACAATGCCGCCGCTACCGTGGACTAATTTTGCACCGCCGCACACAGTTTAGCTATAATTTTTTTGATAGATGCTCTTCGGGTTCTCTTCTATTGTCCCAAACACGAAGTATCTGAATCTCATCGTTCTTGATACGATAGACAAACGAAAACGGTGTGTTCACGATCTCATACTTTCGAACCCCTTCTACCCCACCAAAGAGATAGCCAATCTCGGGATTGTCTCGAAGTGATCTTTTGGCTTTAAAATATTGTTGAGAGTAGTTTTTTCGTCCTGCCTTGAAAACCTCTGAATAATAATTCTGGACCCAGGCAACGCTTGTTGCAGAGGATGCTAGAAAACGAATTTTCATAACTACTTTGTGTTATGAGCGGCTGGTATTGGGAGTTCTTTCTCGGTTCCGAGGGATATCATCCAAGCGTCCATATCCGCTTCTTCAATGAATGATCCTTCATCTGCTTCAGCTACCAATTTCTTGAGAACATCAGTCTCAGATTGTTGTCTTGCGAAATGAGCCTCGAGCACATCTGTGATAATTTGAGCAGCAGGACTCTTTTTGGTTCTCGCTTCTTGTTCAAGCTTCAACCCTAGTTCCTCATTGAGATCACAGGTTACTGACATGGTTCCCATTGGTTTCATGCTTCCAAATTTAAAATGTATTCTTACTAGCAAGTATATGGGTTTGACAGGAATTGTCAAAAATCCAACAACCTGGTCAAATAATGAAGTTTGGATCCTATCGTCATTTTTGACGATGTTGGATCTGGACGTCTTGTAGCAACTCTGGCCGTCATCGTCGAATTTGACGATGCTGCAGGAACAACTTATCTATCTAGCCCCCTATAGGACTCTTCAAGTTTTTCAAAAATCGGAATAATCAAATTGAGATATGAGTAATTTGATTTTTCATTATACCAGATTGGAACATGATACACATCTGTTCCACTGCACATCCCATACAGAACATGATGAACACTCCCCCACTCTGTATCTGTTTGGTTACGCCTTTCTTGTTGTAGATGGTGATCCATTCTTTTTAATTCAGATTGGATTACTTTGCGGTATTCGGGGGTGGATGTCCCAGCCGGGATGACGTTACTCGATATTATGCCCCACATGCATTACATTGGAACAAAAGCACGGGTCCAGCTAACCTATCCCAATGGCGAGAAGAAATCGCTGATTGGTATTGAAGACTGGGATCTACGTTGGCAAAACATCTATGCTTTCAGAGAACCAGTGTACTTGCCCAAGGGCAGCAGGCTTGATGCATGGTTCACCTATGACAACAGCAAAGAAAACTTCTCAAATCCTTACAGTCCACCCCGTGATATTAAATGGGGCTGGAAATCAGAGGATGAGATGCTGGAAGTTTGGATGGGGATCGTCCCAGATTCTTGGGAAGACAGGACCAAGTACCTCCGAGCTGCAGAACGGTCCTGGTTCAACGTAGATTCGCAACCTTTGCCTGATTAACGACGCTTCATCGCCTTAAGGATAACAAAAACCAGAAGACAAACGGCACCCGGGCCAATGACGGAACTAATGAGAGTGTCGTAGAAGAACCAAGGGCCAAACCGTTTGGTTACAATTGTGTAAACAAAACTAACGAGACCAAGACCTGCAATGATAACAGCCAAACCTCGCCAGTCTCTCGCGTAAAAAAACGTCAGCCCAGCGCCGACGAGGCCGAATACACTTAATGCCTTGTGGAGTGAGAGAGCGATCAGAGATTCCATTAGATCAATCCTTCTGCCTTAAATGAGAAATGGCCACTAATCCCTATAATTAGATGGTCATGTATTTCGATTGAAAGTGCTTTTGTCGCTTCCACAATTTCTTTGGTCATAACAATGTCACCTTGGCTGGGAGATGGATCTCCGCTGGGGTGATTATGAACCAGGATCAAAGCAGTTGCACTTAATTCTAGAGCTCGCTTTACGACTTCACGGATGTAGACTGGTGTGTGGTCGACGGTACCGCGTTGTTGCTGCTCTAATGCGATCAGACGGTTTCGACGATCCAGGAACAGCAAGTGAAACTCTTCGGTGTCAGCATGGGCTAGTTCTATGCGGCAATACTCGATGACACTTTGCCAGGAACTGAGCACTGGACGATCGTCAATTTTCTCTTTTGCCAATCGCCGAGCAGCCTCAGCGACGATTTTGATCGAACCTATCGCTGTCTGACCGACGCCTTTGACTTTACTGAGATCTTCTGGAGATGCTGAAAGTACTTTGGCGAGGCTGCCGAAATGATTGATCAATGCTTTCGCAAGTGGTTTTGTGTCACTTCGGCTATTGGCGCTGAAGAGTAGGAATTCGAGAACTTCATAGTCGGCAAGACTATCTCCGCTACGGGCGAGTAGGCGTTCTCTTAGGCGGTCGCGATTACCGTGGTAACTAGGTTTGTTGGGTTTGTTATCGTTATCAGACATAGGGAGGCTTGGTGAAGCCACGCTGGGAATGTGTGAAGATCTCAAAGCCGTCACTTGTGACGCCAAGAGAATGTTCGAACTGTGCGGAGAGTTTCTTGTCCCTTGTGACCGCCGTCCAACCATCGGCCAAGACGACAACGTCTTTACGGCCAGCGTTGATCATTGGTTCGATCGTGAAGAACATGCCTTCTTCCAAGACGACGCCTTCGCCAGGCCGTCCGATATGAACGACATTTGGCGGCTGATGGAAAACTTGGCCCAGTCCATGGCCGCAGAAATCTGTGACAACTGAGAAACGCTGTTTTTCGGCGTAGGATTGAATAGCATACCCAACGTCACCCAGTGTAGCACCTGGCCGAACCTGTTCAATGCCGAGCATGAGACAATCGTACGTGACGTCGACAAGGCGTTGCGCGAGACGACTGGTTTTTCCTAGCATATACATGCGGCTTGAATCGCCAAACCATCCGTCCAGAATGACCGTGATGTCAATGTTTACAATGTCGCCGTTCTGTAATTTCTTCTGTTCTGAAGGAATGCCGTGGCAAACGACGTGGTTCACCGAAATGCAGGTTGCTTTTGGGAACCCGCGATAGTTCAGCGGAGCAGGGGTAGCGTTATGCCGAGAAATAAAATCGTGGCAGAGCTTGTTTAGATGTTCCGTCGAAACGCCGATTTCAACATAAGGCGTGATGTAGTCCAAAGTGGCGGCTGCGAGAGCGCCTGCTTTGTGCATGGATTTGAAGTCTTCAGCGTTGTGAATCTTAATGGCCATCGAGTTCAGTCAGATTAATCTATGAGTGGTGAGTTTCGGTTAACTTGCGGCTTAATATAGATTTTATTGACGTGAGTCCAATTCAATAGGGATGGAACGGTCAACTTTGATATCGCTCGTTGAAATAGCGCAAGTATAGCAAAGAACTTCAACACCTGTCGCCACAGCCATGGTTAATGCGGCTTGATAATTTGGGTCGATGTCATGAGCTACTGTGAATTTCTCACAATCATTGCGTTGTACAATAAATAGCATCACGGCACGATGGCCCTGCTCGACCATTGTTGATAACTCACGCAGGTGTTTGGCACCTCTGCTTGTTACCGAGTCTGGGAATTCGGCGAGCCCTTTGGACCGCATCATGTTGACGTTTTTGATTTCAACGTAACAGTCCGGCTTGTCCTCTGATGATAATAAGATATCGATACGGCTGTTTTCTCCATACTTCACCTCTCTTTTCAGGTTGGCATATCCTCTAAGTTCTGGGACGAGGCCCTCTGATAGGGCTTCCTCGGCTATAGCGTTCGGCAACGCAGTGTTGACAGAAACTAAAGCGCCGTTGATTTCGATCAATTGCCAGTCCCATTTCAACTTCCTATTGGGGTTCGAAGCGGCGCTGATCCAAACAGGTGATCCTGGTTCTGCCACAGTTTTCATCGATCCGGGATTGGCACAATGTGCCGTGACTCGGGAGCCGTCTTCTAGCTCGATATCGGCCAAGAATCGCTTATAACGTTGAATGAGACTCCCGCGTACTAGAGTCGATTTGAATTGCATTGGAGTCGAATCCTATCTTTTGAGACTTTTTGGAGTCGTTAAAATTTTATGGATGATTTTTTAGATTCCTTTGGTAAGTTACCTTTATATTTCAAATAGTTATTTAACGGAATTAATTTAATGTTTAAGCATGCGCTGCGTTTGAGCTGTATTTTGGCTCTTCCTATTCTTGCTTCTTGTTCAGTTTCTTTTGATCAGACAAACCCTGTCTTGAGAAGCGCCAACCAGGTATCTTCGGCGATTACTAATATCGCAGGAGCAACAGAAGGCGTTTATGTCAGTGAAGCCTCCTGTGCAAAGCACAATATTTACGGTAATTGTGTGGTTTACAACGCGCAATAATAAGTATTTCTTTCAAACTGGAGCCTGCTGTTCTCTGAATGGCGGGCTTCTTGTCTTTTATGGCTAACCTTTTGTCGTTAGAATAATCATTCTTGTCCCTTGAACAGAGGATGCGATGGGTGGTGGATGATTTTTCTGAACGAGAGTTGGCCGAAAAGGCTAAGCACTTCGACATTCGCAAGGTCGATCAAGCTTTCTTGGATAACCCTTATCCAATTTACAGAGTTCTGAGGGAACAGTACCCCGTTCATCAAACGCCCGACGGTTTGGTCTTTCTGACCCGCCACAAGGATTTGCATCAAGTCTACCAAGACCATCACAATTTTAGTTCTGACAAGAAATTTGAGTTTGGTCAGAAGTATGGCGACAGCTCACTTTTCCTTCATCATACAACTTCTCTTGTTTTCAATGATCCGCCTCTGCACACAAGAGTGCGCCGACGGATCATGCCTGCCTTTACTCCACGAGCCTTAACAATTCTTGAGGCACGTTTCGAGGCGATGGTCGAGGCTTTGCTGGATGAAGCACAGGAGCGTGGTTCTATGGATGTCATTACTGAGTTCGCTTCGGCTCTACCGGTGCAGATCATTGGCGACATGCTTGGCATTCCGGTAGAGGAAAGAGGGCCACTGCGTGATTGGTCGCTAGCCATTTTAGGCGCGTTGGAGCCGGTTATCACTAGAGAATCCGAAGAGTGGGGCAACAATTCTGTTGATCAATTCTCGGAATATTTAGGTGAGCATCTTGTTCGATTTAGGGCTGGAAAAATTAACCGTGAACTAGGAGAGGTTCTGGGGTTATTGCTGGAAAACAAAGATCAACTGGCTGCGCTCAGTGACGAAGAGATGATTCAGAACTGTATTTTCCTTTTGAATGCAGGCCACGAGACGACCACAAATTTGATCGGGAACGGAATAGATTGTTTGTTACGGTTTCCCGACGAACGACGAAAGGTGCAGCGGAACCCTGACTTATTGAAGCCTGCCATCGAAGAAATGCTTCGGTTTGAGAGTTCTAATCAGCTTGGAAATCGACGCGCTGTTGCAGATACTCAAATCGGGGATGTTGCGATAGAGAAGGGCACTCTTATCACTTTGTGTATTGGCGCGGCGAACCGCGATCCAGGGGTGTTCGAGGACCCAGAGAATTTCAAGATTGAGAGATCGACGAACAAACATCTCGCGTTCGGCGCTGGCATTCATTCTTGCGCGGGGCTCAGTTTGGCTAGGCTTGAAGGACGATTGGCTATCGGTGGTTTGCTGAGACGGTTCCCTGATTTCGCCATGGCCACTGATCCTCCTGTTCGTGGTGGGCGTGCGCGATTCCGGGGTTATCTGTCTTTTCCGATTGAATTGGCAGCACCTGCCGCTTAGTCTCATTAGAGCAAAATAAGTGGAGGGGATGTATGGCTCAGGAAATTACGATTGGCGTTAAGCAAATGGTTGAAGCGGCCAAGGCAGAAATCGAGAACTTGAGTGTCGAAGAGACTCAAGAAGCCAAGCATGACCCTGATACAATTGTTGTCGATATTCGCGATGTACGTGAATTGCAGAGGGAAGGTCGAATTCCGGGCTCGCTTCATGTGCCGCGAGGCATGCTTGAATTCTGGATCGACCCAAAATCTCCTTATCACAAGCCAATTTTTGCTGAAGATAGGAAGTTCATTTTTCATTGCGCTTCCGGGTGGCGCTCAGCATTGGCAGCAAAAGTCGCTCAAGATATGGGGTTGAAGCCCGTCGCACACATTGAAACCGGGTTTTCCGGTTGGATGAAAGCAGGCGGCCCCGTTGAAGAATACAAAAAATAGGAGAGTTCCATGCCACTACTAACGACAACGCTTGGTGCTTATCCCAAGCCTGAGTTTGTGAAAATACAAGACTGGTTCAACATTCCCGCAGGCGAAGCCCAAGCCGACCCGACAAAAAGTTGGGTTTCATCTGTTGAAGCCATGGGCGACCAAGCTGAGGAAGTTTTCGCCAAGGGGACTGCCCAGGTCATCGCTGATCAAGAGGAGGCCGGCGTCGATGTCGTAACGGATGGTGAGGTGAGGCGAGAGAACTATATTCACTACCATTGCCGTCGCCTTGCCGGGTTTGATTTCGAGAATCTCACCACCAAATCCGTGCGCAATGATGCCTACTCTGTGGCTTTGCCGACTATTCGAGCCAAGGTTGAAGCAAGGAAGTCGGATATCGGTTTCCTTGTTAAAGATTGGCAGGCCGCTCAGGCAATATCAAAGAAACCAGTCAAGATCACCATTCCGGGCCCTTTAACGATCTGCGATACGACCTACGATGATTACTATCACGACCTAAAACTTGCTGGTCGTGATTTGGCTGAAGCCGTAAACAAGGAAGTCAGGGCTTTGGTCGATGCCGGTTGTACCCAAATCCAGATTGATGAGCCTGTATTCGCTCGTCACCCGCTCGAGGCCCTTGATTTCGGTATCGAAAACTTAGAGCGCGCTTTCCACGGAGTACCAAAAGAGGTGACCCGTACGACCCACATGTGTTGTGGGTATCCAGACGTAATCGACAACTTGGACTACCCAAAAGCAGATCAGCAAGCCTACTTGGATATTGCAGAAGTAATGGACCGGGCGGAAGTAGATGCTATTTCAATCGAGGATGCCCATCGCCACAATGATTTGAAGCTCCTAGAGATTTACGCGAAGAAAACCATTGTTTTTGGGTCTATAGCCATCGCGAAGAGCAAAATCGAGACAGTGGAAGAAATCAGGGAAAGATTGTTACAGGCGCTGGAGCATATCGATGCTCATCGATTGGTGGTGGCGCCGGACTGTGGCATGGGAATGCTAACCAGAGAACTGGCGCGAGCCAAATTGGCGGCGATGTGCGAAGCCGCTCAGTCTGTTGGTTAGCATATGAAAAAGGTGGAGCGAAAAATCGCGGCCACCTCTTATATGCTCTCAAATAGATAGGGGGATTATTGAGGGCCTACAGTGACACCAGTAGGACGTTTTCCCTTGGCTAACTGCTTTTGTGGAATTGAAGAAATGAGCGGCCAGTTGTTGTCAGAACCTTTGATGAACCCTGGGATGTCTTGCAGCCAACGTTTCTGCACTTTGGGATTAAGGTTCAGATAGAGTTTGCCGTCGATAACACGCCAAGCCTTTGGGTCTGTTGCGAATTTTTGCACAGCCATGGCCACACCAAAGGCACAGTAGCCACCATATTGAGGGAGGTAGGCGTCTGGATTGGCGACGAAAAGCTCTTTGTTTGCTTCAGAAGAGAACCGGTATGTAGCTCCATTGTCATGCTTCACAGAAATGGATTTCTTGCCTTTAGTTGGCTTTCCTTGTTCAAAATATGCCACAGGATCGTAACCTCTAATGGCAACACCTTGTTTATTGGTGTAAATGTCCGCGTTCGCTGTCACTGAAAAAACAAGGCCGACAATTAAAAAACTAATGAACTTCAAAGACTTCATTCTTTCCTCCGTATTGAAATCGTGAAATCACTCTAAGTCGCTTTTTTGACGGAGAACAGTTTTATCAACTTCACGGAAGAACAACTGAATGTGATGAAGATTTGTCTCTTTTGTGAACATGGGCTAAAGCCTTGTCTTGAGTGTGTACTCACCTACCTTGGCTGAGGAACAAAGCTGGATCAGGAAATGACTGTCAAAGAAGTAACAGCCGCTTTCGTCATAATCGGTAACGAAATACTTTCGGGCCGAACGAAGGATGCGAATCTCAATTATCTGGCGACGTTTCTGAACGAACGAGGCATCCAGTTGCGGGAGGTTCGAGTCATTCCTGATATCACTGCCACGATAGTTGAAACGGTCAATGAACTGAGAGCTAAGTTTGATTATCTCTTTACGTCAGGCGGTATTGGTCCCACGCACGATGATATAACTTCAGCCTCTATAGCTGCGGCATTCGGCACCGAGGTTTACAGACACCCGGATGCTGAAAAGGTTTTGTTTGATCAGTACGTGCCAGAAGACAGAACGCCAGCACGCATGAAAATGGCGGATGTGCCGAGGGGAGCTACTTTGATCGACAACCCCGTCAGCAAAGCACCAGGCTTTCGCATAGAAAACGTCTTTACGTTGGCCGGTGTGCCTAAGATCTTTCAGGCTATGTTGGATGAGTTAGCGGCGGATTTGGTCGGTGGTGAGCCTGTTAAATCAGTGACAGTTACAACCAATCTGGGTGAGGGCGTTGTTGCTGAAGGGCTAGAAGTTATACAGAATGACTATCCCGATATGGACATTGGATCATACCCATTCTTTCGGTCGGGGGTTTTCGGCACTTCATTGGTTATGCGCTCTACCAGCGAAGACGATCTGGAAAGTGCTGCAGAAAAAGTGCGAGGCTTGATCAGGTCTCTTGGCCAAGAACCGCTAGAAGGTGAGTTGAGCAAAGATGACTGAGGCATTAGAACTCAAAAAAATATCTTTCTGTGCTAGTGAAACGGAGAATGCTCAGATTGCTCTCAGGCGCTTGACCAGCCGGTTTGGTCAAACGCCACCAGAGGATGCCGACGTTCTTGTTGCGCTTGGTGGTGATGGCTTCATGTTGGAAACATTGCATTCTGATTGGGCAAGGAAGCTGCCGGTTTACGGTATGAATCGCGGAACCGTTGGTTTCTTGCTGAACAACTACACAGAATCAAAACTGCAAGAGCGGCTGGAACGAGCAGTCCCTGTCACGCTCCATCCTCTGAAAATGACAGCCATCACCTGCGATGGTGAAACTTTGGTGGCCCATGCAATAAACGAAGTCTCACTACTTCGCTCGACCCGCCAGACGGCTAAGATCGGTATTGAGGTTGACGGTGTTGAACGTTTGGATAATTTGACTTGCGATGGTGTCCTTCTAGCTACTCCGGCGGGAAGTACGGCCTATAACCTTTCGGCCCACGGTCCGATCTTGCCTTTGAAGGCACAACTCTTGGCGCTTACTCCCATTTCTGTGTTCAGGCCAAGGCGCTGGCGTGGTGCCTTGCTGCCGGATGAGGCGAAGGTCAAGTTTGTCATTAAAGAAGCAAATAAGCGCCCAGTCTCGGCCGTGGCGGACTCCTTTGAGGTGAGGAATGTCAAGCAGGTGGAGATTGAAACAGACTTTGATCGTTCATTCGAATTGCTGTTCGACCCGGAGCAACAGCTGGAAGAGCGCATTTTGGTAGAGCAATTCAACTATTAACTTATGCCGAATAATCTGATTTCTTTTGCGACGGCTATCTTGATCGGCACGCTGGGTGGTGCGGTGGCATTCTGGCTTAGAATGCCGCTGGCCTGGATGCTGGGTTCGATGATTGCGGTCACCGTGGCCTCTATGATGGGTGCGAAAGTCTTCATTCCTGCCTGGTTTCGCTCACTCAACATTGGTGTGATTGGCGTGATGTTGGGGGCCTCATTCAGTCCAGAACTCGCCGGTCATTTGTTACAGTGGTGGCCGAGTTATTTGGGACTGTTGTTGTCGATAGTGGTGACGGCTTATTGTTGTTTCTTCTATTTGAAAGCGGCCGCGGGGCTTGATTCTGTGACTGCTTTCTATTCGGCAATGCCAGGTGGTTTGTCTGAGATGGTGCTCGGTGGCGGCGAAGAAGGCGGCAACACGGTCGCCATTTCAGTCATTCATGCGACACGAATTCTGATCATCGTTATGTTGATCCCCTTCAGCTATTCTTTTTTGACTGGACAATCGATAGACCGATCCGTGCAATTGGGTGGTCCTTTGTTGGAATTTGCGCTCAAGGACGGGGCCATTCTGTTGGCTTGTTTAGCCGGAGGAATGTTGGTCGCGAAATGGGTCAGGATTCCCTCATCACGGTTGATTGGGCCCATGTTAATGAGTGCCATTGTTCATCTCGTCGGCTTTACCGACGCGCGCCCGCCAAATGAAATAGTAGCAGCCGCTCAGATTGTTGTGGGTACAGCAATCGGTGCAAGGTTTAGTGGTACAAAAACCAGCGAGGTCTTCACATATATGAAGGCATCTGCCGGATCGACCTTGGTCATGGCGGTCATTGCCACTCTCATGGCTGGCCTCGTCTTTTCGATTGGCATAGGCGCTTCCTACTTCAATATCCTTCTTGGATTGGTTCCTGGTGGTCTCGCTGAAATGAGCTTGATCGCTTTGAGTTTGGATCTGGAGGTTCCTTTCGTTTCAAGCCATCACATTGTTCGAATATTCTTAGTCGTGATCTTGGCGCCATTACTGTTTTCCTTGGTTCGCCCGAAGAAAATAACGGCGCAAAATAAAACCAACGATTGAGGCCAATTCTGACTAGCGCAGAGGAGTCTTTCGCGCTATAGACTGCGGCCATGGCCCCTTGGCGGAATTGGTAGACGCTGCGGACTTAAAATCCGTTTCGCATTTGCGAGTCCCGGTTCGAGTCCGGGAGGGGCCACCAACCCTCTCACAGCACAGGATCTGCATGATGGAGCGAAAGCCCAAAAAGCGTGATCCCATGGCCAAAACGCTTCGGGATCCGCGCTATAAGAAACGCATTGTTACCTCCAAAAAAATTTACTCACGAAAAGGACGGCAAGTTGACCGTCCTTTTGCTTTTGCGGCTTAGTTTTTTTCGATAAGTTGAGGGTGAATTCCAGAGGTGAGCATGAAACCATTAACAGGCGTGAAAATTCTATCCATCGAGCAGTATGGCGCTGGGCCGTTTGGGACACAGTCCCTGGCTGATCTTGGCGCAGAGGTCATAAAGATTGAAGATCCAGCGATGGGTGGAGATTATGCGAGGGCGGTTGGCCCACATTTCTTTGACAGTGGCGATAAGTTGACAGATAGCCTGTTTTTTCAAGCCTTTAACCGCAATAAGAAGTCGCTGTCCTTGTCATTGAACGACACCGAAGGGCGAGCCGCGTTCGAAGACCTTGTTCGTTCTGCCGATGCGGTTGCAAACAACCTTCGTGGTGACGTTCCGGAGAAAATATCGATTGATTACAATAGCCTGTCGAACATCAATTCCCAGATTGTTTGCGCTCATTTGTCTGGGTTTGGTCGCGATAATGAGCGCGCTCATTGGCCAGGTTATGACTATCTGTTGCAGGCAGAATGTGGCTATTTTGATCTGACAGGCGAACCTAGCGGCCCACCGGCGCGGATGGGGCTCTCGTTAGTGGATTATATGGCTGGCCTTCACATGGCGTTGGGCCTGGTTTCTGCCGTCATGAAAGCGCGCGAGACCGGGCAGGGGCGTGACGTCGATGTTAGCTTAGCGGACACAGCCCTTTACAATCTTTCTTACGTTGGGGCCTGGCAATTGAATGCTGGGGCAGAACAACAGCGCTTGCCAAGATCAGCTCATCCTTTCCTAACACCCTGTGCTCTCTACAAAGCCGGAGATGGGTGGATCTATCTTATGTGCAACAAGGATAAGTTTTGGGCAATCCTCTGTGAACTCATTGACCGGCCAGAGCTGGTGGCAGATCCTCGCTTTGTCGATTTTAATGCGCGGTTTCAAAATCGACCTGCCCTGCAAGACGAGCTGGACGCCACGCTTTCGAAACATACAGTTGCCCATTGGATGGCGTTGTTTGGCGGGAAGGTGCCTGCCGCACCGGTCAATTCGGTGGCGCAAGCTTTATCGGAGGATTCCTTTGTTGCAAAGGAGATGGTGCAGTCCTTAAAAAGTGAAAGCGGAGCAACCGTGAAGCTACTCCGCTCTCCTATTCGTACCGGCGATGATCTTTCAGATGATCATCTTGCGCCGAAGCTAGTTGACTAGCTCGCAGCCTTTAGTTCCAAACGGCGTCTGTGCAGGACTGGCTCTGTGTAACCAGATGGCTGTCTTGTGCCGTCGAACACTAAGTCACAGGCTGCTTTAAAAGCAAAGTCGTCGAAGTTCGGTGCCATTGGCCTGTAGGTTGGATCATTCGCGTTTTGGCCATCAACGACGGCGGCCATACGTTTCATGATCTCCATGACCTTGTCTTCGCTAACAACCCCGTGGTGAAGCCAATTGGCAATGTGCTGTGAAGAGATACGGCAAGTCGCACGATCTTCCATCAGTCCGACATTATTGATGTCCGGAACTTTGGAACAACCAACGCCCTGGTCGACCCAGCGAACGACATAGCCAAGGATCCCCTGAGCATTGTTCTCAATTTCTTCTCTGACTTCTTCTTCCGACCAATTTTGGCCCTGAGCAACGGGCATTTGCAGGATCGTATCGACCGAAGCGCGTAGGCCACCAGAAGAGATATCGCTCTGACGCTTGAGAACAGAGACTTCATGATAGTGAGTGGCGTGAAGCGTTGCCGCGGTAGGAGAGGGAACCCAAGCACAGTTAGCCCCCGACATCGGATGGCCAATCTTTTGCTCTAACATTGCATTCATCAAATCCGGCATAGCCCACATACCTTTGCCGATCTGCGCTTTACCACGAAGGCCACATGCCAAGCCAACGTCAACGTTCCATTCCTCATAGGCGGCAATCCAAGGCTCATTCTTGATGTCGCCCTTGCGAAGGAAAGGTCCTGCCTCCATAGAAGTGTGAATCTCGTCGCCAGTGCGATCCAAGAAGCCTGTATTAATGAAGGCCACACGGTTCTTCGCTGCACGGATACATTCTTTGAGGTTCACTGTTGTGCGACGCTCTTCATCCATGATACCGATCTTGACCGTGTACTGCGGCAGTCCAAGAACTTGTTCTACGTGATTGAAGATTTCGTTAGTGAAAGCAACTTCTTCAGGGCCATGCATCTTCGGCTTGACGACGTAAACTGAGCCATGGACAGAGTTGCCGCTCTCGCGTTTCAGATCATGGATAGCAATCATAGAGGTGCAAATTGCATCCATGAGACCTTCACCAGCTTCCAAGCCGTCTCTGTCGAGGATCGCCGGGTTTGTCATAAGGTGACCCACATTGCGCACCAGCATGAGGGAGCGTCCCTTCAGGGACAAAGGTGAGCCATCGACAGCGGTGTATTCACGGTCAGGATTAAGTGAACGTGTGAGTGTCTTGCCACCCTTTACAACTTCTTCCGTGAGGTCGCGGCGCATCAGACCAAGCCAGTTGGTGTAGGCTAGAGTTTTGTCTTCGCCGTCTACTGCAGCAACGGAATCTTCACAGTCCATAATTGTTGAGACAGCTGATTCCATAGTGATGTCAGCAACACCAGCCTTGTCAGCTTTACCAATTGGATGGTCTGGGTCGATAACGATCTCAACGTGTAAGCCGTTGTTTTTCAAAAGAATAGCAGAAGGTTGATCAGTCGAGCCGTTGTAGCCGACGAACTGACTAGCGTTAGCCAAAGATGTTCCGCTCGCGGATAGCTGGCGGTTCTCAACAGTGTATGACGTAACGTCGGCATGAGAGCCGGAAATCAACGGCATGTTCTTGTCGAGGAAGGCTTTTGCCCAAGCGATCACTCGGTCACCACGGGCTGGGTCATAACCACCAGGCTGTGGTCCGTCGCCCATAGCATCGGTGCCGTAGAGCGCATCGTAGAGCGAGCCCCAGCGTGCATTACCTGCGTTCAAAGCGTAACGCGCGTTCATGATGGGGACCACTAACTGTGGTCCAGGTAGGGTTGCAATCTCAGGATCGATGTTGGTTGTCTCAACCTGAAAACCTGCACCTTCCGGGATTATATAGCCGATATCGAGCAAAAATTGTTTGTAAGCAACCGCATCATGAGTTTGCCCGCGACGCTCTTTGTGCCAGTTGTCTATCTGACTTTGGATGTCTTCTCGCTTCGCGAGAAGGTCGCGGTTTTTCGGGCCCATGTTATGGATGAGGTCTGAAAATCCTTGCCAAAACTGATCAGGATCTACGTCCGTCCCTGGCAGGGCTTGGTTCTCCAAAAAATTGGCAAGTGTTTCATCGACCTGAAGGCCGTGGCGATCTACGCGATTCATAGTTTTTAACTCCCGGATAAAACTCGTCGGCTTTTATCAAATTTTGGTCGTGTCACCAAACGTGTGAGAAGTTTTTCCGCAATGTGGAAGTTACGATTAAAGTTCGAGAGTATAATTGAATTCTTCAGACCTGCTCAGGTCATCTAACTGACGAGATCCAGGTTGTTTTTTGAAGCCATGTTTTTCGTAAAACCGCTGGCCAGATATGAAGCGCACGTCCGTCCACAAGGTTATACGTTTTGAATTTGTCGTCCGCCCATAGTCGATTGTTAGGTTCAGGAGTTGAGTCGCAAGTCCAGTGCCTCTGGCAGATTCAGCCAAGTATACTTTGTGGAGTTCGATCTCGGAATCGGAGGTTTGAACGAGACCACAAGATCCGACGATGTTTCTATCGGCGTCTTCAGCTACCCAGAAAGCTCCATTTCTGTCCCTGAAACAGCTCGCAATGGCATCTAATTCGGGAAATTCTGCTTCTCTATCATAGATACAACCCGGATGTTCGTCGAAAGCGGCTTTGATGATTGCACCGACGCCGTCACCATCTTTATCCGTTGCAGGTCTGACCCTGTACATACTAGTCGACTGGTTCATCTACGGGTCTAGGCTCGCCTTTGTCATTGATTGCGACGTAAACAAAAGTGCCCTCGGTTACTTTTACCGGTTCTCCGTTGGTGCGGCGCTCTGCCCAGGTGTCGACATGAACGGTGACAGACGTGTTTCCGGTTTTGACGAGTTCAGCAAAACAAGAAACCAAGTCACCAACCTGAACCGGACGATGAAAGCGCATGGAGTCGACGGCTACAGTAGCAACACGACCGTTAGCACGTCGGATAGCCGGTATAGCACCGGCGATATCCATTTGCGACATGACCCAACCGCCAAAGATATCGCCATTGGCGTTGGTATCAGATGGCATAGCCACCGTTCTAAGGGCAGGGTTTGATTGAGGCATCTTCATGAGGATACCTTACACCTTAACCGCGGATGGCAATAGCCTTAACAGAAGCGCTGACGTATTCTTCGTAAGCTTTGAAATTCTCTTCAAAGAGACCGGCGAGTTTCTTTGCTGCTTTGTCATAAGCATCCTTGTCGGTCCAGGTTTCACGGGGGTGTAGAACGCCGTCTGGAACATTAGGACAGGATGTTGGGATAAACAGGCCGAAGACAGGGTCTGCCGCGGTTTCAACACCAGAGAGCGAGCCATCAAGGATCGCTGTGATCATTGCTCTAGTGTAGGAGAGGATCATTCGCTTGCCGGTGCCGTATGGTCCGCCGGTCCAGCCGGTGTTGACCAACCAACAGTTAACATTGTGCTTTTCGATCTTCTCTCCCAGGAGCTTGGCATAAGCGGAAGGGTGCCTCGGCATAAATGGTGCGCCAAAACAGGCGGAGAATGCAGACTGAGGTTCTGTGATGCCGCGCTCTGTTCCCGCAACCTTTGAGGTGTAACCAGAAAGGAAGTGGTACATGGCTTGGTCAGCGGTTAGCTTGGAGACAGGTGGCAAAACGCCAAAGGCGTCAGCGGTCAGCATGATCAGGTTTGTTGGATGGCCGGCTTTACCAGTCTCAGAGGAATTCGGAATAGAATCAATTGGATAAGAGACACGCGTGTTCTCCGCTAAGGAAACATCCGTGAAGTCTGGTACCCTGGTGTTTTCATCGATAACGACGTTCTCTAAGACGGTGCCAAACATGCGTGTAGTCGCAAAAATTTCTGGTTCAGCTTCAGCTGTCAGATTGATCGCTTTCGCATAACAACCGCCCTCAAAATTGAAGATGCCGTCGTCAGACCAACCGTGCTCGTCATCACCAACCAGTGTTCTGGTGGCGTCAGCGGAGAGTGTCGTTTTACCTGTGCCTGACAAACCAAAGAATACAGCGGAACCACCGTCACCGTCATTCGCGGAGCAGTGCATTGGCATAACGTTTTGCGCTGGAAGTAGGTAATTCAAAACACCGAAAATCGATTTCTTGATTTCACCAGCATACTGAGTGCCGCCAATAAGGATCTGGCGCTCTTTCAGACTCAATAGAATAAAGGCTTCTGAATTAGTGCCGTCAATTTCCGGAACGGCCTGGAAACCTGGACATTGAATGACTGTAAACTGTGGGTCGAAATCTGCTCGTTCTTCCAGAGGCGGGCGAACAAACATGTTGGATGCGAACAGGTTGTGCCAGGCTTGCTCTGTGATAATGCGAACTGGCAAACGGTAGTTTTCGTCAGTGCCGCCATAGAGATCTTGTACATAGAACTCACCGCCTTGCATGTAAGCCAGCATCTTTTGACGAAGGCGATCAAATTTGTCAGCGCTAAAGGACTTGTTGACGTCTCCCCACCAAATATCAGACTTGCTTTCGGCTTCTTCGACGATGAATTTGTCTTTTGGGGAACGGCCAGTGTACTCGCCGGTCGTCGCTACAATAGCGCCACCGTCGGAAAGTTCGGCTTCCAAGTTGACAATAGCATGCTCGTACAAGTCTGCAGGGGTAAGGTTCCAATAGGCGACGGCATAGTTTGAAATACCGTGTTTTTCGAGGCCAACTTTACTAATAACTGGTCCGAGGTTTTGCACTTTAGTTCTCTCCGGAGGGTGGTTGTCTCTAGCTATCACTAGGAGGCCGCACCTCTAGCATGAACCTCTATTAGAGAAAACGTAAATGTGGAAAAATGTGTCGCTATTGGGCTAAAAAAGCGCATATACTTCCACAGTTACAGAAAAATCTGGACTTGAAACGCATACTACCCGACTCTTTTTGATTTATCGATAGCTGGCTTTAGGATTTTCACCATCACTTCCGGGTCATAACGGATCAGTTTTCTGGCTTGTTCCAAAGCTGTTCTGAGCCAGGACTTGGCTGGAAAGCCGTGTCCTTTAATCTGCACTTTGATGTGTTTTCTGCCCACCGTTGCACAGACCCAAACGTAGGCGATGGCAACCAATGACAGCAGGACA
>CAJQQZ010000104.1 GCA_905480575.1 uncultured Alphaproteobacteria bacterium | reverse complement strand
ACATCGTAGTTTCCTTTGTTTGATGTTTTTGGTTTGCACCTACATCAAAACCGGAAACGGCTGGCTCCTTCAAGAGCCGAACGTAGTCCTTCCAGCTAGCTGGAAGGACTACTATGTCAGATTAAGTCGGAACTAATTCACGTTACCTGCACCACAATGATGCTCAACACTTCGACTGGTCATAAGGAAGCTACCCCTGTGTTATCCGTCCGCTTCGTATATGACACTTTTTCAAAGTTAAATCTTGCCTCGATCGACCCCTCTGATGCGTTAAGTAACTTCACTCACGAGATGAGTTTCAAAAGTACTAAAGGGCTTCAAAGAATTTCTCCTCTGAAAGCAATGTAAAATCTTTGGCCTTTCCATTGCCCAAATGAACTGAAACTGTAGAGTCTCTTTAGGCACCAGTCCGCGCCTCCCCCTCCTGTTGGGAAAGTATCTGAAATACAGGGCTAACTGATTTTTCGAACCACTGTTTGAGCATCACTGAAGGGAGGAACGTGAGACTTGCTCTTGTCAGGAGGTTCTCTATGAGACTGTCAGCACCACTTTATCGTTTGAAGCGCCAGGCCCGGGTGACGGCACGCGCCAAGTCAATTCCTCTTAATCAAGCATTGAATGCGATTGCTAAAGCAGAAGGCTTTAGCAGTTGGAGTTTACTGTCGGCAAAAATGTCGAAGTCCGAGCCCGGCGCTCGATTGCTTGAGCATTTTTCGCCCGGGGATCTGGTTCTTCTTGCAGCCAGACCCGGCCATGGTAAAACCTTGATGGCGTTAGAATTGATCGTTCAAGCGATTAAAAGCAGGCGCCGAGGCTCCTTTTTCACTTTGGAATACAATGAAATTGATCTGATCGATCGATTGAAAGCCATCGGAACCGATTCCAGTGGTCTTGAGGCTCGTTTCTTGTTTGATAGTTCCGATTCCATCTGTGCTTCTTACATAAAAAGCCGTCTCGACTTTGCTGAGCGAGGTGATGTGGTCGTGATTGACTATCTACAATTGCTTGATCAGAAACGCGGAAACCCTGAACTCTCTGTTCAGCTGGCGGAACTGCACAGTTTTGCGGCCGACACCGGCGTGATTTTCATCTTCATTTCACAGGTTGACCGCGCCTTTGAGATGAGCGGCCGAAGCTACCCCAGCCTTAAAGATATTCGCATGGCTAATCCGTTTGATTTGAAGGTTTTTGGCCAAATCTGCTTTGTACACGACGGCGAAATTAAGTTGGAACCAACGGATGAAGTGGCGTGAGTTAACTACTCCGGCGCCTCGTGTCTAAAGGAAATGGCGAGCCGGTTCATGGCATTCATGCTTGAAATAGCGGCTGTTAAGTCCACGACTTGCTCATCGGTGAAGTGATCGAACAGGGCTTTGTAGAGCGCATCAGAAGGCGTGTCCTCGGCGATGCGGGTGACGGCTTCGGTCCAGGCGAAGGCGGCTCGCTCTGCAGCGTCAAAGCATGATGCGTTCTGCCAGTGCTCAATGGCGGCGATGCGCTCTTTTGATTCTCCTAAGTCGTCGGCCTGCTTGGCGTGAAGCCAGATGCAGTAGCTGCATTTGTTAATCTGAGAAACCCGCAGTTCGACCAGCCTGCGCAGAATCTGAGGTAGGCTTGCCTTATCCAGATAGGCGTTTGTGCGCAGCATAGCGGCCAAGGCTTTCGGAGCGGCTGCGCCGTAGTCGAGACGAGATTCAGACATCACTGTGTTTCCTGGCTTCAAAGTTGATGAGCCAATAGTAGCAGATTTCAGCCGTTGGAGAAGTCCGCGCGGTTTGAAGCTTCCTCAAAAAAAGCACTAGTTATTGGCATCTTGAGCGCGCGAATAGACCAACCCAGAGAGCAGGATTGCCAGTCCCATGTAGGCGAAAGCAGCACGGAAGGCCTGTTCTTTAGTGAAATTCAGGTGGAGCATGAGATCAATGATGGCACCAAAGAGCGTTTGCATGATGGGAATACCAGACACGGCCACAAACAGGAGCAGCGTTGAAGCACGCCCCATGGAGGAGGCGGGCACGATCTTCCGCAAGTGAGCCATGAGGGGAATGTAGAAGTTCTGGCAGAAAACCATGACTAGGAAGAGACCAGCGGCCAGGTAAAGACCAGGGTGGGGGAGTAGCGCGACTGCCCAGAGGCAAACGACGGATATCCAGACGGATAGGGTGATCAAGAATTTCCTCGAACGAACAGATCTGTCTAGGAAGCCATAGATCAGCGCGGCGACCGTTGTTGATCCAAACAAGAGAAAGAGGAGCGCACCGGCATTTTCTGTTGAGACCATGTGTACTTGCTGAAAGTATGGCCCACCCCAAAGACCGGTCAGAGTTGTGATCGGTGCGAAAGTGACAAAGGCCAGAGCAAGGACTTTCCGCATTTCCGGCATCATCAGCAGTTCTTTGTAGGTAACGGCTTTTATGGCGTTCGCTTTTTCTTCCTCTGTTTTGTGAGGTTCACCCTCGATAACGAGGATCACGACCGCTGCCAAAATGAGGCTTACTAGGGTCACGAAGATAAAAACGGTCGACCAGGCAAAAGATACGAGAGCCAATGAAAGAGGATAGGTGCCGAGCAGCCCGCCGATCCCGCCAAAAGAGGCCATCATGCCGTTGATAAAACCAAACTGCTGTGGCGGAAAAGTTCGGGCGATAACCATGAATGTTCCAGGTCCGCCCGACGTCAAGCCAAGTCCAATCAGGATGCGCGCGACCAAGAGAGTCCAATAGTCTTCCGCTACGGCAAAGAGTAAGGTTCCAACCGCAGCCACGATAACGCCACCCGCGAGCATCGCTCTCGGACCATAGCGATCCAATGCGGCTCCTATGGGCGTTTGAGCGGCGATGTTAGATAGGAAGAGCGCCGCAGTCAAAACGCCGATAGCGGTGCCGGAAAGAGACAGCTGCTCAATTAGAATAGGTGAAAAGATCGACCCAGACGCGCGATGAAACTGTCCCAGAGCAAAGAGGGCAATACAAGTCAGCAGAATCAGAGGGACGTTCTTTGATATTTTTTTCACGCGCCTCACTAACACGGACAAAGAGTGGATCAAATGGAAAGAAGGCGTTCCAAAGGTTTCGTTTGCGAAATGTTGCCCCGAGAAATTCTAAGCAAACCCAATCATAAATTTTTGATAATAAATCTATAAACAGTACTCATAATGACGAAGCCCATATTTGAGAGGCGAGCAATATGAGTTGCAGCGAGCGTCGCTTTCTTCTCTCTTTGTACGAGGGCTCCAATTTCATCCGAGGATTCAAAGTGGGTGGCATCCTCTTCTCTCAGCTTATGCATTCATCTGTCTACGGCGAGAATAGGCCCACCAACAGCGTCGACATCCGACTTGTGACCAGGTCGATTTTACGGTCACAAACCAGAACCTATTAGGAATTGCTTAATGCTGCGTTAAGCCTGGCTAGCATTTTAGGTGGCCAAACCGCCTCAAACTCGTAGAAAACGTCAAACCTCAGGGCGTCTTCTGGGATGACAATCCATTCGAGCTTTGACCGTACAAAAATATGGGCGTCTGGTGTGAGCAGGGATGAATCGTTTAATGAGCCCACTCTAAGCGAGCGCACCGGCCTGCCACCAAAAGCGCTCCAAAGAGGTGACATACAGTCTTTGCAACGATAGATGTCATGGGGACGCCCCCCTTCCACTCGGGCAACGAAAGCTTCGACAGAACCAGAGAGCACTTCGATGTTGGAAGCCTCGATGACCGAATTTACAGCAAAAGCGGAGCCTGTGAGTTGTTGACACTGCGTACAATGACAGCAATGCGTAAACATAGGATTTTCGGTTAGGCGGTACCGGACTTGCCCACAGACACAACCACCGATAAATTTGTCTTTAATCGCGGTATGTTTCACGGTTTTATTTTCCCAAACTCTGACTCTGATTTTCCCGATAGGTTTGTAACCTTCGTCCTTCGGGCAGGTAATCAAGTAAATTGCATGGTGTTGATCCTCAATATCTACCGAACTCGAACAATCATCAAGCCCGCCCCTGCGATCATGGCCACTCCGGCGGCGGTAAATTGATCTGTGATCTCATCAACGATGCGGAAGCCTTGCATGCCCAAGGTATTCCACGGGTCCAGTAAAAACGACGACATCAACGCATTCTGCCGTCACCGCGGCATCAGTTATGCCTTTGAAATATCTTGTCTTCATCCAGCGACTTCGTCTGAAGAAGGCAGAGAGCATGGGATAAATACTGCTTTTGATGGACATCAGAATGGCTTTAATCAATTCCTGCAAGCGGGCAGCACCCGAAAACCAAAAAAGGCGGTAGCAAAACAATGCCACTGCCCTTTCAGGAGAACAAGTGCTTATGATAACAACGCTCTCAGACTACTGGATCAATGATCTGATTTCCTCCAGTGTTTGAAACCGGGTGATGGTGCCATTCTCATAAACGGTTTCAAGCAGGTTTTCGGTCCCTGGAGGCACCTCTTTCGCTCTAACAGTCTGGTATTTGCCAGCCTCTGTTTTGATCAGTGCCAACCTGCCCTTTTTTGACGTCTTGCTGCCCTTGGCGGTGACTGGGTCTTTGAACACATCAATCCAAGAACCGTCGATTTGAGCGGCGCTGGCTTTCATGGCGTATCCAAAGGTATCACGGTCGACTTTCTGTAGCAGACCGCCGCCCATACCGAAGGCGATGTTGCCGATTGCTAAGCCACGATTGATCAAAGCGTTCAAAATGGCTTTGAGGCTTTCACTGGTTATGCCGTCACCCTGAATCACTCTCACTTTGGGATTGAGAATTTTGTAACCCTTGGCGGTTGTCTCGAAGCCAAACTTGGTGCCAAGTGCCTCGATCACTTGCGGAACAATCTCGACGGGATCGCCACTGTCAGGGCGAACCACCAAGAAACCTTCATGGCGGGATAAGACTTCGTCCTTCAACTGATCACCCCAGTATTCGCCGATAGCTTTAAACAAGTCGTAACTGTCAGAAACGCAGGCAACGATGCCGTCAGGATATTGGTGCAAAACGTTCCTCATGGCTTCCAATTCTCCCGCTTCACCGCCCCAAGAGGTCATCGTGCTGTGCTCTGTAGCGGGGATAGAGAAACCCGCCATATCTGCACCGTAGAAATTACGGGCGTAGACAGCGCCGATGGCTGTGTCAGTGCCCTGTGAAGCAACCAAGTGGGCGCAACCGCCGATTCCTGCCTGTTCGAGAGAGGTTGTCCCTCGTGCCCCAAAGTCGTGAAGCTTGAATTCATAACCTGCGTCATCACCGTCGGTCTCAATCAAAGCCTGACGGATGAGTGCGACGTTGGCATGAGACTTAGTTGCTACAGTCGTTGGATACCAAATGGCTCTCAACAAGGCAGTTTCGATGTAGGAGGTGAGCCAGAAACAAGTTGGATCTGTGTTGACGACCTGTACTTGGACATTTTTGATCGGCAGAAGTGTGCCTTCTTTGACGGCCTCAATGCGCAAGGGCAGGTGGCCATCAAGGTGGTCAACAATGTACATCCACCCTTCCCGATTGAAGGGTTCGCCGTGGGCACTCCAGAAGGCTTCGGCTTCATCGACGTCAGCTTTCGTGATGGGCTTGCTTAGGTACTGCATCAGAAACATTTGCAAGCCGAAGAACAAGGTTGAGTCCGTGTCGCCGTCGGGATTACGCGCTTCTATGTAGCTAGAGACGTACTCTGTCCCAGGCTTGTATTGCAAATAATGGGAAGCTTTGTAGGAATCTGTGTTCAATAGGAAGTTATTGGGATTGAACGGGGGTAAGCCGAAGTTGGCTTGATTGGGTTTCATGTAACTAGTCCTCCTAGTTGATGTGAAAATGATCGGACCTCCCGATCATCCTGGGTCAGACAAGCGCTGATCGCGCCCTAGCTGTTTAAATAGGGTAAATAGATATTGCTCCAGCCTTGTTGCATGCCGAGCATGTCTTGAATGATGTCGTAATGATCTTCGAACATCATGCGCGGGTCAATTTCAGATACTGGAACCCAGAAGGCGCGTCGGGCATCGTCACCGCCTTTGACCTTCTCCAGCTTGTCACGCTGGGGCAACTCAACTAAAAAAGCTTCTGTAATTACCCGGGCTTTTTCAGAACGACTAGGGGTGTCGTATCGACGAGACGTTTTGATCCGCCCTTTAAGTGCGCCTTTCGGCATGTCTAATCGACATTCTTCATACAGTTCCCTGATCATCGCTTCTTCTAGGGTTTCATTGTGGTCAAGGTGACCACCGGGTAAGGCCCAGAGCCCAACACCAGGTAACTGGCCGCGTTCAACAAGCAGGATGTGACCTGATTGTACAACCACGGCGTCCACGGTTTGTGTAAGCACCGGCCAGCCATTGAAAGCTTCTGACGCTTTAGCGATCAAGGCACGGTAATCTCGCAAATAGCCCGCCTCTTCTCGCAAAACCTTCAAAGGGCCTGATGTCTGAGGCATTGATTGGATTTTGGCATTCGAACCAGAAGGCAATTGAGAGTCATAGGTCGATTTTCCCTTGTACAATTGTTCGCGAATGTTGGTTGCGGACAAGTGTTCGGTGGCTCCTTGTACCTTGAAACCTTCAACCGGAATATCCCTCCATTCCGGGAAAAGCTTCAGATAGTACGAGCTTTCGTCTTTCTTGAAACCGATCAGTGAAATCTCACTTCTATGGTCCGCACCGAGAAGTTGGCGGGCCTTCATTTGAACCGCAATCCTTACCTGGGTTGCCCAGGCGGTGTCATCATAGACAGAATCCATAATGGGCAGGCAATGGATCCGTTGTTTTTCGTCGGCGGGGAAACTTTCGACGATCATGTCGCGACGTTCTTCGAACGTGAAAGGGTTTTTGGGGCTGCGCGGGCGAAAGGCGCTGCCAATTAAAACAATAACGTCATCTGCATGGGACAAGGCTTGGTCGACAACTGACTTGTGGCCTTTGTGGAAAGGCTGAAAACGACCAATAAAAACCGCGATTGAACCGGTTTTCTCTTCTTGTAACATCAGAGACCTCCTCTGAATTGATGTTGTAGTCGGACCTCCCGGCTACAGTTTTAAGCTAATACCGCACCTAGGGTTTGTCAACTTATGTCGCGTGAGTTTAGGCGCAAGGCAGGTATGCGTCTGATTTCTAGCGCAATTGCCGTGCCCTGATAATCGATAAGTCTCCAAACCTTTTTGGCAACGTATCTCGTAAGCGATGTTCTCGATTTGAGGTGCAAATGCATAAAGTTCATGAAATATGGAAGGCGAAGTTTAGGTCTTTGATTTGTGATCTACGTAATGTCGCGCGGCCCAGGAGACAAAAGCCCAAAGACCGATACCGGAGCGAATTTCAAACTCTTCGAAAGCAAATCGTTTTTTCGGCAAACCGAGTCTGATGAAATCTTTTCGGAGGCTCTCTCTTAATCCACTTGGACCACAGAACGCCACGGAGGTTTCTTCGACCTCTGCATCTGTTGTGTGAACTATCTCTTGAGCAGAAAGACGATGGTTTTTGGCGCTTTCATAAAGATGCAAATGAAATTGGGGAGTTGCTGCGGCGATTGCCTCTAACTCATGTAAGTGGGCGGCCTGTTCGCGTGACTTGACGGCATAAAACAAATGAACCGGGTTTTCATCTGAAATTTGGGTCCCATGAAACCTATCTTGAGCCCAAGCAATGAATGGCGTGATGCCAATGCCACCGGCTATCCAGATCTCTGTGCCTTTGGTGTTCGGCTTACGGAAATGCCCAAACGCGCCTTGGACTTTCACTTTCGTACTAGGTTTGATGTTTTTGGTAAGGCGGCTTGTATGGCTGCCCAGTGGTTTGATGGTTAACCTTAGACTTCTGTTTTGATTGGGTGCTTGGCTGATTGTGAATGGGTGGGTTTCTCTGCTTTCCTCGGTTTTGAAATCAACAAAAACAAACTGTCCGGCCAGATGAGAAATTCCCCTTCCTTCGGGCTTCAAACTAACCGCGAAAGCATCTCCTGTTGCCTCAATTTTTTCGACTTCGTACCGGTGGCAAAGGCGAAATTTGTTCTCTGGCAAGAGAGTGTAACAATAAGAGAGGAGACCGACGATACAGAAGACTAAGGTGTAGGCACCCAAGGGGTCCAAATTGGCGAAGGGTTTCAAAATGAAAAAATAGTGAAAGAAGGAAAAAGCAAAAAATGTGCCCATCAGCTTATGGGTCCATTTCCACAAGTGATAGGGAATGAAGGTGGTGATTGTAATGATCACCAAAATCAACAAACCGTAGAGGCTGATTTCACCCAGCGTTTCTGCCAGGTCCGACAATCCTGTTTCTCGGCCCAGGCCATCCATCTCTGCATCTATCGTGTCGTGAAGTAGGATCGAAACCATGGCTGTGATGCCCAACCACTTGTGCAAAACGTAACCACGATCCAGGCCACCAAAAATGGGTTCTATTCCTGGCACCCGCGTTGCAATGACTTGAGTGAGTGCCATCGCGATCAAAGCAACGATCCCGAGATATTGGCTGAACAAGGCAGTGATGTCATGCTTCTGCGCAAGCGGCATGATCCATATCAACGGGGTGAGAATAAGAGCAATGACCAGAACAATTCCAAAGGAGCGCAAGAGTGTGAATCCTCAATAGTACGTGTGTTCGCCGAAATACTGAACGAATTGGGCGTGCCTAATACAGCTTTATGACAATTGGAAGATTTGACGAACCCTCAAAGGCCAGAAAGCGGTCAATCTCTACATAAATTGGCAACGTTCGTGCTGGTTTAGTCAAGACAATCGGCAGTCCGGCTGAAAATGGCGGCTTTAGTTTACTCGTTGACGGTGCTTCACACCAGCCTTGCAACAAGCCTTTCTGCGATTGCCAAGCTAGAGGTTAGACCAGGCGATTCTATGCCCAGTAAATTGTATAGACCAGCGATACCGTGTTCTTCTGGCGCGGAAATTTCGAAGTCAACTTCACGGGCATCATCCCAGATAATCTTAGGTCTGATGCCCGAATAATCGGCCTGCAAAGAATTGTCCGGAAGGGCAGGCCAGTAACGTCTAATGGCTTCATAAAATCCTTCGCTTCTATTCGGATCGACTTCGAAATTAAATTCCGAAGTCGTGCTTCCCAACCATTCAACATCCGGGCCAAAGCGAGCTTGACCGCCCAAGTCTATCGTCAGGTGTGTCCCGAGTCCTCCAGGGACCGGCGCTGGGTAAATCAGGTGAGAGAAAGGGACTTTGCCAGCGAGTTTGAAGTAATTGCCTTTGGCGTAAAGTGCTTGCGGGAGAGCGGCGAGATTTATTCCCTCAATGGACCGAGCCAAGGGAACGGCATTGAGGCCAGCGGCATTGATCACGCAGCTGGCAAGAATAGGTTGTCCATCGACGTGGACAATAATGCCGTTGCTGTGGGTTTCAATAAGCTGAACATCACTTTGGCAAATCACCAGACCGCCATGGTTTTCGATCTCGCCTTGCAAGCAGAACATCAAATAATGACTATCGATGACCCCGGTTGACGGCGACCATAGAGCGGCGACAGCATTAAGGGCGGGCTCTAATGCGAGAGTGGTTTTTTTATCCAGCAATTCAAGATCATGAACACCGTTGGCCATGCCGCGTTTTCGCATGTCTTCGAGTTTAGCAATCTCGCTTTCCTCGGTAGCAACGATCAGCTTGCCAAGCCTGTTGTGAGATACAGAATGCTTGTTACAGAAGTCATAAAGCAGCTCTTTGCCTCGAACGCAGACATCAGCCCTGAGCGAATTCTCAGGGTAGTAGATGCCTGCATGAATGACCTCTGAGTTGCGAGAGCTCGTGCCTTGTCCAATTGAAAATTCTCTTTCTAAAACAAGAACTTCTCGGCCGGATTTGGCAAGGCCAGCCGCAACAGACAAGCCTATACCGCCGCCACCGACGACAAGGACGTCGACTTGATCCATTGCCGATTTATCTCTGGCTTCTTACATAGTCGCCAACCAAACAAATCTGCTCAAACATAATGCCCATGGCGGCCATGGCGGTCATGTTGTTGGGATTATCTTTGGACGGCATCATACAAACGATATCGGCGCCAACGATGTTCAATCCTCGCATACCGCGCAGTATTTTACGAACTTCGGTCATGTAAAAACCTGTGTAACCACACTCAAGATTAGATACAGCAGGCGCAACGGAAGGGTCTAAACAATCCAAATCGAATGTGATGTACAGCGGCGTGTTGCCGATCTTCTTGCGAATTCGATTCACAGTTTGCTGAATGCCCATGTCGTGATAATCGTCCATGGTGATGACGTCATATCCGAGCTTATAGGAGGGCTCAAGCCAATCGAAAGAGCGAACGTCTCCGCGAATGCCGATCTGGACAGATTTGCTCGCATCAACATTGCCTTGTTGGACCAGGTAGTTGCCCCAGTGGGCGGCTGACTTTACAGCGCCCAACCAATGGGGCATTTCTGATGTGTCAACATGAGCATCGAAATGGAGCAGGGCGACCGGCTCGCCACCAGCTATATTGGTGCCTTTGCCGCCCATAGCTTGTACGATGCCGCCCGTAATCGAATGATCTCCACCCATTGATACGGGTCTCGTGCCAGCGGCATCAAGGCGTTTGAAGTAGTCCGTGATGCGTTGGATTGAAGCCTCGTTGTCCATGGCTTCAGGGAAAGGAACATCCCCTAAGTCGTTGATTTTTAACTCATTCCATGGGTCCAGGTGGAAATCCTCATGGATACGTTTGGCAAGTGCGGACATGTTGCGCAAGGCGCGCGGGCCCAGATGCTGGTCCCGTTCCGTTGTGCCATTTCCGGAAGAATGAGGGACGCCTACAAGGCCGATTTCGCAAGCAGTGGGATCAATGTTATGCTCACAACGATAGAATGTTGGCACCCCCCACCAATAGAGGTTTTCCATGAAGATATTGGCGTCTTTGAAGTCTTCGGTTGTCATCAGAATTGATCCTCACTTAACGCATTTACAGTTGCCCCGCTTGCGGTAGCAGCTGCAGCCAAGCCAGAAGATTTGGATAGGCAGTTATCTGCATAGAAGCGTGCCGTGATGCATTGCCCTTCCCAAAAAGCAGTGTCACTGTCACCTTCAGCCAATTTGGCTTTTGCCGCTAAGAAGCGTTGCGCCATGATCCAACCGCCAGCGGTGATAGAAAATAGCTCCAGGTAAGGGGTGGCGCCGCTTGAGGCATCTAGGATGTTTTCGCTCGATGTCTCTAACAGCCAAAGTGTTGTTTTGCTTAGATTTTTTAAAGCTGACTCCAGAGCTTCTGAAATGCGTAGAGCATTTGGATCATCTAGAGCTTTCAGAGGTTCCAAAACCGCTTGCATCTCCAACATGAAAGCCTGCGCGGTCGCGCCTTGATCGCGACCTAGCTTGCGACCCATAAGATCTAAGGCCTGAACGCCATTGGTGCCTTCATAAATTGGGAGGATGCGGGCATCGCGGTAAAATTGACCAGCGCCGGTTTCTTCAATGAACCCCATGCCGCCGTGAATTTGGACACCCAGAGAAGCAATCTCTACACCAAGATCGGTACACCAAGCTTTGACAAGCGGCGTTAGAAGGTCTGCGAATTTGCCTTGCTTTTCACGCTCTTCCGAATCTTCACTGGCTCGAGATAAATCCACCGCTGCCATAGCCAAATAAGAAAGACCGCGCATGGCCTCTATTTGTGACTTCATGAGCATGAGATTACGGCGCACATCGGGGTGTTTGATGATGGTAACAGACTTAGAAGAGCGATCGATAGCACCTCCTTGAACTCTTTCTTTCGCGTAGGCGAGGGCATGTTGATAGGCGCGCTCTGCGATAGCGAGACCCTGTACACCCACAGAGAGACGCGCGTTATTCATCATTGTGAACATACAGGCCATGCCCTTGTTCTCTTCACCAATGAGGTAGCCGATAGCACCTTCATTGTCCCCGTAAGCCATGACGCAGGTCGGTGAGCCGTGGATGCCGATTTTCTCTTCTAAGCCTGCACAACGAAGATCGTTGCGTTCCCCAAGGCTGCCGTCAGAATTGACCAGGTATTTGGGGACGATGAAGAGCGATATGCCTTTAGTTCCATCAGGCGATCCTGGCGTGCGAGCCAATACTAAATGGATGATGTTCTCGGATGCCTCATGCTCGCCCCAAGTAATGAAGATCTTTTGACCTTTGATCCGGAAAGAACCGTCGCTCTGTGGTTCTGCCTTCGATTTGAGTGCGCCGACATCAGTACCCGCATGGGGTTCCGTCAGGTTCATTGTGCCTGACCATTGTCCCGAAATAAGCTTTTCTAGGTAGGTGTTCTTCTGTTCTTCTGAACCGTGAGCATGGATGGCTTCGATGGCTCCCTGTGTGAGGAGTGGGCCGAGTGTTAACGCCATGTTGGCAGAATACCACATCTCCTGCAGCGGCACGTTAACAAGCTGAGGTAAACCCTGGCCACCGTACTCTGGATCAAAGGGGACAGAGTTCCATCCAGCGTCAGAAAAGGCTTTGTAAACTTCGATGAATTCATCTGGAACCCTGACAACACCGTTCTCTAACTGACACCCCTTGTAATCGCCAGCGGAATTAGAGGGCGCCATGACTTCACTAGCAAATTTGCTGGCCTCTTCAAGGATTGCCATGACGACATCTTCCCCGGCATCTGAAAAGAGTGAGGTGGTATTAACGCGTTTCAAGCCCGCTACCGATTCAATCACAAAGGACATGTCTTTCAAGGGCGGTTGGTAAATAGACATCAGATGACTTCTCTTGAATTAAAAAAACTAATTCAGTAGATAGCCGCCATCATCTCTGATCGCAAGATTCCCTTGTTTATAGAAGCTCAGCGTAGGCGAAATCCTCGAAATTTGGGAGGTGAATTGCAGATTGGGTTGCAAATTTGGATAGAACATCCTTGGGTAATTTTTTTAATTTTTTTTACCTCATAAGTTTAAATTAGACACAAAGTAGCCGTTGTCTTCAAAAGAAAGTCGATAACATTTGCATGAATTTTTTGATATTTTGTGGAAATATTAGCTATTTATATAACAATCAAAAATTGAGTTTATATTTTAATGTAAAAAATATTGGATTTTTCAGTAATAGTGGTACATTTCAAAAATGAGATTAAGTCGCTTATTAGCGAAAAGACGTTGAAAAAAAATTAAGAATTAGGGTTACCATTTACAAGTAGAACTTTACAGCGTCATATAGCCGGCCTATTAGGTAACGGTAATAATAAGTGAGTTTTTCGGAGGATCTTCGGTGAGGAAGGGCGAACGTTGATGTTCTTCAGGGAAACTTTCAAATAAACACCTACTAACACTTTTCTCGAGGGACTGATCAAAATGGAAGTTAAGAAAAGAAAATCAAAGAAGGAAAATCCAATGGCAGCGAGAGCTCCTCAAGCCATTGATGCTTATGTTGGAGAGCGAGTACGTCAACGCCGCACCTTGCTTGGACTAAGCCAAGAGGCGCTGGGCGAAGAATTGGATTTGTCTTTTCAGCAAGTTCAGAAGTACGAGCGTGGCACTAACCGAATTAGCGCCAGTCGCCTTTATGAAATTGGTGAAATTCTCGATGTGCCAATTTCCTATTTCTTCGAAGAAGCTGCCCAATATTCTATAAGCTCTGGAAACAACACGGAAGAACAAAAGGCAGCGCTTCAAGCCGGTATCGGTCAAGATCCATTCACGAAACGTGAGACGCTTGAACTCGTTCGTGCGTACTACAAGATCAATGACCCTGCGATCCGTCGTCGCCTCTATGCGCTCGTTAAGACACTGGCCGCAGAAGAAGACATTGAAGAAGACGAACTTCTTGCAAGCTAATTATTAGATTAGTTTACTGAGTATACAAGAAGGCCTGCCACTTTTGTGGTGGGCCTTTTTATTAGGCTAGGCTATCCAGTCTGAGTCCGAAGCTATGTCGTGGGCCAATGATGTTTTTGACCTGATGAAGGGGGCGAATTTGCTCATCAGCAAACCCAGGCGCTAGCATGAAAATAACGTCACCGGGTCTGCTCTCAATTGTTCTCGAGTTCGTACCGCTTCGATCGTCACAAATTGAGAAGTCGGCTTTCCCATTTAGAACGACCAATGCCACAAGATGGGTGTATCGAATATGGTCTCTATGAGGAGACATGCCTGTGGAGTTTTCATCGTATCGTTGGACGATTAAATCATTAAATCCAAAAGTGGCGGGTAAACAAGCAGGAGCAATCATAGCATTCGCTTGCTGCACGAGTAATGTCAGGGCATTTGCCGCAGATCTGAATGGGCTTTCACATTTAAAGTCCATGCAAAGGGCAAAATCTTGGAAAACTTTGTTTTCTCCTTCCCCAACAACGGGCGTTGCATCACGATAAGTCAGGTCATCGCAGGCCGACAATAAAGCTAAGCGTTGATCTTCCGATAACAGCTTTGTAGACAAAGCGTTGAGGCGGCTAAGGTTGCGGAGGTTTTCAGCGAGCTCTGGTGCTGTGACAACGAAATTTTCGGTCCTCCATCGTTCATTTTGATCGATTTTACTCACTTGGTCCCTACAATTGACAGTTTTTCGAATCCGGCCCTTTCTTTGCCGTATTTAATACTATTATAAGAAACTAAGGCGTAGGCAAAGAATTGACCTGAAAATTTGAAATTGGGGTAAGCAAGTGGACTGGGACAAACTCAGGATTTTCCATACGGTTGGTGAGGTCGGCAGTTTCACCCATGCAGGTGAAAGTCTTCACCTCAGCCAATCTGCTGTCAGTCGGCAGATTTCAGCTTTGGAAGATAGCCTGAACACACGTCTTTTTCACCGACATGCTCGGGGTCTTATCCTAACCGAGCAAGGTGAGTTGCTGCACCAGACAGTTCGTGAGGTTTTCGGCAAGCTAGCTTTGACTGAGACTCGAATTAAGGATTCGAAAGATCGCCCTGCCGGGGATTTGAGGATTACTGCGACGATGACATTGGGGTCGATGTGGTTGGCACCCTTGATGGAACGGTTCGCGAAACTCTATCCCCAGATCGAGATCCATATGTTGTTGCAAGACGAGGAATTAGATCTTGCGATGCGAGAGGCTGATGTTGCAATTCGTCTCTGGCCTCCACGACAGCCGGATCTTATTCAGCGGATGATTTTTCAGGCTCATGTGCACATTTATGCTAGTCGGGCCTATATAGAAGAGAACGGCCAGCTCGAAGATCTCAAAGATTTGGATAACCATAAGATCATCACATTTGGTGATGGAGCCTTGATGCCGATACCGTCGCTGAACTGGTTGGTGACCGCTGGCTTGAAAGCGGGCGAGCGGCGGAGGCCCTTTCTCACTATCAACAATGTATTCGGAATTTTTCAGGCCATGAGAGCGGGAGCAGGGATAGCGATGTTACCCGACTATATGATTGGCGACAGACCGGATATAGTAAGAGTTCTGCCTTCAATCGAGGGCCCGCAAATTGATGCCTACTTTGTTTACCCTGAAGAGCTGAGATCCTCGAAGAAGATCACGGTTTTTCGGGACTTCCTTTTAGAACAAATTCCCAAAACCAGTTTCTAATCTTAAGAATTTGCGGTTCTAATCAGGCGAGCAACATGGCTCCGATCTAGCTATGCATCTGCTGCATGGCACCAATTCCAAAATGTGGCTGGTGGTTTTTGTTGAGGTTAACTAAATTAGGGACATCGACGATGAGAGATCATCGTTTACTCCACTCCATTCAGTTTTTGAGCTTTGCTCGCGAATGGACGGGAAGACTCCCTGTTCGACTTAGCCAGGCCTTCGGGTCTGGCTTTTTTTTGCGCTATACAAAATTCAGCACGAAAAAAGGCCCAGTTTTTAAGCCGGGCCTCTTTGTTAGTCGGTTGTTGATGGGATCTAGCTTTAGAGCATGTTGCTGTTGATTAGATTCGTTTTTCTTTTTGGATGATTTGTGATTCATTGCATAAAACTATGAGGAGCAGTGAATTATGGGCAAGCCACATCCCCTTGAGCTTCGCCAGCGGGTCGTGAAGCATGTTGAA
>CAJQQZ010000103.1 GCA_905480575.1 uncultured Alphaproteobacteria bacterium | reverse complement strand
TTCAATGTATTGCTGAAAACGCGCCCGAAGCGCAGATGGCAATGGTGCTGGCATGATAGATCCTCCCAAACAGAAAGAATCATACTTTGAGGCACAAGGAAACAAGAAAACGATTCCAACTAAAACAGAAACGCTTTAAAGCCGGTGAATGGATCGATGTTCCTGAAGGCGCACAAGTGATCGCCCAGGATGAACCTGTCTCGCATCTTTACTTCGTCAGAGCTGGCAGCGCTCAAATCATTTGCAACGGTGTCAACGTCGCCGAACGCAATGAAGGAGCCTTTCTAGGCGAAATCACATGTTTTACGGGAAGCCCTGCAACTGGCACCGTCAAAATGTCCCAACCGACGCAGTGTTTCAGGATCGCTGTCGAAGCCTTGAGAGACATCGCGCCTAATCAATCGACATTGCGGAACAGGCTTGAAGAAACCATCGCCTGCGATCTTCGCGCAAAACTCTCAGATCTGTCACAAAGGTTTAGTGCCTCAACACCTGGCCTTGTTAGCTAATCATCCACATCTCTTTGGGAGCGCGTTTCGTGAGCAGCTCAGCACCATCTTCCCTTATGACAATGTTTTCTTCATGCACCAGCATCCGACCGGGGGCAAAGAGCATCCCCGGTTCTAGGGTCATCACCATCCCGGGTTCAAGAACGGTCATATCGCTGTCTGTGTTTGATGGCCATTCAGTGAGCTCAATACCAAGGCCATGCCCCAACCGTCCGACATCATTACCAAGCGCTCCACCAGCTTCCATCACAGACCACATCGCATTGTAGAGATCCGTCGTTGTGGCACCTGCACGGGCGGCTTTGAATCCTGCTTCAGTGGCCTCCCAAACAACTTCATGAGCGCGCTTGGTATCATCCTTTATGTGTCCAAAAGCATAATTGCGGTCAAAGTCACAAAAATAACCATCATAGACTGTGCCGGTATCAATGATCATCACATCACCGGCTTTTGTGGCTTTATCTTTTGGTCCCATAATGATGTCGTCGTATCCCCCCTCATTCGAGCCACCAACTAGGAAGGGTGAATTGTCCGCGCCTCTCGCCAGCATGTCCATGCGTAGTTTTTGGCAGATCTCTCGTTCAGTATTGCCAACCGAACACTTACCAGGCAAGGCTTCATAAGCATCAGATGCCAACTGACATGCGTAGTGAATTTTCGCGATCTCAGCCTCCGATTTCACAGATCGCAGATAGTGGACCATCTGAACACAATCGACCATTTCCAGCGGAGAGATTTCTTTGCTCAATCTAGCGAAATTGTTAGCAGGCATTCGCAAATGGGATTCTGGTCCAAGCGTCATTCCGACACGTCCAAACTTTGACGGGAGTTCTTTAATCGCCTGAGTTAGCAAGGAAATCCCGTCATCTTCTGGGCAGGGTGACTGCCAAGTACGAATATCATCTATCCAGGTTGCCGCCATTCCAGCCGCGCCGATTCCAGGTATCACGGCAATGGGTTTTCCTTCGGCCGGAACAAGACAAAACCAAGGACGAGTTGGGCTATGCCAAAACTGCGTAAAAAATCCAGTGATGTAACGAACGTTGGGTTCTGTGGTTAACAGCACAGCATCCAACTTTCGCTCATGCATCAACTTCTGCAGGCGAGCTGTACGGTTTTCGAATTCGGTTAATTCAAAGCCGCGTGGTGGTTGAGTGAGGAGCATAGATTAAGACTTTCAAATTCCGTTTTCTGGCCAAGTTTGCGCACGAAATTTCTCATTCAAAGTTAAAGGAAACCTCGCAGAAAGGCATTGAAGACGGTGTTGGGCTATTCTGCAGCCAAAGGTTTCTGAGTCGGTAGATTAAAACGACGACGGTGTTCAAGAGCCGGAATTTTCCGACGTGCCTCAGCCGCAGCATTTACATCCACGTCCGCGACGACAACCGTGGGTTCCTCACTGCCCTCCGCCAGAATTTTTCCCCAGGGGTCTATGATCAAGGAATGACCGTAAGAACGCTTGTCTCCACCATGGCCGCCACACTGGCAAGCGGCAAAAACATAAGATCCCGTTTCAATGGCTCTGGCACGACACAGAGCATGCCAATGGGCCTTACCTGTTGTCTCTGTAAAGGCAGCAGGAATGGCAAGAGCGAACGCACCATTGTCGGCTAGCGTATTGTAAAGATTGGGAAACCGGAGGTCATAACAAATTGACAGCCCCATTTGTCCCCAAGGGAGGTCAGCGTTCACAGCCTGATCGCCAGGTTCAATTGTGGCTGACTCTCGGTACCATTCGTCTTCATCGATCTGAATGTCAAACATATGAATTTTGTCATATCGGCTTGCAATATTTCCGTCTGAAGAAATTAGGTAGCTTCGGTTATAGATTTTACCGTTGGGCGCAGAAATCGCCAGTGACCCCATGAGCAACCAAATATCCAACTCTTTAGCGAGGTTTTTCCCCCAAGCAATAGCTGGGTGCTCAGCCTCTGATCTTTCGCCAACAAGAAGAATTTCCCCTTCAAGGGCGAGACAGGAAAAATACTCTGGTGTGATAACAAGGTTAGCACCCTGATTGACCGCGTTTTCAACTAGTTTCGCCGCGTGTTCCAAATTTTTCGCCATATCACTGCCAGCTGAATTCTGGACCAAACCAACCCTAAACTTGCTCATCATACCGCACCTTGGTGACCTGTTTGGGTAACTTTAACACACTTCCTAGAAAACTAAATAAGCAGGAAACAAAAAGGGGTCTGCATCTAACGACACAGACCCCTAATTCAACAGATTTGGGCTAGTTTAGTACTTATCTATTAGATCTTTCGATTTACTAGACAAGTCACTAGCATCCGTCACGTGATCGATTTCCCGTTTTTCTTGTCGGAATTGAACCACATGCCACCAAATCCAAAAGGCAACACCAGCCAGAAACAATATGAACTCCATTCCCTGGAAGGGATAGACTGCTGTTGTTTTGGCCAAATCGACAGCCCAACTTTCAATACCATTGGTAGACATAGATATCTCCTTTCTACCTCATTACACCATGTTCTTGTCAGCTTCGTTGACTTCCGCCACCGCAGCTTCATAGGCTTCACTTGCCTCAAAATCCAGACCAGCCAACTCGACTGCACGAGGAATGCGCAGTATGCCCATCCCATTGAGGATCTTGGCGACGATGAAACCAGGCAAGAAGCCAAGGACTCCAAACATAATGACTGCGCCAGCCAGTTGACCCAGTGGATTTATTGCAGCGTAGCCATCATAGGGAGAAGAAGGTTGGCCCCACAACATGAAGCCCGCGATGACCAAGCCGATGAAACCGGCATAACCATGGACGGCAACTGCACCAACGGCATCATCAATCTTGAATTTACGTTCAACCCAATAATGGAGTTTGTAAGCACACCATGCACCAATTCCAGCAATAAACATTGCTTGGATAGGATGGTATAGATCGTTACCGGCAGAGGCAGTAATGATACCTGCAAGGCCGCCGGAGTAAGTCCAGAAGGCATCACCTTTTGACACTACGAATGCCATCATCATGCCGCCAGCGAGTGACATGAGGAAGTTGAAGGTAATGGCAGAAAGAGTTGTCGGTGCTAGGTAAATATTCGTTGCTGTCCAGGTCACTCCTGTAATCTGCCCATCTATCACTTCAGGCGAAATCAGAGGAACGTTACATGCCGCATAGAAGCCCCAAAAACCGGTATAGATCATAAACAAGCCCAGAGTGACCAGCCAAGGATTATGTGGTGGAATGTCTCGTGGTGACCCGTCTTTTCTGAATTTGCCAAGACGAGGCCCCAGTACGATCAGAACTCCTAGCGCAAATCCTCCTGCTATTGCGTGGATAACACCAGAAGCATAAGCATCATGATAGCCAAGAATCTTAACCATCCAGCCATCCCAGTGCCAACCCCAAGAAGCGTCAATGATCCAAGCGAATGAACCGATAACGACAGCCAGGATCCAGAAAGCACCGGACCGAATTCGTTCGATTACCGAACCAGAGACAATTGAAGCCGCAGTCCAGGAGAACAACAAGAACGCCGCCCAAAAAACACCATTAATATGGTCACCTAGATTAGTACCCATAGCAGGGTCCCAAGGTCTAGCACCTGTTGCTGCATCAAAATTTATACCGCCATTTATGAATGGACCATTGGGGAATGCAAAGTAGATCCACCAACCAAAAAAGAAGAAGGTAACCGTAACCAATGGAATAACCATCGTATTCTTCATAAGTGTATGCATGTGGTTTCTGCGCCGACTAGCAGCTACTTCGTATAAGCAAAAACCTACGTGAATTAAAAACATGAAGACGACCGTCACCCAATAATAAAATTCGGTAAAAATGGTCGTCAAAGCATCAATGTTTGAGCCCATGACTATCCTCCGTGTTTAGATATTGTTTTATTTGTTAACGGCAGCGATTAACGGTTTGAATTTGATTTCCATGAAACCAATTAGCCACCAATCACGACCAAATGTACGTTCAAAAGGTTCCCCCCTTTGCAAGCCGAGACAAATTGCCATCAAAATGATGACAGGCAAAGGAAAATCCACCAAAATTGGGCGAATTGGTTTATAATTGGTTTCAAGTGGGTTAAAAATGATGCTGATTTCACATTGTCGCCGACTCGAGCTTACAATGTTATGACCTTTTCAATCACGATATTGGAGCATTCGAATTCAGTTTCAAATAGTTCCGTCACTTAGCTTCGTAAGAAACGGGCGAGAGGCAAAGCTGGTTCGCCTAAAATCATATCGGCAGCTTTCTCTGCAATAGCAATGGTAACTGCGCAAGGATTGCCCGTAACGTGGGTAGGGAAAATTGATCCGTCGACCACACGTAAATTTTTGATTCCACAAACACCACAATATTGATTAACCACAGCGGAAGGATCCTCCTCCACACCCATCTTGCAAGTTCCAACAGGATGCTGCCCAGTCGTCGCGAGACCACGGATGGCTTCCACGATTTCCTCAGTGCTTTGAGCTCTGGCACCGGGGCTCAGCTCTCTCCCCAAGTAGGGGTCGAACAGTGATTGACCTGCAATTTCCCTCGCGAGATGAACGGCTTCAGCCAGCTCTAAACAATCTCGTTCATCTGATAGGAAACAAGGGTCAATAATCGGTGCCTCATCCGGTGCTTTGGATCGCAACCTTACGCTCCCTTTTGAGAATGGTCGCATCTGCAGCATCTCAATCTGCATTCCCGGTGCAACCGAGCGACCACCAGAGAACAGCTTCTCCCCTAGCCGATGCAACAGGCCATTCTTTGACTGCCCCAATATGAGAGGCAGCATATAGAATTCAAACTTTGGCAGGTCATGTTGCGGGTCTCCTCCCCAAAACCCACCAGACGACCAAAACGGAGAAGCGGCAGGACCTGAACCTGTCAGAAGGTAACGCAAGCCAATCCCAAGCGCACGATCAAGCCGCATGTAACGGGCCAAGGACATTTCAGGTTCTAGCAATTCCAACTGGACCGGGATCGTCAAATGATCCTGCAGGTTTTCACCAACCCCTGGCAAATCCTGCACAATCTTGATCCCAAGGCTCTTCAAATGATCCGCCGGGCCAATGCCCGACAACATCAACATTTGAGGAGAGCCGAAAACACCAAGGCTCAGTATGATTTCTCTATCAGCCCATACTGTGCGTTGAATGCCATTCTTACTGTAAAGAATGCCCGTCGCCTGTCCTTGATCGATTATCACTCTGTCCAGATTTGCGCCTGTAAGAATTGTCAGGTTTTTTCGTTTCCTAGCAGGGCGTAAAAAGGCCGAGGAGGCAGAGCTTCTGACACCGCGCCCAATCGTCGTGTCAAACTGCCCTGCCCCTGATTGAAACAATCCGTTGAAATCCGGATTAATGGGCATTCCAATTTGCTCGCAAGCTTGCAGGAAGACTTGGTCTAGTTCTGTGAAGTTTGCGGTCGGCGTGACGAACATTTCACCGTTCGTTCCATGAAGAGGATCGTCCTTCCTTTGAAGAGCTTTCTCTGAACGAATGAAATAGGGCAGAACATCGTCATAGCCCCACCCTTTCAAACCAAGATCACGCCAGACATCGAAATCTTGAGGGTTTCCTCGTGCGTAAAGCATACCATTGATGTTCGAACTGCCCCCAAGCCCCTTTCCTCTCGGATAGGCGATTGTGCGTCCGTTCAAACCTGTTTGAGGCTCGGATTGATAACTCCAGTCGTGCTTAGGGTCACCAATCAATCGACCAACAGCAGCAGGCATCGAGATCGACAAAGCTTTCCCGTCACCGCCCGCTTCGATCAAGAGGACCGAAACATCTGGGTCGGTGGAAAGACGATTAGCAAGAACACAACCGGCGGAACCACCACCAGCGACGATATAGTCGTAAGCATTACTGCTCATAGAAATAACTTAAATATAAATTGGCTTAAAAAACTCTTCTTGTTGAGACAACATAGCGGAGCGGTCCACCAGGCACAAGAGCATCAAATGGGTAGCAGGTCACGAGTAAAAGGCTTTGTCCTTGCGAAGTGGTCTCGATATGAGCGTTTCGACCATCAACGACATCAAACGCCATGACTTCATAATTTTGCCACTCGCCCGTTGCCGTTTGCAGTCTTAGTTCATCACCCAACACCAGGTCTTTTAGAAAAGAAAAATCTGTGTCTCGATGCCCACCCACAATGGCTGTACCAACCGTTCCAGGTTGAGCAAACTCCGTCATCGCCCCTGGCGCAAACGCCAGCGAGTTCCCTTGAGCGCCATTCAAGATGAGCTTGTCGATGCCCTGGGATGGCACCGTCAAACGAGCAACCGGCCAATGGTCAGCCCAAGACCAAGGAGTATGCCTTTCGCCATCCTCAAGAGTACGATCCCAAGCGTTTTCGATCAGCCCTTTGGCCAGCAAGGCCTTAGCCGGGATATAACTCGCTTTCGCTGCCAGGCCTATCGAGATTAGAAGGAGAGCAACCGCAGCTACTCTCCTCGACCAGTTCCGCGATAACATTATACTGCCTTCAGCTTGTCGGTTGGCCTGAAGAGCCACAGGCTACCCAACAGCGACAACAAAGCCAGTATGATCAAGATATTTGTTGCGAGCCCACCTTTGGGGAGGGCAATCTTCTTGGCCTTCGCCTCCTCTGGTGTCTCCTCTGTGTGTTGAGTTGGGGATTGATCATAGAGTACAGGGTCGCCAAAAACTTTTTCAAAGGACCATCCGGCTGGCAAGTTGGCCGCGAGGTGCTCGAAATTTATTGGTTCGCCCGCTGGCCGTGAGCGTTCTTGTTCAACGGCAACAAGAGAGGTGTAAGCCGTCACAAGACTGTAGTTTAACGCAACATCCAACACTGCCTTTCTGATGACAGCGGGATCTTTACCACTCAAGCGTTGTGCTTCAAGTTGCTCGACTTTCGCTCTCGCCCATAATGCGGCCACTCCTGCCCGATCCTCGGCATTCGCTAGATCCAATGGTTGTGCCCAGGTCTCGCCGTTGAAATTACCCTTCAACGTGATCGGGTCTTCTAAAGCCTCGAATGAATCAAATCGCAAATTGAATTCCACAGGCTCGCCGAAATAGAGATCGGGCAAAGGATTAGGGAACAATTGTCTGTCCACCGTCCCAGTGCTGTAAGTTATTTTAACATCTGTGAGCAAAGGGGTCTCAAGCTTGGTCATAAGCGTCGCCATCTGAGTTTTAACTTGATTCACGTCAGAAATGTAACTGTAGGTGCCGCGCCCGAATTCGGCCAATTTGGTCATAAAGTGGGTGTTGGGTGCGGAACCGATCCCCACGGTAAAGACACGGTTGCGGCCGAGTTGACTGGACAGTTTAGCCAACACCTGCCCCTCATAACCAACCGCGCCATCAGTGATGAACACGATTTGTCTCATCCGACCTTCGGTGGGTTGTTCTGCGAGGGCCAGACCCAGTGCTGGCATCATTTCGGTGCCACCGTCTGCAACCTGAATATCAACAAAGTTTTTGGCGATGGCCATTGAAGTCTCGTCAACTGATTGCGACACTGGGAATGCTGCAGACGTTGTTGAATCAAAAGCAATAACGTTGAAACGATCTTGTGCTGTCAGTCGATCAAGCGTGAAATGAAGAGCTTGTTTTGCTTGTTCGATTGAGGGACCATCCATAGAACCGGAAGTGTCCAAGATGATAATCAAGTCTCGAGGCAGGACAGTGAGGTTTTTGGGGCGCTCTAAAGGAGGAACAACCAGAGCAGAAACATGAACTTGAGTGCCTCTTTTTTCTTTAAAAACAGCCAGTTGCGGACCAGCGGCCTCTTCTGTCGTCCATTCCAACACAAAGTCTCTGTCTGCTGGCGTGCTATCCTGAGACAACTCTATCTGTCTAAAGTTAGGTTCTTCACCAGACAGATTTATTTGATGACTGAGGGACGACACTTTCGAAATTGGAAGGCCAGCATCTAGGTCGATTGAAAGCGAAAATGGGTTTAACTCAAGCCCTTTGGCCGGATTAGCGGTTGGAGAGTTAACGCCCTTATCGTTTTCGGGGCTAGCCAAATTGAGACTTTGGTTGCCTCCCTCGGCGTTACCGTAACGTGGCGCCACAACCAGTGGCATGCGAAAACTCCATGTCCCACTGTCGTAGCGATTGCGAAACTTCATCCCAATTTTGACTACTATTCGTTGGTTCGGACCGATGTTTGCGACAGAGGTTGAAAATACGTTGGGACGCTTAGAAGAAATCAACGAGGCGGCTTTACCGTCCGACTTAGCTTGCTCGTAAATTTTCTTGGCTTCAGTTTTTTCCTTAATCTCACCTTTGATCACACGATCTGCGATGATCATTTCCATGGCATCAACCGCTGAATTCTCTGGCAAGGGGTAGACGTAGAAACCTTCTACCCACTTGTTCGATGTATTGTGGAAAATCTGATAGAGCGTCACCTCTGACATCAGGCCAGAGATTGAAACATCGGCGTGAGCTGCAATGCCTTCCGCTGCAAAAAAACGATTTTGACCGCCATCGAGAAAGAGCTGAGCTTTGCCCGTCTGCTCGATCTTTTGATAGGCTTCGTTTTTTGTGAAAGTCCCGGGTTCAGCCGCTTCACTGAACTGGATCATAACCATCGACCACAGCACTAAGAAAGCCAGACCGATTAACTTGGTAGGTAGGGTGTTAAACATAGGGTGCTCCTCCTGAGATTGAGAGGAACTTAGGCCGCAATCAAGTCTTGATCATGCTTCAAGCGTGCAAAGAGAGTGGCGAGTTGTGCAAGTTTTTTGCAAAGTACAAAGAAGGAAGCCTATGCACCCAAAATTCGAGCACATAGGCTTAGTCAAATATCCCAGTGGGATTATTGGTTTGTGTCGAACATATATTGTTTCCTAATCTCACTGAAGTTTTCACTCAGGTTAGCAGTCTCCGGATAAACCAGCGGATAGGAGCAATCGTGCTGGTAAATCGCTTGAATCATGAATTCGTCTTTTATACCTGCCTCAACCAATCCCTTTGCCGAAGGGCACAAATTAATGTCATTGTCATTCCCAATCGGAATTTGAATTTCTTTTCGTTGGCCGCTTGTTTCGCCAACTGCTGTCGCATCCGTGAATTTCTTGGCATTAGGCATAACAAGATCCCGGAGTATATCGTTCACGTCCAAACAAGGGCATATAACATTGCTCAAGTTGCTGCTGCTTGTTTCTGGTGTTGTTTTTGTATAGGGACAAGCTCCAGAAAAGCCTGAGGCATGACAAAAATACGCGACGCCGTCATAAGTTCGAGCATATGCATTGTAGACTTTTTCAGCCTCTGTACTACTTGGTTTAGTTCCCAACTTGTCCCAGCCGCGTGGCACGATGTCGTATTGGCCGTAAACACTCTGGATGTGGTCGCTCGGCATCAATCCCTGGGTATAGTTAGCGAATTTACTGTCGCCTGGCGTTGCGCCAGCAAAAAAGGTAGTCGAAACACGAGCAACGTTGTTCGGATCCCATGCAGGTAGAGTCAGGTCGATCGAACTAGGGGTTGCCTTCTTTAGATCATGCCACTTCAGACTCAAACCAATCGGTTTCGATGCAATCAAGGCAGTTGCAAGAACCGGTGAGAGTGTTCCACCCAAAGAATGCCCAACAACAACAACATCCATAGTATCCCGGGCCGCTGTTTGGGTCTGGAGGTAATCAAGTAAACTTAGTTTCGGATCGGCATAGGGTCCGGTTCCCATCGTCAGCAACAGATTCAGCCCTTCAGCTGTTCCAGCTGCAATTTCTCCAACTGGAAGGCCAGTGATAGGGTCTGGCCAAGGAACTTGCTGAGTGACATCGAAGTCCTCTGTGTCCCAGCCGTAGGTGGAGATTGGATTTGTACCTGCAATCCCAACTACAAAAGTACTCCCTTTTTGAAAAACAACCATAGTACCGGCTGCTGTAAACCAGTCTTTTTCACCGGTTGCTGCCTTTTTCGTTGTACCTTTTTCCCATTGCATGATCGGGCCCCAGACGATTTCCCAATCAGTGAGCGAACGCTGAGCAAGACCTGCCTTCATTCGCCCCTTAACCAAGGTCGTTGCTTGCATCTCCGTTGTACCCAAATCAGGTGTTGTTGCTTTGATGCGGCAGTCATCACCAGTGGTTGCAATTTCAGCACAATCAATTCCTGAACTGAAATCAGCGACGTAAGCAAAAGTCAGGGCCTCAGCCTCTGTAATCGCTTGGCCAGCGTTCGCCGCAGAAGCGGACAAAAGTATCGCCGAAGCAGAAAAAATGGCCGCAAGTGCCTTGTTTGACCTGCAACAGGTTGTTTTAATTGCGGAAAAAGACCGCCCCATAAAGGATTGATAGTTCATTCTGAATCTCCTCAGATCCTAGTTTTAAAAGTACACCGAAAAACTGGTGCCAGATTTATCGCCCTTTGGCTCCGAAGAACCAGTCGATTATTCAAAGTTAAGGAGAATTTGAATAAAGTTCCGTACGTTAGATCACACAAATAGTAATTTAATTTGTAGTAGGATCGAATAGGCAGGGATTTGGATCATCGTTTACCCACGACGACAGCGTTGAATATCGAAGTGACTGGAGGCAACCTTTGTCACGAGCCAGACAAGGCCCTTTCCATCGCTTCGCCCAAGATTACGCCAATCAAATCACAATCCTCTTTCTGAAGTGACGGAGGCGTACGGATATCGCAAACACGGCGCAAAATGGCGTCCGTTGCTTGCATTTCCTTACCACCTTCGACGTAGTGCCAATGGCTAGGGCGACTGGTGAAACCAACGGGCTCTTCTGCACCGAACCACTTTATGTGCAATCCTTGATCGGCGCAGTGACTCAGGAATTCTTCAATTTTGGTATAGGGTAAATTATCGACAACAAACTGAATGGACGTTGGTGTTGGTTTCGCTTTGTCCAAACGCTTCGGCAAACGCAGATTTATCGTTGCTTCAATACCAGCACCGATCCAATCATAAATTTTGTCCCAGTGTTCAATCCTAGCGTCGAGCTCTAGCAATTGAGGTCGCAGAATCGCCGCGACCAAGTTTGACATCCGCATAGAACAATTCGGCATGTCATACTTGTGACGTTCAAAAACCTCCATTGAAGGGCGAGCCTTATGCTGTTCGTACAGCATGTAGGTGCCCGACATAAGGGTCGCTTTCGCGGCTATGTCTTCATCTTCAAAGACCAGCACACCGCCCTCACCCGAATTCAGGTGTTTGAACGTCTGCATTGAGAAGCAACCGACCGCACCAAAAGTACCAATCATCTTATCGCCCCAAAAAGCCTTTGTGGCATGGGCACAGTCTTCAATGAGGGTCAGTCCGTGTTTCTCGACCATAGCCATCACGCCGTCCATGTCCGCAAGATGTCCGCGCATGTAGGACAGAAGCAGGAACTTTGCCCCACTCGATGCCGCTTTGGCTTCGAGATCAGCTACGTCGATGGTCAAGTCATCATTGATTTCAACTAAAACTGCCTCACCACCGGCATGTTCAATAGCGCCAGGAACAGGTGCCAGCGTGAAACCGTTGACCAGAACTTTCTCACCTGGCCCAACGCCACAAGCTTTAAGGGCCAAGAACAAGGAACAGCCACCGGAATTCACACCTAGAGCATATGGACGTCCAGTGATTTGTGCGAACTCTTCCTCGAACAATCCTGCCTGTGGAATGCCTTTGCCGACTTCGCCATATCTAAACAATCTACCATCTTGGAACAGGTCATTAGCAGCAGCAATAGAGGCAACATTCAGAGCATCTGGCTGCGCGAGGTCTTTTGTAAATTTGGCCATAGATCTATCGATGCTTCATTAGAAATTGTTTCAACGGCGGAATAACCCGGTTCGGTCCTTCGATTAAAATCGAGTGTTTAATGCCGTCCAAGATGACGAGTTCTGAGTTTGGCAACTCATCAGCCATAAAATGGTTATGCCTGGGGCTGCAAGCGCCATCCAACTCGCCGGTTAACACCAAACAAGGACAATGAACATCTTTCAGCCAGGGAGCCATCTCTGTGCCGGCGTAAACATCAAACACGGACAAAAACACCGCCTCAGGTGTATCCACAACTTGTTTAATCCTCGCTTCGATTGCATCAGGATTGGCAGCGATAAATTCATCAGTGTACCAGCGTTCAACCAGAGTTCTGAGAACCGGCCCGACACCTTCGTTGCGCATCCTTGTAATAACACCTTGCAACTTGTTTCGGTCTTCTTCGGTGCGTCCAGCTGCCGTGCTAAGCAGTCCGACCGAAAGCGTCCGTTCTGGATGCGCTTTTGCATAAGCCGGACCGATCATTCCGCCCAATGAGTGTCCAATGATGTGGAGCTGCTCGTGGCCTAATTTAGTACGCAAGGCCTCAACGTCTTCAACCAATTCTTCGAGAGAATAAGGCACAGGAGGAACCGGGCTTTCCCCATGCCCGCGAAGATCAATCGTCACACAAGTAAATGAATCTTTGAACGCTTCAACAAAAGCATCCCATGTTACATGGCGCGAACCGATGCCGTGCACCATGTACAGCGCTGGTCCTTCGCCTTCTACCCAATAAGCAACATTCACTGCGGCCATGCTAAACTCCTGTCTTACTCATCTGGCCTTGTGAAATCTTCAGCCCAAGGGGTCAAGAAAATTAGCAGCCCTTTGCTCCGTATACGCGTGACCTGAAGGGCTTTTTGCCGGTCGCGATGACAGTTACCAGGCCGCTATCAATCTCAATGATATCTGCTACAGCCTCTCCGACCACTAAATCTAAGAAGACTAAATACTCGTCGTCAAATGAGTGAAAGAACTGGTACGGCGGGAAATCGCCGTTTTCGCCGCCGCCAGTGGCTATTTCTTCAAGTGCAATAAACTCACCACTCACAGAGATATAAGCCTCTGTAGGGTAAGGGCTGTCGACCAATGGCTGAAAAAACACAAAAGGATACTTACTATCCCAACGGTCCTTGTCATGCTGAATAAGAGCGTAGGAACAACCGCGCACGGGCGCAATGTCAGGCACCTTTTCCAGTTCATCAAGATTGAAAAGTTCAAGGTCAATATTGAGTTCGTCAGCGGCCTGCGCTTGGAATGACATGGCCAAGAATATCCCAAACAAGGCAAACTTCAATCCGTTGAACCAAGCTTTCACTTCTTTTTCCTTTTTGTTGTCTATTCGACAGTCGCACAGCAAGCTAACATCACTGCGGATATTGTCAAATTGAGCAGTTACTGGCATTGATCGAGTGTCAGTCAATCATGGAACTCAAGGAGCTGCACTTTGTCCGAAAACGAGCAAATGTCATATATCGACGGTGATGTTGAAATCGACCAGGCCATAACCCGTAAATCGTTACTAGGCACCGCACAGGGTGTTTCCTACGCTGGTGTTAATTCATTTATGCGCCGCAAGTACACGAAAGACCTGACTGGCGCTGACATTGTTGTATCAGGTATTCCCTTCGATCAGTCTGTTACCAACCGCCCCGGCACGAGGTTTGGTCCGGAGGCCGTGCGTCGGGCTACTGGCCAACATGCATGGGGCCCAATCTGGCCATGGCGCTTTGATCCGTTCGACACCTTGGCCGTCGTCGACGCCGGTGATTGCTTTCATGACTGGGGTGATTCCCACACCATCATCCAAGCCATCGAAGATCATGCTGATTGGATATTAAACTCTGGTGCTGAAATGTATACGATTGGTGGCGACCATTTCATCGCCTATCCCTTGCTCAAAGCTCACGCCCGCAAGCACGGCCCTCTCGCCCTGCTCCAGTTCGATGCACACAGAGATGTCGACAAAGACGATGAAAATCGCATTGACCACGGCTCAATGTTCTACCGCGCCATCAAAGACGGTGTGATCGATCCGAAGAAGTCTGTTCAGGTCGGTATCAGAACCATGTTCGAAGACGAGCGTTCCTTCGGCATGACAGTCATTGGCGCCGATGAAGTTCATTCCTCAACGCCAGAGCAAATCGTCAGCAGGATCGAAGAGGTCATCGGTGATCACAAAACCTACATGACCTTCGATATCGACTGCTTGGACCCTGCCTTTGCCCCAGGAACCGGCACACCTGTCCCTGGTGGCCTTTCAACTTACCAAGCCCTCGCCATGATCAGGCTGTTGAAAAACATCAACATCGTTGGGTCAGATATTGTCGAGGTCGCGCCAATGTACGACAGTAATGAAATCACCTCAAATGCCGCCGCCCTCCTTGCGACGGAGTATTTCTGTCTCAGGGCCTGGCAGCGTGGTGCTCGTGGGACGCCAATGATCGAGGACTGAGTTAACTTTCAATCCAGTCGAAGCAACCTACGCTAACTGTGCACCCGACGTTACCAAGTTCCTTCAATTCTGCTAGCGAAGTATTGCAAAAGCACGAAGAGCCTCCATTAATGTTGTCCCTGTTTACTGGCACGTATCGCGTCACAGTTTTCTGACCCAGCTCCTTCGTTGCTGTCTTTGTTCTGCGCCAGCTTAGTCGCTAGTAACCCATAGCAATCGCTTGATCGATCTTCCTCGCCAGCTCGTTCCCTATTTCGGTCTTAGGCAGGCAGACTTCTGGAGAGGCGACCATGCCTTTGCGCCACAGCCAATATTTGACTGGCGCCGGGCTAGGTTCTGCGAACAATAATTCTGGTATCCCTCTTATGGCTTGCCAACGCGACCGTGCATTTGAGCTGTTCCCCAACTGTATCTGATGCAGAACTTCAGCGAACTGCTTGGCTTGGACATGAGCAGACATAAGCACTCCACCATCTGCTCCGGCCTCCAAGGCTTCAAGGAATTGCTTGTCCTCACCTGTGAGAACAGAAAACCGACTTGGCTTACGTTGAATGAACTCGGATGATTGTATGAGGTCAGCACAACAGTCCTTAAGCAGAAGAACATTGTCCAATTGAACAAGTTCGAGCAGACAATCGTTCGTCATGTTCACCCCGGTACGATATGGGATGTTGTAGATCATGATTGGTCTCGTCGTAGCTGCAGCAATGGTTCTGAAATGCAGGCCAATGCCTTCTTGTGAAGGACGGACATAGTAAGGACAAGTTACAAGGTAACCGTCAAGATCGACGTCATTCCAACGTTGAACAGCGTCAACCAAAGCCTGAGTATGACTACCAGATAGTCCCAAAAACACTGAAGGACCATCCTCAGCAGACTTTAGCACAGAATTGGCAAGATAGATTAGTTTGCTAATTTCTGCTTTTGACAAAGTCAGTCCTTCACCGGTTGTAGCACCAATGATATATCCGTCGATCGGACTGTCACTGTAGTGTTGTAGCAAGCTTAGGAATGATTTTTCATCGACGTGACCATCCTGGAATGGTGTGATGATAGGCAACCAAATACCTGAAAAAGGCCTATCCGAATTTGTCATTTTTTCATCCTGTTAACCGGCGGCAAGACAAAAAAAAGCCCCGCATAAACCGGCGGGGTTTCTGATAGTCGACTAAATCAAAGCCTGTAGCTCAAACGACTTCACCCCCAAAAGAAGGAGGTTTTTGTTTCAGAGCGATAAGTGCAATTGAGTTAGTCATGTATGAAAGCTAGCAGAGAAAAAAGCTGTTCGTCAAGGACCTACCCCACATAAGTAAGGGTGCCTCCACAAATGAAAAGGGAAAAGGCCGACTTCGGATGAAATCGGCCTGTCCTCAGCTCGTCGCAGCCAATCTGGCCGCTTCACGCTTCTTTTGTTTGGCAATCAACCAAGGCTTGTCGTAGTCCCCAGCCATGATGCAACCAAGCGGTCGAATAAGGCCTGCAACATCGGCCAAATCATAGTGGTCGATCTGGCGCTGAACGGCCTCAGCATCTTTGTATGCCATCGGTGTTTCTGAAAGGTCGATCTTTCCGCAGTAAAAACGGATATCAAGACCTTCTGTCTGATTGGCACAGAGTTCAGCCAGCTTGTCTTGACTGGTCTCATGAGAAACACCCGCTTCTCTCATCATTTGTGTCCGGCTTTTGTTCCGTCCGGCACCGTGAGGTGAGAAGCTGCAATATTTCTCCTGATCATTGCCAAAAGTCAGCAAAATCGGCTGTGCCATGTTGAGCGGAATGACACCAATAGTTTTAGTGCCATCAGACTTCCTCCAGGCCGGGGTTGCCCCCTTTCCGTGGTAGAAGTCCTCTCCACGTCTCCAAACAAAGTTATGCTCGTTACCAAATGAATCCAACATCTGAGCGCGCAACTTTGCGGCAGTACGCTCATGGATCAATTGATGGTTACGCCGGGTCCAATCCGCCACGTACTGAAGCGCCACCCAATAGGCCTGCCCTTCGTCAGTGTCGAACGGAATCCAAGCCTGATGTTCCGGTGTCTCTGGTGAGATCCGGTGGGTCATCATCTTGGCCGTATGCATGCCACGTTTGTAAACACGGACACCGAGACCACGGCTGCCATGATGTGTAACGAGGGCTTTGACCTTGCCCTTACGCTTCAAGACACCAGCGGTTTTCTCATAACCATTGTCCTTCATCTTTTCGATCAAAGTTTCATCGGCTTCCAGTTCACCAACGTAAGCGAAGTGGTTGCCATCGCCTTGGTCGGCCAGATGTCCACGAGCAACCTCATACATTCCCTGTAAGAAGTAGTTCGTAGTGTTGTTCAAAGGGTCCAAAACAGGGTCGTTCAACCAACCAGAACGTTTCCGCCCACCTGGCCCAAAACGCGTTGAAGCCTGGAGCGCGTTCATGAAGTCGGTCGTATCATGATCATGATCGAACAAAGTAACCCACACGGAGCAACAAACATCCGCCGAGTGGAAAGCCGGATGAATAGCATTTGAAATCACCGCACCACCAACTGGAATTGTGCCATGCGCGTGCCCGGAAGGACAAGCGTCAGGCATGACAGCACCAGCAGACAAGGTTGGTGTTTTCATCAGCTCATGCATATGACGACGAACGCCTTCAAGGTTGACGATTTCTTCATCTGTTTCAGCTTGAATAGCCTCGGCAAACAGACCCTTTTCTTTCCGCGAAAGACGAACAATAGGCGCAGGTTTCAGTTTCTCAAGTTCCTCTTTGATGACTGCCAAGGTGACAGCTTTGCGTTCCATTTGTTTGGCCAGTTTGAGAGCCTCGCCCATTTTAGGCCCAGGTTCCCACCCCCATCCCAAGAGGGTTTTTCCGTTAATCATTTGTTTTTCTTTCATTAATTCGGGCAGACATGGGGAGGCCTTCTCCCCACGCTAAAGTTGATTGGTTAGTTAGATTAAATTGATGATAACCAATGACAGCGTGAAAGCTGTGGCTAAGACCACTAAATCAACAGCAATAGCAGAAGCTCTGGAAAGCTGCTGCACAGTTTGATGTAGGCGGGAGAACATAGCATGCTCATCTCTTCTCTGGGCCTTTGGCGCGGAAGAGAGAGCCAGTTAGTTAACTAGAGGCAATCTCTTCGCGCGGTGACCGCAGGCGAAGCCTTTCTTGTTAGGTAAAATATGATTGATAGAACGGACAAAGCCCGTAACTCCTCTGGTTAAAACTGACGTTAGCTGGTTGAGTATCAAAAGCCAGGAACTGGTTCCCAACTTTGGTCGAAACTCACTAAAGCCACCGCAACCGATTGCTGCGGTAGAGTGGTTTATAGGAAGCTCAACTCGCCCATGCAACCGGAAATGTTATTGGCCGTCAAAAAAGCAACGAATGATTAAAGAGCACAAACTCAACGAAATATTTGTTCGTCAAAATCGTCAGCAAGCTAATTAAGCTGCTCGCTCGGCCCCGACGATCCAGCCGCCACCCATGACTCTATCACCCTGATAGAAGACAGCAGCCTGACCGGGTGCCACTCCGTGATGGGCCTCCGCAAGGTAAATCTCCGCTGTATCGTTGCCATTCAATTTAAGTTCAGCGGGGATGGGAGACATCACTGAACGCAGTTTGACGGAGATCTCAAACGTTGTTTCACTAGAAGTTTCACCAAGCCAGTTGAGTTCCTTGATATAAACAACGTTCCGCGCCAGCGCCTCTTTAGGGCCAACGATAACCTGCTTTTCATCGGCATTGAGACGGACGACGTAGAGCGGCTCTGCCGTGCCACCAATGCCCAAGCCACGACGTTGGCCAATGGTATAGTTGATAATGCCTTCATGGCGCCCGACGTCCTGACCATCGATGTGAACGATATCACCCGGATCAAGCGCCCCAGGACGCATCTTCGATACGATCGACGCATAGTTGCCGTCAGGGACAAAACAAATGTCTTGGCTGTCCGGCTTATCGGCAACAACCAAGCCTATCTTCTCTGCAAAAGCGCGTGTCTCAGATTTAGGCTGTCCGCCCAGCGGAAACCGCAACATATCCAGCTGCTCCTGCGTTGTAGCGAACAAGAAGTAGCTTTGGTCTTTGGTATCGTCGTAGGCGCGATGTAACTCGGATTTTCCCTCTGGACTCACCTTTCGTTGCACATAGTGACCAGTCGCCAAGACATCTGCATCCAAGTCCTTAGCGGTGGCAAGAAGATCACGGAATTTGACGGTTTGATTACAACGCACACAAGGAATGGGAGTTTCGCCGCGCATGTAAGAGTCAGCGAAATCGTCGATCACAGCTTCGCGGAAACGGCTTTCGTAGTCCAAAACATAGTGAGGAAAATCGAGATCTGTGGCCACACGACTGGCGTCATAGATATCCTGGCCAGCGCAACAAGCGCCCTTTTTCTCCAGAACCATGCCATGGTCATAAAGCTGGAGCGTAATGCCGATCACATCATAGCCCTGCTCCTTCAACATGGCAGCCACCACGGACGAATCAACACCGCCCGACATGGCTACGACCACGCGGGTGTCTTCAGGGGCTTTATCAATACCTAGGGAATTCATAGACTTATCTTCGAAGTAAACGTGCTGGCGAGCATATAGGGGCTTTGGCAGGCAAAAGCTAGGGGCTTGACCTCGGCTGTGACTGCATTAGTCTCGAATCAACTAGTTCACGAGTGAGAGGCAAATCCCATGAAACAAATAGCGTTTGTATTTAGTCTAATCGTCTTAATGTTTGGCACTTTGGCCAACCGAGCGACGGCAGAGGATATTGATCTTACCTTTTTGCTGATCAGTGACATCTATGAAATGGCGAACCCCAAGTCCAAACGCGGCGGCTTCGCCCGGGTGAACGCTTTGGCACGAGCGGAGCGTTCCAAAGGTGGCAATCTCATTTATGCGCATGCTGGCGATTTCATCTCTCCTTCCCTACTTTCCGGCTTTGATAAAGGTGAGCATGTGGTCGAACTGACGAACATAGTTCCCCCAGATATCGTTGTACCTGGCAACCATGAGTTTGATTTTGGCAAAGAAACCTTCCTGAAGCGGATGGCGGAACTCGACTCCACACTTTTATCCGCTAATCTGCGTCAAGCCGATGGCAGCAAAGTAGCTGGTTTCGAAGACAGCGTAATGTTGACTTACGGCGATGCCTCTGACCCAATGAAATCCGTGAAGGTTGGCATCGTTGGTTTAACTTTGGCTGACACGCCCGTACTTTCTAGCCCTGGCGATTTGGTGTTCTCAGACTCAATGGAGGTGGCTGCCGCTCAAGCCAAAGCCTTGAAAGCTGACGGTGCGGATGTATTGGTGGCCATACTTCATGAAGACATTGCAACAGATCGCAGCCTCTATTCTGGTGGCTTGTTTGACTTCGTTTTCTCCGGCCACGATCATGATCTAACAGTGAACTATAATGGGCGCTCAGTCATGGCGGAATCACGCGCTGAAGGCGACTTGGTGGTCGCGGTCGATGTGACCTTCTCTGTCGGCGAGAAACGTGGCAAGCGCCGTGTTAAGTGGTGGCCAAACTTCCGTATCATAGATTCAGCAACCGTTGAGCCGGACCCAGAGACATATGCCAAAGTCGAGAGTTTCCAGGCCAGCTTGTCCAAAGAACTAGATGTGCCAGTCGGAATAACCACAACCGAACTCGATTCCAGAAAAACCACCGTTCGCACCACCGAAGCGGCCATCGGTAATTTGATCGCCGATGCTCAACGGTCAATTCACAAGGCGGACATAGCGATCATGGCCGGTGGCGGCATCAGGGGCAACAAGGTCTACGAAGCAGGCACAGAACTAAGTCGCCGCGATATCCTAACCGAACTTCCCTTTGGTAACCTGAATATCCTATTGGAAGTATCGGGAGAGACCGTCATGGCGGCACTCGAAAACGGTGTCAGCCAAATTGAAAGTACAGCTGGTCGCTTCCCTCAAGTTTCTGGTTTGACTTTTACCTTAGACGCCAGCGCGCCAACAGGAAACCGCGTAAGTGACGTGATGATAGGCGGCGGCGCCCTAGATATGAACGGCACCTACACTCTCGCCGCAAATGACTACATCGCTGGTGGGGGAGACGGTTACTCAATGCTTAAGGGTGCCAAGGTTCTGGTTGGAGGGCTATCCGCTAAGCTGCTTGCCAACGATGTCATGGTCTATATTCGCAAGAATGACAGCATCGCACCTACTGTCGATGGGCGAATTAAGATGAAGTAACCATTGTTGTAAATCACCCTTCCCCGTATGTAGCGAAGCGAAAGTCCGGGGTCCATCGTTACTTAAGGCACTTTGACCTCAAGACCGTCCAACTCCTCAGTCATAACAAGCTGACAACCAAGCCGGGACGTCGCCTCCCTACCCTCGAGGGCATCCAACATATCCAGCTCTGCCTCAATCGGAGGCTCAAGCTTATCGAACCATTCAGGTGACACGACGACATGGCAAGTAGCACAGATCACCGCCCCACCGCACTCACAAGCAAGTCCTAGTTCGTGGATCTTCGCGGCATCCATGATTGTTATGCCGGATCGGACTTCAATTGCTTGAGAGCTACCTGATCTAATGACGACCAGCCTAACCAATAGTTAAACCAACCGGCTCTGGGTCAAGGCTGCTTCGACAAAGGACTTAAACAAAGGATGCGGGTCGAAAGGTTTGGATTTGAGTTCTGGATGGAACTGCACACCGATAAACCAGGGGTGATCGGGGTATTCTACGATCTCTGGCAGTAAGCCGTCCGGAGAAACACCTGAGAACTTCAGACCCTTTTCTTCCAACAGCTCACGATAAGACATGTTGACCTCATAGCGATGGCGGTGGCGTTCAGAGATCTCTGCCGTGCCGTAAACTTCGCGAGCCAATGTGCCCTCTTCCAACACGCATGGATAAGCACCCAGGCGCATGGTACCGCCCAGATCGCCGTCAGCGGCGCGGGTTTCTTTACCGTCTTCCTTTTCCCATTCGGTCATCAAGCCCACGATCGAGTGGTTCGTCGGGCCAAACTCGCTGGAACTGGCGTCTTCAATACCGGCCAAATTGCGGGCTGCTTCAAGCACCGCCATTTGCATGCCAAAACAAATGCCGAAGTATGGAATTTTGCGCTCACGAGCAAAACGTACTGCTTCTATTTTACCTTCGGCACCGCGTTCACCAAATCCTCCGGGAACAAGGATCGCATGTGTCCCCTCAAGGCGTTGGATAGCCTCTTCTTCTTTCTCAAAAACTTCTGATTCAATCCAATCGATCTTGACTTTGACGTTGTTGGCAATGCCACCGTGGATCAAAGCTTCGCTGAGCGACTTGTAAGCATCTAGGAGAACCGTGTATTTGCCAACAACTGCAATTCTAACTTCGCCCTCTGGTTCCATGACGCGTCGGGCAATCTCTCGCCACGGCTCAAGATCTGGTTCTGGGGCGTCGTCCATTGAGAAGTGCTTTAAGACCTGTGTGTCGAGGCCTTCTCGATGATAGGCCAGCGGCACTTCATAGATCGAGTTAAGATCCAGTGCCTGGATGCAGTTGGCTTCAGGAATATTACAGAACAATGCGATTTTCCGACGCTCTCCCGCTGGAATCTCCCGATCAGACCGACACAGCAAAATGTCCGGCTGTATACCGTGACCTTGCAGCTCCTTGACCGAGTGCTGTGTTGGCTTTGTTTTCAGCTCACCAGCCGTTGGAATATAGGGTAATAGCGTCAGATGGAGGAAAAGTGCTCTGTCACGGCCTACTTCGTAACCGAGCTGACGAATCGCTTCCAGGAAAGGCAACGACTCGATATCGCCGACCGTGCCACCAATTTCAGAAATAATAAAATCTTCTTCGGTGACGCCCGAGGTAATAACGTTCTTAATCTCGTTAGTGACGTGTGGAATGACTTGGACCGTAGCACCCAGATATTCACCGCGTCGTTCTTTTTTCAAGATCGAAGTATAAATGCCGCCCGTGGAGACCGAATCGCCTTTGGTCGCATGAACACCAGTGAACCGCTCGTAGTGGCCTAGATCGAGATCCGTCTCAGCACCGTCATCAGTAATGAAGACCTCGCCATGTTGATAAGGGCTCATGGTCCCTGGATCAACATTGAGATAGGGGTCAAGTTTACGCAAGCGGACGTTATAGCCGCGCGCCTGTAACAACGCGCCCAGAGCCGCTGATGCTATGCCTTTGCCGAGGGAGGAAACCACGCCGCCGGTGATGAAAATAAACCGTGTCATGGGAAGACCCTCATCTTCGATTCTCGTGTGAGTCGCAAGCAGAAAATCGCGGATTCTATCATTTGTGTCACTCTAGCGTGGCTTTGGTCACCACTGTTACTTTTGGGCATCAAAAAAGGCCGCCAAAAGCAGCCTTTTTATCAACAGGATGTGGATAAATTTACTCGACAGGAACAGAGCTATCGAGAGAGTTCAAAAGATTGTTAGCGTCATTCGTGCTGCCAGTTGTTGGCGTTGCTTCCCCTGAACCGGCAGGTGCTGGTTGAGTGATCGCAATTTCATCAGCAATCGATGATCTGCTGTTCCAGCCACCAGCCAAGAAAGCCAATGTCAAAGATGTACAAATGAAGATCGTCGCTAGGCCAGCCGTGATCCGCGTTAACAGGTTCGCAGAACCACGTGTGGACATCAGGCCACCGCCACTGCCGGACCCCATGCCGATACCGCCTTCTGAGCGCTGGACCAAGATGGACAGGATCAGGCCAACGGCCACAATCAGGTGTATTACAACAATAATTTGAATCATTTGGCGACTATCAATGTCTATTTCTATGAGATTGGCGGTTCTTTACCCGCTCTATTTGGAAAAGACCAGCCTAAATTACAAGTCCGGCAAGCGGTTTTTAGGAGGTTTAGAGATTTGGTTCCTATTTAACTACTTGGTAGCCTTAATGATTGGCATAAACGACTCCGCTTTTAGGCTAGCGCCTCCAACCAAGGCGCCATCAACGTCCTTTAAAGCCAGCAGCGCCTTTGCATTGTCAGCTTTCACGGAACCACCATAAAGAATGCGGATTTTTGAGGCATCCCCCAACAAATCTTCGAGTTGGTCACGGATCGAGGCATGCATTTCCTGTACGTCGGCTTCTGATGCTGTCTTACCAGTTCCGATCGCCCAAACGGGTTCATAGGCCACCACTAGGTTTTCTGCGTTAGATCCTTCGGGGATAGAGCCTGCAAGTTGAGAAGCAACGATGGTTTCAGCATTGCCCAGCTCTCGTTCCATTTCGCTTTCACCGACGCAAACTATGGCAGTAAGACCTGCTTTCTGCGCTGCTCCAGCTTTTGCTTGGATCAAGCCATCATCTTCAAAACGACCAGCTCTGCGTTCCGAATGTCCAACAATGACATAGTCACAGCCCAGAGAAGCCAACAGCTGTGGGCTGGTGTCACCAGTAAATGCACCAGAATCTGTAGCGCCGCAATCTTGCGCTCCGATTTTGATATTTCCGGCAATATCCGCTAGCGGTGCAATCAATGGCATCTGTGGGCAAACAAGAACATCGCAATTGGCGAAATCTTCAGCTGACGATTGGTTTAACAAAGATTGGACCAACACCATCCCCTCTTCCAAACCAAGATTCATTTTCCAATTGCCTGCAATAAGCGCTCTTCGCACTAGAATTCTCCACTTTATTTGCCTGAACCTACCAATTTTGGTCACAAAGGCTGATTAATCGACTTAGTAGCAAAGGAAAAGACTCCTGGCCAGCATCTGAGGTCTTTCAAATTGTACCTAGGCTTGCTATTTGCAAACCAACTTTGTTTTCACTTCTCGGTCAGCAGCCTTGCTGAACCCAAACGGACGGACAACGACAACCATGTTGACTGCAATTAAATCTGGCGCTTCGACCCGGATTGCCAAACTCTTCCTTGGCCTCCTTGCCCTTACCTTTATCGGTTGGGGTGGTTCTGGCTTCTTACAAGATAGCCTCAACGAGCCTTCAGTTGCGATTACAGTAGCTGGCAATGAAATTTCTCAAGATCAATTGACGAGACAGACAGCTGCTGTTGGCAGACAATTCGCTCAGATACTGGACCAGAAGTTTCAAACGGTTCAAGACATCAAAGATCAAGGTCTAGACCAGACGGTGATCAACATGTTCGTGAACAACTTCGTTTGGGAACACGAGTTGGACAATCTTAATCTCTTCGCTTCTCGCGGTGAGTTGAAGTCAGTCATTCAGTCTGACGATGACTACAAAGGTGCCGATGGCTCTTTTAGTCCAGTCTTGTTTCAGCAGAAGATTGTTGTTGAGCGTGGCATGACTGAACAGGCATTCTTGGAAGATCTTGCTGGCAGGATTGCTCAATCAAGATTGAGAAGCGCCATCAGTGGTGCAGATAAAGTGCCTCAGACAATGGTTGAGCCTCTTTACAAGATCCGAAATCAAGAACGTGTATTTGAACTCTTCAAGGTTCCCGCCCCTGACTATAAGGAAATGGAAGTTAGCGAAGACGAAATGGTTACATTCTTAGAGGAAAACCAGAACCGTTTCCGCACACGCGAGTATAGAGACATCAGTTTCATTTCGGTGAACCCCGCAAAGCTAGCCGAGGACATTGCCGTGACTGACGAAGACGTTGCTAAAGCTTTTGAAGAACGCAAAGATAATTTGGCCATCGCCGAAAAGCGTGAAGTTGAGCAGTTTGTACTTGAAGATAAAGAAACAGCTGACAAAGCCTTTGAACGCTTACAGGCAGGCGAAGATTTCAACGCTGTATCACTTGAGTTCACATCTGGGCCTCCTGTTTTGATTGGTGATCGCGAACGTCGCCAAATCGACGTCGAGATTGGCGATGTGGCCTTTGAACTTGCAGAGCCAGGCTACGGCGCCCCGCTTGAAACAGATTTCGGTTGGCACATTGTCAATGTAAAGAAGATCACTCCAGCATTCGTACCAACCTTAGAAAACAGCAAAGACAAACTGATCACGGCGCTGAAAGAAGAACAATCCGCTAATGTTGCTATTTCTCTTTCAGGGAAATTGGACAATGCTATTGGTGAGGGCCAAACGTTGGAAGAAGCGTCAGACACTTTGGGTATTGATATCACCCAAGCCGCCGCTGTTAACCAATACGGCCGCGACCAAGACAATAAAAAGGTTGAAGGTTTACCGAGCGACACAAAACTCTTCTGGCAAACCGTCGCTGCTTTGCCTTTGAAAGAAGAGAGCTTTTTGATTGAAGCTGAAAACAACGAATTCTTCGTTGCCCGTGTTAATCAAGTCATCCCGCCTCGTGATCAAACGATTGAAGAAGTGCGGGATCGCATCAAGTCCGCCTTGCAACTGCAAAAAGCACGTGATTTAGCGCATGAGAATGCCAAATCGCTCGTTGCTGAGTTAGATGGCGGTAAAACAGCGGCAGAACTCGCAACAAGCCTCGAGACTGAAGTAGTCACCTCAACAGCAGCGACTACCGTTTCTATCAGACAACAGGAAACAGATGCGCGCCACCTGCCACAGGAAGCTTTCACTGTGGCAGCGAACACTTGGTCTGTTGCCGAGGCTGGAAGAGATGCAATCGTCTATCGTGCTACAGAAGTTATCCCTGCGAACTTGGATGCAGAAACAATCAAAGCAGAGGACAGCCCTTATCAGATAGTTAGCAGCGAAATCAAAGAGGCTCTTGGACGAGAAATTCTTACTCAGTTCCAGGCTGCATTAAAAGAACGCACACCGATCGACATTGAACAAGATATCGTTGACGAAGCCTTCGACGCAGCTGCACAACAGCTCGCTAGTCTGACAACAACCAGCACCACTCCAGAAGTGAACGCTCAGTAGTCGGTTTAAATGCATATTTTTCCGGACTTCGATCAATTCAAGGCTAAGTTCGACGCAGGCGAGTCACAGGTCATTTGGGCAACTACGGTTGCTGATCTGGAGACGCCTGTTTCGGCGATGATGAAACTGTGCAAGGAGAAACCATACTCGTTTCTCTTTGAATCCGTTGAAGGGGGGGCCGTTCGCGGTCGCTATTCCTTCATCGGCTATAATCCAGATCTTATCTGGCGGTTCAAAGACGGTAAAACAGAGATAAATCGTCAGGCATTAAATCCTGATGGGTCGGTCGGAGGTCACTACGAGCCCTGTGGCGAACCAGACCAGAACCCTTTGGAAACTCTGCGGGATTTGATTGATGCCTCTCGGATCGACCTGCCGGAAGAACTACCGCCAATGGCCGCCGGTGTGTTCGGTTACATGGGCTATGATATGGTCCGACACATGGAGCGGTTACCAGACAACAATCCTCCAGGGCTTGAAACACCTGATTCTATTTTCTCAAGACCAACTTTGGTTGCGATCTTCGACAAGCTCAAAGACACAGCGACGTTGGTCAGCCCGGTTTATAGCCAAGAAGGCATCACCGCCTCGATTGCTTATGAACTGGCAGTATCACGGATTACGAGAGCACTCGACGCACTAGAAGCACCGCTCTTCCACCGTATGTTGGAAAGCGAGCCACCATCAGAATTGCCCGAGCCGCAATCAACCGTTGAGCGTTCAAAATTTCATGAGATGGTTGCCAAAGCCAAAGAGTACATATTCGCTGGTGATATTTTCCAAGTGGTGCTTTCACAACGGTTTTCTGTACCTTTCACACTGTCTTCGACAGCCCTCTACCGATCCTTGCGCCGATTGAACCCTTCGCCTTTCCTCTTCCACCTAGGTTTCGAAGGGTTTGCTATTGTCGGTTCCAGTCCCGAAATTCTGGTCAGATTGCGTGATGAAGAAGTCACTATTCGTCCCATCGCTGGCACACGCAAACGCGGTTCAAACAAAGCAGAAGACGAGGCTCTGGCGGCGGAATTGCTGGCAGACGAAAAAGAATGTGCCGAGCACCTCATGCTGCTCGACCTCGGTCGCAATGATGTCGGTCGCGTGTCTGAGATCGGTTCTGTTACTGTCACTGAACGCAACATAATCGAACTCTACAGCCATGTTATGCACATTGTCTCTAACGTTACTGGAAAGATCAGGCCTGAATTGGACGCCCTCGACGCCATTCAGGGCGGATTTCCCGCCGGAACTGTTTCAGGAGCGCCGAAGGTGAGAGCGATGGAAATCATCGATGAGCTTGAACCTCAACGCCGTGGCATCTACGCTGGAGCCATCGGGTATTTTTCAGCTAACGGTTCTATGGACAACTGTATCGCTCTCAGAACAGCTATTGTTAAAGACGGCATGATGCATATTCAGGCTGGTGCTGGCGTTGTGGCCGACTCTGATCCCGAAAGTGAATACCAAGAATGCCGTAACAAAGCACGCGCGCTTGTTCGTGCTGCTGAAGAAGCAGTCGCTTTCGCGGCTAACCGCTCGAACCTCGGATAAGACGATGAATCATATCCTCTTTTCCCACCTATCCTCCTTTCGATGGCGAAGCTGATCCAAGCAAAGACGAGTCTTTGCACCATCAGACTTTCCCCATAAACCTGCCCCTGTTATAGGGGCAGATGAAAATAGGATTACACCCGTGTTTCTACTGATCGATAACTACGATTCATTCACTTACAATCTCTATCACTTCCTGGGAGAACAGGGAGCCGAGTTAGAGGTCGTGCGGAACGATGAAATCACCGTTGAAGAAGTTTTAGCGAAACAGCCAGAAGGCGTCATACTCTCCCCTGGCCCTTGTACGCCCAACGAAGCAGGCATTTGCCTAGAGATGGTTAGCGTGGCGGCCGAAGAGAATCTGCCTCTGCTCGGCGTTTGCTTAGGGCATCAGTCTATTGGACAAGCGTTAGGCGGCAAAGTTGTGCGCGCGCAAGAATTGATGCATGGCAAAGTCTCAAGCATTGTTCACAAAGACAAAGGACTTTTCGCAGGCCTACCAAGCCCACTGACGGTCACGCGTTACCATTCATTGCTCGTTGAGCGTTCTACCTTGCCTGAGTGCCTGGAAGTAACCGCAGAGATCGAGAGCGGTATGATCATGGCCCTTCAACATAGAGAGTTGCCCATTCACGGCGTTCAATTCCATCCAGAATCTATTGCGAGTGAAGGAGGCAAAGCTCTGCTGAAGAACTTTGTCGATATCGCCAAAGCAGCCTGAGAGATAAGACAATGACAACACAAGCCGACTTCAAGTCTCTAATTGCTAAAGCCGCCGACGGGCATTCCCTAAGTCAGGAAGAATCCAGACAGGCCTTTGATATCATGATGTCCGGTGAAGCTACTGCTAGTCAGATCGGCGGTTTTTTGATGGCTCTTCGTGTGCGTGGTGAAACCGTGGATGAAATCACCGGGGCCGCAAAAGCCATGCGCGCCAAGGCCCATATGTTAAATGCGCCTGAGGGTGCTGTCGACACGGCGGGCACAGGTGGCGATTCCTCCGGCACTTACAATATTTCAACTGCCGCTGCGATTGTCATCGCTGGCGCTGGTTTGCCTGTTGCAAAACACGGCAATCGCGCGCTGTCCTCTAAGTCTGGGTCAGCCGATGTGCTCAATGCGCTTGGGGTTAATATTGATGCCGATTGGGAACTGGTTCAAAAATCAATCAATGAGGCTAATGTTGGTTTCCTGATGGCCCCGCGCCATCACGGAGCCATGCGCCACGTTGGGCCGACACGCGTAGAGCTCGGCACTCGAACAATTTTCAACCTTCTTGGACCCCTTTCCAATCCAGCCGGTACGAAGCGCCAGTTGGTCGGTATCTTCGCAGAGAAGTGGGTTAACCCAGTCGCTAGAGTGTTCGGTGAATTGGGCGCTACAAAAGCTTGGGTTGTTCATGGCTCCGACGGTCTAGATGAGATTACAACAACAGGTCCGACCATAGCCGCAGAATGGGCGAATGGTACTGTTCGAGACTTTGTGATAGATCCAGAAGACTACGGTATTCCGCTGGCTGATCCAGCGGACCTAAAAGGTGCCGACGCGGCTACAAATGCCGCCGCCTTGAGAGCGGTGTTGGAGGGCGCGAAGAATGCCTATAGAGATATCGTTGTTATCAACACCGGCGCAGCCCTCGTCATCGGCGACAAGGCATCCGACCTAGCCGAAGGTATCGAACTTGCTAAACAGTCGATTGATTCTGGCGCAGCGCTCGCCAGACTTGATCAAATGATCGCTATTTCCCATGAAGGTGACACAGCATAAATGAGTACTATTCCTGACGTCTTAGTCAAAATCTGTAACGACAAACACGAATTCGTCGAGGCCCGAAAGAAAGAGAGTGATGTCTGGCAACAGCTGGAGTTGGCGGAACAACAGCCCGCTCCACGCGGATTTGCGGCAGCGTTGACGAGAGACGCGCGCAAGCATGGCAGCAGCCTGATCGCTGAAATAAAAAAAGCTTCGCCTAGTAAGGGCCTTATCCGTCCGGACTTTGATCCGCCTCGCTTGGCTGAGGCTTACAAAGCCGGTGGCGCTAGCTGTCTTTCAGTGTTGACGGATGAGCCTTATTTCCAGGGCCATGATGACTATCTGAAGGCTGTAAGAGCAGCGGTTGATCTACCCGTTCTGCGCAAAGATTTTATGATCGATCCTTATCAGATCGCGGAAAGCAGAGCCATCGGCGCAGACTGTGTACTAATCATCATGGCTGCACTGGACGACGAAACGGCCTTACACCTAGAGGCAGCTGCCTTCGACCAAGGCATGGATGCTATCCTTGAAGTTCACGACGAAGAAGAGATGGAACGTGCACTCAAGCTCCAATCACCTTTGATCGGTGTGAACAATCGTAACCTCAAAACCCTAGAGATTGATATTGCAACGACTGAACGCCTTTCCCAGATGATCCCTTTTGACCGTTGGCTAATTGCTGAGTCTGGACTTTACTCAAACGAAGACCTGCAGCGTATGCGGGCCACGGGTGCTAAATCCTTCCTTATCGGCGAATCGTTGATGCGCCAAGATGACGTTGCGGGTGCAACCCAGGCAATACTAGGACGTGAAGAATAATGGCAGACTTCACCCACTTTGATGACCAAGGCAAAGCCCATATGGTTGATGTCTCCGAAAAGGCAGACACCAGCAGGACAGCCACAGCTAAGGGTCGGGTGAATGTTAACGGTGAAACGCTTGAATTGATAAAATCGGGCGGCTTTAAGAAAGGTGACGTGCTGGCAGTAGCTCGTTTAGCCGGTATTATGGCTGCCAAAAAAACACCTGATCTCATTCCCCTTTGCCACCCACTTCCACTGACATCCGTTAAAGTCAATCTGTCCGTCAACGAGGACGACTGTGCGGTCGAGATTGATGCAACGTGCAAGATCACCGGCAAGACAGGCGTAGAAATGGAAGCTTTGACCGCTGTCTCTGTTGCCGCGCTTACGGTATACGACATGTGCAAGGCCGTTGATAAAGGCATGACGATTGATGCAGTACGACTGATCCATAAATCTGGCGGTAAGTCCGGTACATTCGAGGCAATGTGAAATTGAGGCCTTTCAACCCTAGTATGACTTTCTTCCCCGCACTTGTTGCGGGGCCTACTCATGAAGCAACGCATAGCTTAAGCAAAGACGGCTTCATTCTTATTGCAGTAGTTCCAGCATCTAGCCAAAGCCACCGTAGACCCCGGACTTCCACGATGTTCCATCCGGGGAAGGCAGATAGAGATAAAGCCAATGCTCTCCTTTGAAGACGCACGCCAGCGCGTTATCGACGCCTTCTCTCCTTTGAGCGCGGAAACGGTACCCATCCGGGAAGCCCTAGGCCGCGTGTTAGCACGTGGCGCAACTGCAAAACTAACCATGCCTCGCAAGGATGTCTCTGCCATGGACGGCTATGCTGTGCTGGCGGCTGATATCCAAAACCTGCCTTGTCAACTGACTGTAATAGGCGAAATGGCTGCCGGCACTACCAATGAATTCACTGTCCAACCCGGCGGATGCGCAAGAATTTTCACGGGCGCTCCGCTCCCCGATGGTACAGACACAATCCTGATCCAGGAGAACGCAGAACGCGATGGTGACAGGGTCACTGTGCTCGAGAGCTGTAGCCAAGGACGCTACGTGCGCAAAGCAGGCCTTGATTTCTCAGAGGGTAAAGTAATCGCCCAAAAGGGACGCAGGCTCTCGGTCAGAGATCTGGCGGTCATTGCGGCAGGCAACAACCCAACCGTTGAAGTTTACAGAAAACCACGTGTTGCGATCCTATCCACCGGCGACGAGATCGTAGAACCCGGCGAGCCGATGCACGGCAATCAAATCGTCAGCTCTAATTCCATCACGTTGACAGCAATGGTTGAGGCCGCTGGCGGTGAGGCGATTAACTTAGGCATTGCAAAAGACAACCGTGAAAGCCTGGCAGAATGTTTCCGGCGAGGCCTTGACGCAGATCTGCTTGTGACGACCGGCGGAGCGTCCGTTGGAGAGCATGACCTGGTTCAGGATGTGCTGAAAGATTTCGGATTAGAGCTAGGATTCTGGAAAATTGCGATGCGACCGGGCAAACCGTTGATTTTTGGAGCGGTTGAGCAAACCGGCATCCTCGGCCTGCCTGGTAATCCCGTCTCTTCCTACATCTGCGGCCTGCTGTTCATGATCCCTGCGATCAACGCTATGATGGGTATCGAAGATCACGCCTTACCTCTAGAGCCTGCGATCCTAGGCGAAGATATTCCAGCGAACGATCAACGCCTTGAGTTCATGCGCGCACAGCTTTCGAGGAACGCGGAAGGCCGATTGGTTGCAACACCGTTCAGCAAGCAGGATAGCTCAATGCTCTCGCGTCTAGCCGCGGCAGATTGCCTGATCCTGCGCCCTGCTCATGGACCAGAATTGAAGGCTGGGACCACTGCGCAGATTATTCGATTGAATTGATTTCCGCCCAATCTCTTTCTTCCAACCAAACCTCTTCCAGATTGTTTCCAGGTCCATCGCGATCAACGATTATGAAGTTCGAAACCTGCTCCAGCGCCAACAGAGGATGATGCCAGGTTTTGCGGGCATAGTTCACCCCTTGATCACCGCGCGCCAGAAAGGCTGTTAGGGTGCTTGGATCAAGTTGATCCTCTCCTTCCCCAACGACAACCAGATAGGGACGCTCATTTAACGGAAAGAACAGCTGGCTCCCCAGTGGGTGGCGCTCCATCATTTTGATTTGGATCGGCAAGTCGTATGACTGTCCCTGAAAGATGGAGACGATTGCTTTGCCATCTTCCGTCGAAACATCAACGTTGGCCAGATCATGATATCGTTCAGTCATGCCCTGGTTGATGGTGAAATGCTTCGCCCCATCAAGTTCAATAACATCACCGTACCGCGAGAAGGCTTCTCGGGTAAGAGGTTTTGGTTGTAGAGTTTTGGTCACAATCATTGCTCCAGCTCTGACATGTCATACCAGCGAAGGCCAGTACCTTTTAGAAATTGTGCGCTCGTTTCAAAAGATCCCGGATCAAGCCCTGGATGACTTGTTGGGGACATAAAGTTCGGACCTCACTCAGGCCTCAGGTTCTCATGAAAATGACGGGCGATATCGATGCGCCGACAGACCCAGGCCTTGTTATGTGACTGCACATAATCAAGGAACTTCATCAGTGCTGCCGCTCTACCAGGACGTCCGACCAACCGACAATGAAGCCCAATTGACATCATCTTCGGAGCGTCTTCGCCTTCCTCATAAAGCACGTCAAAGCTGTCTTTCAGGTAGTTGAAAAACTGGTCCCCGGCATTGAATCCTTGCAGCGCTGCGAACCGCATGTCGTTAGTATCCAGCGTGTATGGAATGACCAAATGCGGCCCATTTGGTCCCTTCTCCCAATAGGGCAGGTCATCCGCGTAGGTATCGCTGTCATAGAGAAAACCGCCCTCTTCCTTAACGATATCACGTGTCTGGGGAGAGATACGCCCAGTGTACCAACCCAAGGGCCGCTGGCCAGTGATCTCCTCGTGCAGGCGAATGGCATTTGCGATCTGTTGCCGTTCTTCGGCTTCAGGCATGTATTGATAGTCGATCCAACGCAAACCGTGAGAGGCGATTTCCCAGTTCGCTTCCTTCATGGCGGCGACAGCATCTGGATTACGCGCCAAAGCCATGGTGACACCATAAACGGTGACCGGCATATTGCGTTTGGTGAACATGCGCCAAAGACGCCAGAACCCAGCGCGACTGCCGTACTCATAGACTGATTCGATGTTCATGTTGCGCACACCTTCAAGCGGCTGTGCTCCGACAGTTTCCGAAAGAAAGGCCTCGGAAGCCTTGTCGCCATGAAGGACGGCGTTTTCACCACCTTCCTCGTAATTGACAACAAACTGTACCGCAACGCGCGCACCACCCGGCCACTTCGGGTCAATCGGATTGCGACCGTAGCCAATCAGGTCTCGAGGATAATCTTCAACCGAGAAAAAGTCTTTATAGTTCATCGACCATATCCTCTAAACGGAACCGTATGATGCGGCAAACTTGAGTGATTGCCGTTAAGAATTCCTCAGTTTTTGTGGCCCCTATCCGAGCCTCAAAAGCATCAAGGATTTGATATTTGGTCGCGCCCTTCACTGCAAAAATAAAGGGAAAACCAAACTTCTCCAGATAGCGACCATTCAAATCAGTGAAGTGATCGAGTTCTTCTTGGGTTAACTGATCCAAACCGGCGCGAGATTGCTCAGATGTGGAGTGCGCTTCAAGTTCTCCGGCCAAAGCTGCCCTGCCCGCCAAGTCAGGATGCGCCCGAATCACCGCTAGCTGATCCGCTTCCTCGGCGGCGGTTAGAGCCTTTTGAAAAGCATCGATCATTGCCTGCCTATCTGCAAATGGAGCCGCAGCGCCCGCACTCTCCGCAACCCAGGGCGAATGTTCGGCAATCGGACCGAAGGCTTCCATATAGGCTTGTTGACTAAGAGTATTTACTTCTGCAACGTTCATTATTGCGCCCTCAACCAAGCACCGAGAGCCGCACGCTCCTCGGCAGTCATTCCGGTTTCATTACCCATGGGCATGGCGTTGGAATTTACCGACTGCTGTAAAACGGCGTTCTTTTGGGTGCGAACATCGACGAGAGAGTTGAATTTGATCCCTTTCGGCGCTTCGTCGTAATCATCGTGCCGAGGACTGCCTGAATGACAGACAGTGCAATGTTTACTAACCATCGCGAAAACCTGGGTGTCTGGCATGACTTCAACGGTATCATCAACGGGCTTGGGTGCCGTCATTAGGATCAAACCAATTAAGGCTAACGCTGCTACACCGAGTGTCCAGAGGATCTTCTTCGCAGGCACACCGGCGTCATGGCGATTGATAAAGTGACGGACCATAGCGCCAACAACCAAGATCAGCGCGACAATCAACCATGATTTTTCATGGCTGAAGAGCATCGGGTGGTGACTAGAGACCATCATAACCAAGACGGGCAGCGTCAGATAATTGTTATGCAGCGAGCGTTGCTTGCCGATCTGGCCTAGTTTTGGATCAGGAGGATCTCCCGCCAACAAAGCCTTCGTGATCTTTGCCTGGTTAGGGATGATCACTGCGAAGACGTTTGCCGCCATGATTGTACCAACAAAGGCCCCGACGTGAATGAAAGCCCCGCGCCCTCCGAACACCAGCGTAAATAGATATGCGGCGGCACATATGAGAACAAACACGGCTGGCACCAAAAGGATCTGCTCTCTTCCAATGGGAGAACGGCACAGCCCGTCATAAATCAACCAACCAGCCAACAGCGATCCAATTGAAATCGCGATTGCTTGCCAAGGCTCAAGAGCCATAACAGAGGGATCAATCAAATAGGCAGAGGCATTGAAGTAATAGATAGAGATCAGGAGAGCAAAGCCAGAAATCCATGTGAGGTAGGCTTCCCATTTGAACCAGTGAAGATCTTCAGGCAGACTCTCCGGAGCCACGAGATACTTCTCAACATGATAAAAACCACCGCCGTGGACCATCCACGAAGTACCGGCGACACCCTTGTTCATCTGCGCCCGTTTCTTCAGCGAGATATCAAGCCATACGAAGAAAAATGAGGCCCCGATCCAGGCGATCCCCAATGTAATGTGAAACCATCTTAGCAGCAACGTTGCCCAGTCGGCCAAAAACCCAATCATAACGAACCCCTGTTTTATTGTCGGCCAATGTACCAACCTCTGTGCCTCTGTACGAGTTTTAAATATTTCTATAGAGTATAAATTACTTTTAAGTTTGGTTTGAAAATCATGCTCAAGAATTTGGAAGATGTCAGGATATTTTTTCGCATTGCGGAGCGTGGTTCCCTGTCCGCTGCTGGACGCGAACTTAGAATGTCCGTCGCGGTCGTCAGCCATCGCATTGCTCGTCTTGAAAAAGACCTAGGCACCACACTGTTCTGGCGCACGACCAGAAAGTTACAGCTTACCGACGAGGGCAAACGATTTTTGAGTCATTGCCAAGAGCTGCTGGACGTCGTGGAGCGTGCTGAGGCGGAGCTTTCAGAAGATCACACTCCTACACCAGGCCCTATTACAGTGACGGCACCGATCCGACTGGGAAGGGACTTTATCGCGCCTTTGGTACCAGCATTCAACAAAGACCACCCTGGCATCTCTGTGCAGTTGCATTTGAGCGACCGGCTAATGAATTTGATTGATGACCAATATGATCTGGCCATCAGAATAGCCAACTTGCCTGATTCAGCTCTCGTAGCTCGAAAACTAGCGGAAAACAGGCGCGTAATCTGCGCTTCACCCGTCTACCTCGCGACACACGGAACACCGGAAACCCTAGAAGATCTCAATCATCACAATTGTCTGTTGCTGCGTTTTCCCGGCTCTAAGCAATATCAATGGACGGTAGAAACAGAAAGCGGATCCAAGAAACTCAATCTTACGGGAACGATGGATGCGGACCAGATGGAAGTCCTGCACAACTGGGCATTAGATCATCAGGGCATCACCATGCAGGATTTCCGCTACGTCGCAGAGGATCTTGAAGCGGGCAGATTGCAGATTGTGTTGCCCGACGTGAAGCCAACTTCATACGCAATCTCGGCTCTCTATCCTAAGAGGCTCTACATGCCGCCACGCACGAGAGCTTTCTTCGACTTCCTAGTCCAGAAGTTTAGAGTGTTGGGTTAACTTGGTGTTTCTTGCTGTCATTCCGGGCCATGATGAATAGCCCGGAAACAACGATTAGAGAACTGCCTACTATCATAGAAATCTCAATTTTCTCTCCAAACCACAGGACACCAAGTCCGATGCCAAACAACAATCGCGTATACCGGAATGGCGTGACTGCAGAGACTTCGCCAGTTCGCATGGCTTTCATCAGGCTGATGTAGGCGAAAACACCAAAGGCAACTGCACCTGTTGATGCAAGCAGAGCTGTACTGTTTGGCCAAACTAGAGCTTCTCCACTCCATACAGAGTAAAGAGCGCCCGCGATCATGATTGCTATGAAACCATAGAAGCCCAAGACGAAGGTACTGAGCGCCAATGGTGCGGCCCTACTTGCTAAGTCACGTCCGGCAAAACCGAACATTCCAATGACCGCAAGCAGTGATAGGATAGTAAAGCCATCTGCCGAGGGGCGAATGATGATCAACACCCCGACAAAACCGACACAGATAGCAAACCATCTGCGCCAGCCAACTTGTTCACCAAATAACAACGCCGCGCCCGCGACAACAACGATTGGGGTCGCTTGAAGGATCGCGGAAGCGGAGGACAAGGGGGTTAGCGCTAGAGCGAGCACGAAAAATAGTCTAGCGACAATTTCAAACAACATCCGAACACGCATGGTTGGAGAAACAGCTTGCCGAGTAAACAACTGGTCGCCGTTCATGATCGCGCCTGTCGCGAACACCAATCCACCACCCAAGCCAAATAGAAGCAACACTTGCCCAATTGGCAGCAAGGAAGAGGAGAACTTGATGAAGCTATCCTCAACAGCGAATCCCGCCATGGCCGCAATCATCCAGCAGCTGCCGATCATGTTGGCACGGCTATCTGTTTTGATCCCAGGAGAAATTAGTCGTATCCTGGCGGCGCAACGAAACCGCCGATTTCGCGTTCTACAGCGCAGGCAAACGCCAACCCAGTGTGATCGCGCCCGTAGCCTGTAATTGCTTGATACCCCACTGGAAGACCATCGACAAAGTCCATTGGTCCCACAGTACTTGGTAATCCTACGACACCGGAATAGCCAGACCAGAAGAGCTGTTGCATCTCTGGCTGCTCTTTACCGTTAATGGTCAGTTTTCGCTCAAAGCGCACGCCTTCTTGATTGTGAGGGAAAGCCGCTGATGAACATACCGGCACAATCAAAACATCCCAATTGGTAAAGAAATCATCAAACTTGAGACGTGATTGTCGGCGTTCATTATCGGCAGCGAACCACTCCCGATGCGTAAAGCTTCTGCCGTTGATACGCGGCTCAACCAGTCTGGAAACCATGGGATCGTTGAGGCTTTGGACCTTAGCCAAATCCCTGGCATCGTCTTCTTCAGAAAACCCAAAGGACAAAGCTGCTCCCAACAAAGTCATATAGTTGGTGAAATGGGCTTCGCTATCGATTTCGGGCTGCTCTTCGAAAGACACTTTCGCCCCCGTTGCGGCCAATTTCTCACCAAAGGCTGCAATAGAATCAAGATAGCCCTGATCCACAGCACAAGCAGGATCGCCTAATTTAATCGCAATACGGAAGTCGCTCAGCTTTTCTCGCGCATCAACTGCAAGATCGGGCCGCCAAGCGCCGCGCCAAAAACGGTCGGTTTGTGCCAACAAATCAAACCCAAGAGACAGATCACCTGCATTCCTTGCCAACGGTCCCTGAACGCCGATGTCAATGTCCATGAGATACCCCGGCACCATGTGCCCAGCCCCTGGCACAATACCCCAGGTGGGTTTGTGTCCGAAAACTCCGCAATAGTGCGCCGGATTGCGTATTGAGGAACCAATATCACTGCCTGCCTCTAACGCAGTCATTGCAGCCGCCAGAGCAGCGGTAGAGCCACCCGACGAGCCACCGGGGCCACGGTTGAGGTCCCAAGGATTGTTAGTTGTGCCGTAGACGTCGTTAAAAGTCTGCCAGTCCGCGAGATTGAGCGGGACGTTTGTCTTACCAAAGATAATCGCACCGGCATCAATATAGTGCTGCGCAACCGCTGAGTTCTCCGCAGGAATATTGTCTTTGAGTGCAGGCGAACCCCAGGTGCTAGGCGCTCCTTTCAGATCAAAAGCTTCTTTTATTGTGACAGGAACGCCATGGAGCAATCCGCGAAAAGTACCGTTCTTTGCTTCCACATCCAATTGAATTGCTAGTTCCCGCGCACTTTCACGGTCTTGCCAAATAATGGCGTTTAGGCCCTCATTGTAACGATCAACACGATCCAGCTGAGCTTCCAGAAGATCGGCGCAAGACACTTGGCCCTCGCGGATGGCTTTGGCCATCCCAACGGCTGAACCTTTAACTAGTTCTTCAATCATGACTTCTCCTCAGTCCAGACAACACTTTTTAAATTTCTTGCCAGAGCCACAGGGACAAGGATCATTGCGACCGACAACATCAGAGGAACTAGTACCAATCTTCGGTTCGAAAAGCTTCTCTTTGGCTTTAAAGAGTTTTTCTGCACAATGGGGGATCAAAAGCAACGCATCTCTTTCCAAGGCCTCGTCTCCTTCTTGAGGGTCTGTGTCTCCCTCCTCCAGCTCCGCGAGGCGCATCAACAGGGAGAATGATAGTCGTCCATCGTTCCCGCCGGTCTTATCGTGTATCAGCCATGACGCAGGACGTAACATGACGGCTTTTTTGAAACCAGCGGCCCAGCCTTCCCAAAGAATTGAACCATCGTCGTCAGGTTCCAAGATTGGTTCAAATTTGCCCTTCTTGAGTGTCGCAGAGATCTCAGTCGAACGTTCCAAAATGGTTGCCAGAACTTCAGTCCGCTGAGCCGCCGACGGGAATTCGGGCTCTTTGTTACCCCAAATCTTCTCTAGCCACTCCGCTTCCTTAATGTCGTCAGGACAAACCGCAACACCGGCCAAGAATCCGTCGAGCTCAGTTAGCAACATGCCACTTTCGTCCACTGAAGGACTTAACAAGAAGTTCTCAAGTTTTTGGAGTTTCTTTGAAATTTTGATCATCGTTTTCTACTTACTAACGAAAAAGGGCCGCTGAACCAGCGACCCCTTCTCTAAGCTTTGATTTCTAAGAAATCTAGCAAAGATCTTTACTCAGGCAATTGATCGTCAACACCCTGAACATACCAGTTCATGCCGAGCAAATCACCGATTGGAAGAATTTCGCCTTCAGCAACCTTGAGCTCACCTGCCTGGTTGTAAATTGGACCCTGGAACGGATGCATAGCACCGCTAGCAATCGCATCAGCAGTTTCAGCACCAAGAGCAGCCACTTCGTCAGAAACGTTAGTGTAAGGCGCCATTAGAACCATACCTTCAGCTAGACCACCAAAAGTATCCTGTGATTCCCAAGTACCATCCAATACTGCTTGTGTACGAGCAATGTAGTAAGGAGCCCAATCATCAATGATTGACGTAGCCTGTGCTTTTGGACCGAAGTGAATCATGTCAGAAGCTTGGCCAAACGCCATGATGCCACGCTGTTCTGCAACCTGCATTGGTGCAGGAGAGTCAGTGTGTTGTGTGATGATGTCCGCACCTTGGTCGATCAAAGCTTTAGCAGCGTCTGCTTCTTTACCTGGATCAAACCATGAGTTCACCCAAACAACTTTGATTTGAGCGTCAGGGTTAACAGTCTGCATGCCGAGGATAAAGGAGTTAATGCCACGAACAACTTCAGGAATTGGGAATGAAGCTACATAACCAACGACACCTGTCTTAGACAGATGGCCAGCCATCTTACCAATCACATAACGGCCTTCATAGAAACGCCCTGAGTAAGTAGAAACGTTGTCAGCTTGCTTGTAGCCAGTTGCGTGCTCAAACTTAACATCTGGGAACTTCTTAGCAACTTTCAAAGTTGGGTTCATGTAACCAAAAGAAGTTGTGAAGATCAGGCCATGGCCGTCTTCTGCAAGGCGGCGAATAACACGCTCTGCGTCTGGGCCTTCTGGCACATTTTCAACGAATGTTGTTTCAACCTGGTCACCCAAGGCTTCTTCAACAGCAATACGACCCTGGTCGTGCTGGTAAGTCCAACCATGGTCGCCCGGAGGCCCAATGTAGATAAAGCCAACTTTTAGTTTGTCGTCAGCAAATGAACTAAATGCTGTCAGCGTCATCGCCGCAGCAGCGGCCATGCCAATAAGGATCTTTTTCATCTTATTCTCCCTTTAAGACGTCTGGTAATCGATTCGGACAAGACACTAACAGAGTTGAGAGATTCGACAAAGCGAGTTACCCACAGAAGCGTAATTTTGGCAGTCTGAAACATTATCAAAGATCGTCGAATAATGAAAAGCTCCATTGAGGAACGCGTGACATTTCGCTAGGCTTTCTCAATGAGCAATTCGAAGTCAACTTTTGGAAAATCAGCTTACGGCGGTGACGGATGGGTTCCACGCCAACTTGAGCATCGTGACGAGATTGGTTCAATCTGGGCTCCCTATCGTGTCTCAAATGAGTGGTCTGACCTAAAAGCAGTCTTGTTGCATCGCCCCGGTCCCGAACTGATCAGTGCTCAAAATGACCCCGAAGCAGCACTGATGCTTGAAAAGCTTGATCTAGAACTTGCTCAGCAACAACATGATACGATTGCTGAAATCTACCGGTTAAATGATGTAGTTGTTCATTTTGTTGAACCCGATCAACACAATTATCCAAACCTCATGTTTTGCGCCGACCTTTTGGCTATGACGCCAGAAGGCGCTATTTTGGCACGCCCGGCGGGACAAGTTCGGTCAGGTGAAGAACGATGGGTCGCGCGACGGGTTGTTGATTTAGGCATTCCTATACTGCGTACTTTAACAGGATCGGCGGTCTTTGAAGGCGCTGATCTTATGTGGCTGGACAAATCAACCGCTATTATTGGTCGAGGTCATAGGACCAACCAAGCCGCGATTGACCAGATCACTACCACGTTGAATGAAATCGGACGTGACGTTATCGCGGCCGACCTACCCTATGGCACAATGCATTTTATGGGCATGTTGAGGATTGCCGACAAAGATCTCGCTTTTTGCTGGCCACGTCGAACGCCAGTCTCTGTCGTGAATGCGTTGAAAGATCGAGGCTATCAGATTGAATTCCCACCGCTCGCGGATGAGCCTGCGTCGTACAAAGCGATGAACTTCGTAACTCTTGGGCCCAGAAAAATCTTACTCGCTGCAGGGTTGCCTCAATTTGAGGACTTCTTTGCTAGTTTTGACATCGACATCCAAACAACCGAGATCGACGAACTCTCTAAAGCTGCAGGCAATGTCGGTTGTTTGACTTCGATACTTTCACGCGATCATTCCTAAACACAAAGGTAACTCATCGTCATGCAAATTACCCACCTACTACCTAAATCGCAGACGCTGGCATTTACGGTAATTTTTCTAATGATTGGCAATGCGTCAGCAGACGATACCAGATTGATGACGGACGAGGAAAGTAAACAAACCCTCTACAAGTGTATCGCACTTCAAACAGCAGCCTGTGAAAGACTGGCCAATTTTCACATCAAACTGAGTGCTAAAGAATCGCTCACGTCAGGTGAAGATTTCCATCTTGGTATGGCAAGCCAGTATTTCGAAATGGCCTGCAATGAAACCGCTCCTCAAAACTGTCACCTTGCAGGTCAGGCACTTAGAGACAAGCCGACCGCCGGCGAACACTGGCAAACCAAAGCCACTGATCTTTTCCGTAAGGCGTGCAATTGGAATCATAGCGAGAGTTGTGAAAAGATCGACAAACTCAATTAAGTACAAATTGGGATTATCGGTGGCGAGGCATTTAAATTATCGACAGGGAAACCCGCCGTTGCTTTATACTTCGAAGCAAACGCGGCCATTTCTTCCTGGCTCAGGACATCCTCAATCTTCTCAAAATTTCCACCGCATTTCTGTTCAACGATCTCCATAATGTAACCCGGCCCTTGGCCTCGATTGGCGAGAATCGTTCTTTCTGTCAGTGGCCTCATCTCATCTTCGTAAGCGTAAAGCGCTTTCTCATTCAGTCCGCGATCCTTGAATACTCGCCCAAGTTTGCGGGCGTCAATGATCGCTTGGCTGGCACCGTTTGAGCCTGTTGGATACATGACATGAGCCGCGTCCCCCATCAAACTGACACGACCATCCCGCCAAGTTGGCAAAGGATCGCGGTCGACCATCGGATATTCATAAACACGTTCGGCTCCACGAATGATCTTTGGAACATTCAACCAATCGAATTGCCACCCTTCAAATTCCGGCAGGAACTCTTCTAACGCTGCCTCCCTCGAATAGTCTTCACGCCTAAATCCTTCAGCTTTATCCCTTGAAAGTTCAGCGATCCAGTTGATGTCTGCTAGTCCAGTGACTGGGTCGATTTCAGAAATTGGATATGTCACAAACTTGTGGGTCGCATGGCCAGCCATTGCCATGGTCGCCCCATTGCCAAACGGCTTAGCACGGGTCGTTGCTCTCCATAGGATGTTTCCCGACCATAAAGCATCACCTTCATCGGGGTACATCTGCGCTCTGACGTTTGAATGCACACCATCCGCACCAATCAGCACCGAACCGCTCAGCTCTTCAATCTGGCCGTCACGATGCTCAATTTTCGCAGTGACACGACAGGGCTCATTTGCGTATCCAACGACATTTGCGCCCGTAAGGATGGCTCTTTCGCCAAGTCGTTCTAGTGCAGTTTCAAAGAGTAACATTTGCAGTTTACCGCGATGCAAAGAGTATTGCGGCCAGTTGTAGCCGGCGGCTTCACCACGCGGTTCTTCCCAAATGAGGCGGCCCATTTTTGAATAGAGCGCGAAGGCTTTAGTGCAGATACCGATTTGACCCAATTGAGGACCAAGACCGAGCTCCATTAACTCACGCACAGCGTTGGGCTGTAGATTGATACCAACGCCCAGGGGCTTCACCTCGCGAGCGGCTTCTATAACTTTGCAGGGCACACCGATTTGGTGACAGGTTAGCGCAAGCGATAATCCAGCTATTCCTCCACCAGCAATTAAGACTGTCATAGATTGTTCTCCAACAATTCTCTGGCTATGGATAAAAACATGGCTTCCTTTTGCAACAAGATGGATTGATCGGTTGCTTGTTCCGGCAGATCGTCAATCGTGTGGAATGTATGTGAGGCTCCAGCGATGGACACCATAGGAATGCCTGATGAAGCCCAACACTCTGCTTCTCCGTACCAAAAGTAACGGTTTAAGGGCTCGGCAGGTCGCTCCAATTGCACACCGGCTTTGTCGGTGATTTCAGCTACGTTCTGGAAAATGCCTGATGTGGCGTTTGACCGTGCTGTCAACAATGCACTGGGATCTTCCTTGATCGCTACACAGGAACCGATATGCAGAATTGCTTTCAATGGTAAATCGAAATTCTCCGCGAACCGTTCCGCTCCAAAGTATCCTAATTCATGCCCCGTGGGACAAAGCAGCATAGCCGGATGATTTTCCCCAACTCTTGACGCGACAGAAAGAGCGATTGCTAGGCCTGTTCCTCGTTCACCGGCACAAGAGAACCAACCCGAGACCGGCGTCGTGATCATTAAAGGCGGTTTTCCAGTTGAGAAATCACCGAAACAAGCTATCAGGTTTCTAGAGCCCTTATCCTTAACTGAGGCCGAAAATGTGATCTGTGGCTGCTCATTTCGCAGCATTTGGAAATCCCTCCCAGCGGCAAGAAAGATAGGAAACTCACCAGGGTCAGTAGGCGCTTGATTGACTGCCACTAAACTGGAATGATCATTCCCGGTTGCCAGTACTAACGCATCAGCATCAAGTTGCTTTGCCTTCTTCGTAAACTTAGAAATGGCTTGCGCGATAGCAGCCTCGCCGTGTTGTTCGTCAAAGCCCAGTCGTTCAACAAGGTAAGACGACGCTGTCCCCTCCCCGATATGCGAATAATAGAGCGCTTCGAGGTGAATGCCTGAAGCTTCAATAGCGGTCTCAACAGTGGCCTCATAGTAAGGAAATTCGTAAGAATGATGCTCGACCTGTCCCCCTAGCTGGGTGATGAGGTCTCCGAGCCAAACCAATGTATTCTCCTCAACCATCGTCCCCGTTCTGTGCCAGCCGAAGTCACAATAGGCTTTCACCCAATCGTAGAGAGGGAAAGGAGGCGGACTCAATTTTTTGCCCTTTTAGCTAACTTAGCAATAAGGTTTGCCCCCACTCCGGGGCGTGAAAAAGGACATACGGTGACACAAATCCCACAGCCCGCGGTTTCGTTGAAGAACGGAAGGCATTTATCGAAATCGACGTACCACTTTTCCTGCCCACGCACGGTTTGTTTTTCCGGCAGAATAGCATCTGGTGGACAGTGGTTGGAGCAGACACGACATGAGGCGCAAAAGTCTTCAGCACCGAAATCATCCGGTTGGTCTTCAATCAACGGTACAGACGTGAGAACCGCAGCGAGCCGAAAACAAGCCCCCAGTTCTCGGTTGATGATTGAGCCATGTTTGCCCAGCTCCCCCATTCCGGCTTGAAGAGCCGCCGGGACAAGCGTGATGTCTCCTGCTAGCGGACCATGTTCTGGCTTAGCGTCTAAGCCCTGCTCCCGCAACCAAGAGGCCAATCGTTTAGAAGTCTTCATGCCACGTGTGTATTGACGGACAACCTCAGCGCCAGCGGTGGGTTCGGGCGCAGCGGTCATTTCCTCATAGGCCATTTGAATGGCAAGGATAACAACGTGCGTGAACTCGACTGTCCGCCCTTCGTAGATCCACTCCTGTTTTATCTTCGCGACACCGACAGCTTCTGCTCCGAGCTGTAGAGCCTTCGCTTTAACCGCGGCTGTCCATTCTTCTGCAGATTGTTGTCGAGGTGTTTCAGCAAGATCGGAAAGCGCGACGGCCTGTTCAACAGCACGCTCCTCGCGCGTTGCGATCAATTCCGGCGCTGTGTTCTTCGAATAGAACCATTGTTGGACGGAACCATGTGGAATTGTTGCCGGGTCAGTCCAATAGACATAGCCAGGCCGTCGGAATGCCTCTTCGCCGAGGCCGTTGATAGCGTTGCCGGAAACGTCCGGCCAAAGCGCCATCTGTTCCGGATCAGGAATGAAGTCTTTGATCTTCTTAACCATTGGGGCAGCCTATCACAGGCCGCCCCGTGGTCAATCCTACAAATCAGGTTTGAACACTTTGCCCAAACTGGCAGGCGTGTTGGCCTTCGCGCGGAATTGATCCCGCGAAATGAGTACCAACACAACGATGGTCATTAGGTATGGCAGCGAAGACAAGAACTGTGAAGGGATCGGAACGCCCATGCCTTGAGAGAACAACTGCATGTAACCCACTGTTCCAAACAAATAGGCCCCTAAGACCACCCGCCATGGCAACCAAGAAGCGAAAACAACCAGAGCCAAGGCAGTCCATCCTCGTTGAGCCGTCATACCCGGTGCCCAGAAAGCAGTGTGGACGAGTGTCAGATATGTTCCAGCCAAGCCAGCGCATGCGCCGCCAAAAAGGATTGCCATGTAGCGAATTTTTACGACGGGATAACCGAGGGCATGCGCAGAATCATGACTATCCCCAACAGCTCTCAATATGAGCCCCGCCCTTGTTTTCCACAGAAACCAAATCACTAAGAAAATCAGGATGAAAGAAAAGTAAGCAATTGGGTCAAGTCCAAAGAGGACTTTACCGATGAGAGGAATATCGCTCAAGTATGGGATGTACAATTGTGGGATTGGCGAAATCGTTGTGCCGACGAAATTTCGGCCTGCTAGACCAGCTATTCCTATCCCGGCTAACGTTACAGCCAATCCTGTCGCCACCTGATTGGTCAACAAAGTCTGCGTCCAAAAGGCGAAACAAAGTGATAAGAAAGCCCCTGCGAGAATGCCTACCAACACACCCAAAACCAAACTACCGGTCGAAAAGGCAACGATATAAGACGTGACAGCACCGACAATCATCATGCCCTCAACACCGAGGTTCAGAACGCCGGACCGTTCGACCACGAGCTCTCCGGTAGCGGCCAGCATGTATGGCGTTGCCGCAACAATGATACCCAACATGGCGTTGGTGAGGAGATCAACCATATCAAGACTCATGTGCGATCTCCTTACGTGAGAATACAAATCGATGATTTATGAGGGTGTCGCACCCCAACAAGAGGAACAAGAGCAATCCTTGCAGAACACCGGTGAGGTCAGAGGGTACTTGTAACTTCACTTGAACTTCCTCCCCTCCCATATACGACAATGCCAGCAGGAGCCCCGCAAACACAGCACCGATCGGATTTCGCCTCCCTAAGAAGGCTACGATGATCGCGGTGAATCCATAACCCAAGGGTATGGTTGGGATGAGTTGGCCGGTCCGCGCTGAGACCTCCATCGTGCCAGCCAAACCAGCACAAGCGCCACTAATCAAAAAGACGATAATGGTCATGCGTATTGACGAGAATCCGCCGAACCTAGCAGCTCTTGGAGCGCTACCACTTACGTCAACTTTGTACCCTAGCATTGCTTTATATAATAGAACCGTCGCCAGAATAGCGACAAGCAATGATACGAAGATTCCGATATGGAAAGAATAGCTATTGAACAAGGTTGGTAGAATTGCAGCGTCAGGAAAGAAGCGGCTTTCCGGCATGTTATAACCGTCTGGATCTCTCAAAGGACCTCGCACTAGATAGTCGAGCAACAACACGGCTACGGGAGTTAACATGAGAGATGTCAGGATTTCATTGGCTTTGAAATAGATTTTCAACAAAGCGGGAATAGCTGCCCAAAGCATACCTCCGACAACACCAGCCAAAAGCACCGCCGGTAACAGCAGCATACTTTCGCTTTCGTGAAAGCTGACGGCAACCCAACCGCCAAATATGGCGCCGAGTGTATATTGTCCCTCTGCACCGATGTTCCAGATATTCGCTCTAAAGCAAAAGATGAGACCAACTGCAATCAACACGAGAGGCGAAGCTTTTGCCAAAAGTTCGTAGATTGATGACAGCTTGGCCAAAGGCGTAATGAAATAAGTTTTCAATCCGACGAAGGGATCTATTCCCATGCCAACGAATATAAAGCCGACAATTATCACCGTCACTGAAACCGCAATGACGGGCGACAGGTAAGTCATGATTGGTGAGGGTTCAGACCTCGCTTCAAGCCGCATGAACATGATCACCTCCTTCGCCTGTAATTCCACCCATTAACAGGCCGACTTCTTCCACCGTTATATCTTTCGCTGGTCGGGCTTCTGACAACGTCCCCTCGCTGATGACTGCAATTGAGTCGCTGACTTCAAAAATCTCCTCCAGATCCTGAGAAATCATAACAATCGCTGCTCCGCGACTTGCGAGATCAAGCAGAGCCTGGCGGATAACCGCAGCCGCCCCCGCATCAACGCCCCAGGTTGGTTGACTAACAATCAGAACACCTGGCTCGCGCAGCATCTCTCGACCAACGGCGAACTTCTGTAGGTTGCCACCAGACAGAGAGGCTGCGTTAGCATTATCTTTCGAGGCGCGAACATCAAAGTGCTTCACGACCTCGTCAACGTAGCCACGCAAGGCCCCATCATCGATCAAACCTCTGCGTTGATTTGGCGAAGTCGCATGCGTGCTCAGCAAAGCATTGCGGCTGAGGCTAAGGTCGCCGACAGCAGCATGCCCGTTTCGTTCTTCTGGGATAAAGGCTGCACTTAATTTTCTACGTTGGTTGATGCCTTGTTTACCAACAGCAACGCCGTCGATAACCACCGCATCAGAACCATTGGCTAACACCTCACCGCTCAAAGCATTGAACAATTCATCTTGCCCATTACCGGCAACTCCCGCGATGCCCAATATCTCGCCGGACCGCACACTCATGTTGATGGCTTTCAAGTCAGTACCAAGGGGATCCTCTGCTGGGACAGTCAAATTGCTTGTGCTAAATCTGACTTTCTCATCGCCGGTCACTTCATCTGCTTTGCTGACAGAGGAAATTTTGGTCCCCACCATCATCTCTGCCAAGCTGCGCGGCGTTTCTTTTGACGGATCGCAGGAGGCTACTAACTCGCCGTGCCGCAGGATAGTCGCTGTGTTGCAAAGCCGTCTAACTTCATCAAGCTTATGTGAAATATATAGAATTGAGCAACCTTCTGAAGACAACTGCTCTAGTGTTTCAAACAAACGGTCAGCTTCCTGGGGTGTCAGAACCGACGTTGGTTCATCCATGATCAACAATTTGGGATCTTGCAGCAAGCAACGCACGATCTCAATACGTTGGCGCTCCCCAACCGAGAGAGAATGAACAGCACGGTCAGGGTCAAGTGGAAGGCCGTAGTTTTCTGAGACTTCCCTCACCTTTTGATTAACATCGCTCATCGCCAAATCTTTGGGAAGCGACAGGGCAACATTCTCTCCGACTGTGAGAGCTTCAAACAATGAGAAGTGCTGGAATACCATTCCAATACCGAGTTCTCTTGCAAACGCGGGCCCCGTCATAACGATTGGTTGGCCGTTCCAGTGGAATTCACCAGCTGTTGGACGCAGCACGCCGTACATCATCTTAACAAGAGTCGATTTACCAGCACCGTTTTCACCCAATAAAGCGTGAATTTCCCCGGGCATGATCTTCATGGAGATATCAGAGTTGGCATAAAAGTCACCAAAGGCTTTCGATATCGATTTAACTTCAAGCAAAGCGGTCACTCTGCTCCCTCCCTTGTTTTGGCCTCTTTGTTTGAGGCCTGCTTAAACAGCCATTCGGCTTTGTTCGTTTTGTTTGACTACTCTAATAGAGAACTTTGTCTTCCTTGACCATCCAGTCTTGGAACACCTTATTGGCTTCTGCCAATTCAATCCGCTTAATCGGCAACGATCTTTCTTCTAGAGGCAGGCTCACCTGCTCGTAAAGAAAGTCATCGCTGAACCCTATTTCCGCTGCGTCTTTCCTAGTATTTGAGAAATAGATTACATCCACACCGGACCAGTAAGCCGCGGAAAGGCACATGGGACAGGGCTCGCAAGAAGTGTAAAGTTCACACCCTTTGAGGCTAAAGGTGTTCAGGTTCGCGCAGGCGTCCCTGATGGCGACAACTTCTGCGTGGGCTGTTGGATCATTTGTTGAGGTCACTCGGTTGTAACCTTCTGCAACTACCTCGCCGTCTTTAACGACGATTGCCCCAAATGGACCGCCGTCATTGGCCTCCATGTGATCGCGAGACAGTTTGACGGCCTTTTGCATAAAATCTTTGTTACACATTCAGTTTAGTCCATTTAAACGGTCTTAATGGCGGAATTGCCAAACAAGACTTCTCTTAGTTGTAAAAGTTGAGCAGCGACGGAAGCCGCGATGGCGGCCGGCTCTTTGCTGGTAATCCCCTCGATACCAATGGGACAATGAAACCGTTTAAGGCGATCATTTGAAATCCCAACGTCAGTTAACCTTTTGATAAATCGCGCCTTTTTCGTTCCGCTGCCGATCAGGCCAACGAAAGAGCAAGCCTCACACTCCAGAGCAGAGCTGCAGATATCCAAATCGAGACTGTGATCATGCGTCATAACGAGAACAACAGATTTTTGCGGCAACGATTCCAATTCAGCTGAAGCCTTTGAAAAGGTCCTAGTCGTGATAGATCTCGGCACAACTGATGGGAAAACCTCTACGCGACTATCGAGCCACGTAACCTTGATCGGAAGGCTTGCCAGCGCCATTGATAAAGCTTTCCCAACATGCCCTGCACCAAAAAGGAACAAAGGCAAGCGCTTTTCAGCAAACCTTTCCAGATATGAATGGGTGTCGATTGTATGAAAAAGACTGAGCTCTTCTTTCAAAGAGTCTAACATTGCTTGCGAAGGACTCCGACGGAGAACCACACTCTGATCCGGGTCGAAAACCGACCAATAAAAGGCTTCTGGATTTTGCAACATGGCCTGCCAAGCCGGCAGTTGCTCCGGTGTACAGCGTTCAAACTGGAGCGTCATTCTCCCACCACAGCATTGCCCCAAGTCAGGGCCCAAGACAAACTCTTTTCGCCAAACAGCCTCTTGAGATGACTTGGCCTCTTCAATGGCTTGCCATTCCAATTCCCCACCGCCGACCGTGCCAGCGATGGAGCCGTCCAACAACACAAGCATATGTGCGCCGGGATTGCGAGGCCCTGAACCCTGGGCCATGACAACAGTAACGAGTGTTGCGGATTGCCCTTTGCGCAATGCACCCGTCAAATGCTCGAGTAGCCTAGACAAGATAGTCACCGTCTCTCAACGCCAACAAAACAGCTTCTGGTGTTGCAGGAGCATTCAACTTCGGCATCCGCCCAGTGGCATTGACGACGGCATTGGTCAAAGCAGAGAAGACTGCGATCCCCAACATCAACGGTGGCTCGCCAACGGCCTTAGAACGATAGATCGTCTCGGCTCTATTGCCATCCCCTTTGAAGAGGTCAACATTGAACACATCTGGCGTGTCAGTAGCTGTAGGAATCTTGTAGGTCGAGGGCGCATGGGTGCGCAGTCTGCCTTTGTCATCCCACTTGAGTTCTTCTGTCGTGAGCCAGCCCATACCTTGGATAAAGCCGCCCTCTATCTGGCCCTTGTCTATCGCGGGATTAAGGGAATGGCCTACATCGTGGAGAATATCAACGCGATCAACTTTGTACTCGCCAGTAAAGCAATCAATAGTGACTTCCGAAACCGCAGCTCCGTAAGCAAAGTAGAAGAAAGGTTTACCAGTCCCCGTCGCTACATCCCATTGAATTTCTGGTGTTTTGTAGTAGCCAGTAGACGATAGAGACACACGGGCAAAGATCGCTTTTTTCACCAAGTCTGTGAAATCCAATCGTTCAGTTCCAACAACAACTTCGTTGTTTTCAAAGCGAACATCATCTTTGCTGGCCTGGAATAGTCCGGCAGCAAATTCAGCTAATCTGCCTCTTATTTCGTCAGCAGCTATTTTTGCGGCCATACCGTTTAGGTCTGCACCCGATGACGCTGCTGTTGGAGATGTGTTGGGCACCTTCGCTGTCGTCGTGGATGTGATTTTCACTCTTTCCAGATCAATACCGAAGGAATCAGCCACGACCTGGGCAACTTTGACATAAAGTCCTTGGCCCATTTCTGTACCGCCATGATTGAGACCGATAGAACCATCACCATAGACATGAACCAAAGCGCCCGCTTGATTCATGTGAGTTGCCGTAAAGGAGATACCGAATTTGACAGGAGTTAGGGACAAGCCCTTCTTTAGGTATTTGTTTTTACGATTGAATTCGACGACTTCCGCTCGGCGGTTTTGATAATTCGAGCTTGCTTCAAGTTGTTCGATGAGCTCTGGCGCGATGTTATCGAAGACTTCCATCTCGTAGGGCGTTGTGTTCCGGCCCTCATCTCCATAGAGATTAACCTTGCGGACCTCCAACGCATCAATCCCCAAAGAGCTTGCGATGTGATCCATGACGCGTTCGATTGAGAGTACACCTTGTGGTCCTCCAAATCCTCTGAAGGCCGTATTGGAGACAGTGTGTGTCCTAAGGCGTCTCGAATGAATTGCGACGGAAGGAAGGAAATAGGCATTGTCGGAGTGCATCATTGCACGGTCGCAGATAGCACCAGATAAGTCCGCTGAATGTCCGCAGCGCCCGAGCAACGTCAGATCAATCGCCTCAATTCTTCCTTGATTATCAAAGCCTACATCGTAAGAAGCCTCGAATTCATGTCGCTTCCCAGTCAGGATCATGTCATCGTCACGGTCGAGGCGAATTTTAACAGGATGCCCTGTCATCTTGGCGCCAATTGCAGCCAAACAAGCCCACTGCCCCGATTGGGATTCCTTACCACCGAAACCGCCACCCATCCTTCTAATCCGAACCTCTACCGCGTGATGAGGAACACCCAAGCAATCGGCAACCTGATGCTGGGCCTCAGTTGGGTGCTGGGTTGAGCAATGGACAAGCATGTCGCCATCTTCACCAGGTTCAACCATGGAAACGTGGCCTTCGAGATAGAAGTGATCTTGGCCTCCAATTTCCAAGTGACCTTGCAAACGATTTGAGGCTTTGGCTAAGTCGACAACAACATCCCCTCGACCCATTTGGTAATCGGGTAACACAGTGGAATCATTGCTATTGGCTTGTTCAACCGAGATAAAGGCCTTTTCCTCCTCATATTCAACTTTGGCCAGTTGAGCGGCCCAACGTGCCTGATCTCTCGTCTCTGCAAGAACCGCGAAAATCACCTGACCATGGAACGTGATCTGTCCTTCGGAAATGATCGGGTCATCACCAAAAATCGGGCTACAGTCATTTTTTCCTGGAATATCGGCGACTTTGATGAGCGACACAACACCGGGGGCAGCGGCTACAGCTGATAGATCCATCGCCACCACTTTGCCAGAAGCAATCGATGCTTTCCCAGGATAGCAATGAAGAAGGCCAGCGGGTTCGCGTTGATCATCGATGTAGCGCGCCTCGCCGGTGATCTGCTTTATCGCCGAATCATGGGCTTTAGGCTGGCGTACCTCTCTCAACTGAGTATCAGGCATGGATCGCCTCCCTTGGCTTCAACCTAGTCGCAACCTTCTCTTCTTCTGAAAGTTCGATCAGAGCTTTCTTAAGCAAATTTTGCGCGGATATCATTCGATAATCCGCCGACGCGCGGTGATCATCCATTGGCACAAAGTCTGAAGATAAATTTTCTACCAAAGAGCAAGCCTCCTCTAGAGTCTTACCTCTAAGGGCTGCCTCTGTATTGGTGGCTCTTTTAGGTGTGCCCGCCATTCCACCAAAGGCCAGTTTGGATTCAACGATTTTTCCTTCTTCTATCGTAAAACAGAACCCTGTCATTACAGATGAAATGTCTTGATCGTAACGCTTTGCCAATTTGAAGCATCTAAACCGCTGTGAGTGACTTAACTTCGGAACAATGATTTCGGTTAGGACTTCATCAGCGGCCCTGTCCTGCTTCCCGTATTCAATGAAGAAATCCTCCAAAGGCAACGTGCGAGCACCGCGAATTGATTCCAATGTGATGCTGGCACCAAGGGCTATGAGAATGGGTGGAGTGTCTCCAATGGGCGAACCGTTCGCAATATTGCCACCTATGGTGCCAGCATTTCTGACTTGGGTTGAACCCAAGCGCCTTATTAGTTCTTCAATGTCGCTGTCGAGCGCGCCGAAAGCGCCTCTCGCTCGCTCATAAGAGACTGCGCCTCCTAATCTCAGCTCGTGCGCACTTTCATCGATTGCAAGAAGTTCCTTTACTCTGCCCAAATAAATCAGCTTGGGCAGCTTCCGGAAAAGCTTGGTATGCCAAAGGCCTACATCGGTTGCTCCGGAGAAGAGGGTCGCGTCAGGATGCTCTGCAACTAATTTCAGCAAGGAGCTTTTGCACGTCGGTGCTGCGAAGAATCTACCCTCATCACCAGCAAGTAATTCCCCTTCATCATGGATCTCTGAGATCGTTTCGCGGTAAATTTCAGCTGTATCAGTCGCGACAGCAGTGGCATCAATGCCAGCGTCAAGAATAGGCTTATACCCCGTACAGCGGCACAGATTTCCGGCCAGACAATCCTCTAGTTCCGCCCGGTCGGCCGGACGGTTTTGATGCGTTTGGGCAAAGAGTGACATCACGATACCAGGCGTACAAAACCCGCATTGTGATCCGTGGTGCTTAACCATCGCCGCCTGGACAGGGTGTAATTCATCTCCTTCCATCTTCAAATCTTCGACCGTGAAGAGAACGGAACCGTCCAAGGTCCCTAGAAACTGGATACAAGCATTAACCGCTTCAATACGAAGCTCTTCCCCTACTGGACGAACAACAGCAACGGTACAAGCCCCACAATCCCCTTCTGCACAGCCTTCTTTTGTCCCACACGCGGACTGCCGAAGCCTTAGAAAGTCCAAAACAGTTTCTGTGGGCTGAAAGTCTTCAATGACTTGCAGCTCCCCTCTAAACCAAAAACGGATTGCTGATCGCGACGTCATCTAGCTGCCTCGGTAGGTTGAGTAGCCATAGGGAGAAAGAAGCAAAGGCACATGATAGTGCCCTTGGCCTTCCGCCATGCCAAAGACTATGGGAATTACATCAAGGAAAGCAGGTTCCATCAACTTTGTGCCCGATTGACGCAAATAGTCACCTGCATAGAACCGAAGCTCATAGGAACCGCTTTCGAACTCTCCTTCATTCAAAAGCGGAGCGTCACATCGACCATCCGCGTTTGTGACTGCTTCTTTCACAAGAGAATTGTTCCTATACAATTCAATTCGAAGACCTTGCGCAGGACGGCCTGAAGCCGTGTCCAAAACATGAGTTGAAAGGCTGCCCATCGAATACTCCCAAATCTCGACATTAACCGCTTATACTAACAGAAAATGGTTATTCAAAAAATATCTCAGAAATTGAGACATTCTCAAACGATCTTTGATGATCAAGCAACATCCTATCCCTACACAATTTAGCAGTTGACAGAAAAAGAAACTAACGTAGAACAAAAGACGAATAAATCAGAACAAACCAACAAATATAACTACTATATATTGTAGGTTTCGTGATTCTGAATAAACCCCCACCAGTGGCTAAGCACTGCCTTTAGGTGGTTTGGCTGAGAACATGACTTTGGGTAATCGATAGCGTTTACTGCAGCATAGGAGGCACCATTGCTAACAAGAAAACAAAAAGAATTGCTCATTTTGATCCACGAACACCTGGGCTCACAAGGAATTCCTCCTTCATTTGATGAAATGAAAGAGGCACTTGGTTTGAAATCTAAGTCTGGAATTCACAGATTGATCACCGGTTTGGAAGAACGGGGTTTCATACGTCGCTTACCTCACCGTGCCCGTGCTCTTGAGATCTTGAAGATGCCTGAGGGATTTGGAGACACTGCAAATAATGTTGTATCTGTTGATTTCAGTAAGTCCACCCAGCCTCCTGCCAATGATCAATCTTCTGTGCCCCTTTATGGTAAGATTGCAGCGGGTTTACCTATCGAAGCTTTAGCCAATGAAAGTTCTTTTATTGATGTACCTGTGGGCATGCTCGGAATGGGCGACTACTATGCTCTTGAAGTCGAAGGTGACTCAATGATCGAAGCGGGCATTCTGGATGGCGACACTGTGTTGATTGAAAGATCTAACACCGCAAGAAACGGCGAAATCGTCGTTGCCCTTGTCGATAACGAAGAAGTCACATTGAAGACCCTTAGACAGTCTGGCCCTTCTGTTACTCTTGAAGCCGCTAATGCTGCCTATGAGGACAAAGTTTTTTCTGCGGACAGAGTTTCGGTTCAGGGTAAACTTAGCGGTTTATTGCGAAAATATTAGACCTAAACAAAATTTCTTTTATTGAATCTCACTGCACCCAAGGACGTACACCTCTTTCTCGCGACGTTGTTTTGACTTCTATTTTTCCGTCGCCGAATTGAATAGAAATCGCTCCTGATTGAGTACTGGTTCTTTGGTCAATTATTAGAGCCGCTGTGCGCCTGCAAAAATCTTTTGGAAGAAAGAGTGTAGTGATGATGAGATCACTCTTTTCGCAATCGGCTCTAAGGGCATCGAAGGTTTTGGGAAAAGCAACCAACCGATCCTCCTCCTTCAGCAGACAGCCGTTAGCGTCACACTTATAACCGTCTAACCTATCCTCGGTCTCGCTTAGAAACTCAACGGCATAAGCCTGCTCCCAGTAGCTCTTAAGAAATGCACTTGGCTGTTTCCCCTGGAGGAAATTGCCGCTCGCCCGATCGAACAGGGCCACGGCTTCATTATCTGGACCAATCAGGATATCTGGGCGTTGCACCATACTTACCGCGCCAACGCAGATTGTTGTGGCTAATGCTCCAAAACCTACAGCCGTTACAACTCGGCCAGCAGTAAGGAGGAGAAAGAAGGAAATGGCAAAAGTTGCCAATAGCACGGTCGATGCTGGGGCAGCAAAGGGATGGAACGTTGGGAAGTCCGCGGCCATTCTCGCGGTTTCGAGAATTACCAACATCCCTTGTTCCATAGCCCAAAGCGGTGCCGCCTCTAACCCAACAGGCATCAAAACAAGACCCAGAAACCCCGCAGGCATGACCACAAAAGCTGCGGCAGGAATAGCAATCAGATTTGCAACTATGCCTCCCAAAGAAATCAGGTTGAAGTGAAAGGCCGCAAAAGGTGCCGTCGCGAGTGTCGCAATAATGGAGGACAAAACTACTTTGGCCAGAGCTGCAAATGGAACCGATGCAACGTTCCGTTTCTTGGCGACATTTCTAGAGAGGTTCCTTTGACGATACTTGGCCAAGAGTTCGTATGCAACGATCAATCCACCTACCGCTGCGAACGACATCTGAAAACTAGCACTCATGAGAACTTCAGGCGACCAAAGTAACAGAACCAAGGCTGCTATCATGATAACTCGCGCCGAAAGCGCCCTGCGATCTAAGAATACTGCGCCCAGTACCAGACAGGTCATCATAAATGCCCGTTGTGTTGGGATAGACCCGCCTGTTAGCAAAACATAAATGAGGCAGAAGAACACTGCAATTGCTGCTGCTAACTTCTTTGTCTTCCACCTCAAGGCTACAGGGCGGACAAGGGCCAGGCCATATCTGATCACCAAGAAAACCATCGTTGCAACCAGGCCAACATGCAGGCCCGAAATAGCAAGGAGGTGGGCCAAGCCTGATTTGCGAAAGAGTTCCAGGTTTTCCTCAGATATTCTTTGTCGTTGGTTGGTGATCAGAGCTATCGCTAATGCTGCTGGCTGGCCTGTTAGATTTTCATCCAGTTCCAGCGTGACTTTCTGGCGAAGCCTGACCCAGAACAATCTGATCCTTTCTTGTAGTCCGTCATCTGACGCTGTTAATTCCTGAGTCTTCCCTACGGTGTAGCCGTATGCGGATAACCCTTGAAAGTAAGCGTTGCGTTGAAAATCAAACCCGCCTGGCAACAAGGGACCAGAAGGTTTGTTCAGAACTCCCTTGAATTCAACACGATCACCGATTTGGGGAACGGGTTCAATCCGCCATTTCACTCTGATCAATCCGGTAGAATTCTCACGCCCTCCCCTCAACACCTGAGCGTCAGATACGAAGACCCGCGGGCCATCCCTCCGCTGATCTATATTGGTAACTTGCCCGCTGACCAGAACCGCTCTCCTTTTGCTGTCGAAAAACTCTGTACTTTTAAGCTCTGTTCTGATTTTTGCCGCTGTCACACCAATCGTTATGCATAGGATCAATTGAACAGCGATCCTGACCGTGTAGCTGAGCATTGGATAGGGTGCCTGCTTGCGCTTTATCCCAACGGTCACACCGATCAATATTATGGCAACCATCGCCAAACCGACAATAACATCTGAAGAGGAAGGCTCAGAGGGCAAGGAAAAGTACATCCCTATACCGATAGAAACCGCCAAAACAATCCACTTAAGACCTAACATAGCACCAATGAAGCTGGTTTTTTGAGCAAAGCAAGTTCAAACAGACTTCGGCTTTGAATTCCCCGATTCTTCGCACCCATTCATCTTAGAGAGGCATCAGATTGCTTAACTATTGACCCAGGCTGGAAAGTGCTGTTTCTTCCATTTTCTAGTGCCACCCAAGGACGAGTAAAATGGATCAAGCAACAAACGGCGGTTTAGGCCTGCGTATCAACAAACAGAATATGGCTTATCAACTGGATGAAGGCGTGGGCGGTCGTGCGCGTATTGGCATGGTAACTCTGGCAACAGATCACACGATTGAATACGAGTTGGGCCGAGCTTTCAACATCCCGGGCGTTGGATACTATGGCGCACGGCTTTTCAATGAATCCCATATCGATGAAAAAACTCTGGGTGCCATGGCTGAAAGCATCACGGCCACGGCAGACCTCATTCTCCCGGGTGTTGACTTAAATGTCGTCGGCTATGGTTGCACAGCCGCTTCGATGGTGATTGGCGAAGAAGAAGTCGGCCGCCTCATTAACAAAGCAAGACCGAATGCAGCCTACACCACGCCAATCACAGCGATGCAAGCAGCCATGAAGGCCTTTGGTGCTAAGAACGTAGCAATCCTCACCCCATACCATGACACCGTTAATCAGGGCATCAGAGACTACGTTATAAACCGCGGTCTGAATGTTCCCGTTCTCGGTTCTTTCAATGAACAAGATGATAACAATGTCGCCCGTATCACACTGGATTCAGTGAAACAGGCTGCTATTGATCTGGGCAAGGAAAGCGATATCGACGCCGTTTTCGTGTCCTGCACTAATGTTCGCCTGTTGGATGTTGTAGAAGAGCTCGAGCAGGAACTGGGTAAGCCCGTTACGTCCAGTAACCATGCCCTGGGTTGGCATTGCCTGCGTCTGGCAGGGATAGAAGACCATCGGCCGTTTGGATCGCTTTACAGTCTGGGTATTGCGAACTGATGGCTTCTGTTGCACTGCTACACACTGCTGAAGTTCATAGAGAAACGTTTGAGCATCTCTTCACCGCAATGGCACCGTCTATCAAGCTCGACCAAATGGTTGAAAAGGAGTGGCTTGCCGAAGCTCGCGATAAAGGCATCAGCGAAGAACTAAACGCTAAGATCCAAGAAAAGTTAAATTCCGCAAGCACTAACAATGACGTCGTCATTTGTACTTGTTCTACACTCGGGCCTGTTGCGGACTTAGTCGCCAAGGACAACAAGAAAGTCTTTCGCATCGACCGCCCAATGTTGGAAGAAGCCGCCAAATCTCAGGGGAAAATTCTGGTTGTCGTCTGTTTGGAAAGTACGATTGCTGCAACCGAACAACTGATGGAAGAGGCCTTTGCCGCGGAAGGCAAGCCCGCTTTCTTTGAAATGCTCTTGTGCGACGAAGCCTGGCCGCATTTTGAAAGCGGTGACATCATCGCATTCGCTGAGTCAATCACTGAAAAAGTTTGCGATCACGTTGAACAGATGCTGAATCCTGGTCCTGTCGTCTTAGCTCAAGCCTCAATGTTGGCTGCGGCTCCTCTCTTGATGGAGAAAGAACTACCCGTTTTTACCTCTCCTATCGTTGCCGCAAGAACGGCGATTTCAATGATCGAGAAAGCTTAAAAGACTCGCCCAAGATTGAGTTGTTTTCGCTTATTCAGCTTTTATTAAGAAAGCGATGATAAAGTGCCCTCAGAAGAGGAGATCATCTAATGTTTAAGAAATTTGCTTTGACCGCAATCATTGCCCTGTCACCAACGCTAGCCATGGCGGAGGCTGACGGCCCCGACGCCTGGCGCGTTTCAGGAGTAGCCAACTGGGATACTCTTTCCGTTCGCATGGGGCCTGGAACGAAGTATGCCAAGATTGGCGAATTGCCCCCCGACGCTAGACATCTCACCAATCTGACTTGTGTGCCCTACCTAAACGCTGGTATTTGGGAACGCCTATCTGATTACCAGCGTAACAACCTACCGCAACGGTGGTGTATGGTTTTCGATTCTGATTTGAACGTAAAGGGCTGGGTCGCGGGCAAATACTTGGCGGAAGACAGTTTTGACTAAACACTAACGATCCTGCTGTATCTCCCTTCAACGAGAGAGCCAGCAATGCAGCCAACAGCCGACATCATCATCCGAAATGCTAAAGTTTTGACGATGAGCCAGAGGCCATGCATGCCAAGGCGGTTGCTATAGCCGGCAACCAACTTGATCTTTTGGACCAGATCAGAAATGAGCATGGCGGCCTAAAGACTCGGCTTGAAACTCATCTCCACATGAAGAATGACAAGCCCTCTACGATACCTTGGCCGCCTATACGACGGATGGAGCTTACGCCGAATATGCCGAAGACAAAAAAGGCAAACTCAAGCCTGGTATGTTTGCCGACGTCATAATGTTATCCGGATATCTTGAAGCCACACCGCCCCATGAGATTGATCAGATGTCGGTCGCATTGACTATATGCGACGGGGTAATCACATATTTGGCGTAAATGAGCATTTCCAACATTGAAATTCGGGAGTAGAGAGGAGATCGGGTTTCATTCGGGGGAAAAATGCCCGACTACTTTGATCTTGGACCTTACCGCCGCGACGTTACGACCGCCTCTCCTGAGGCGGCACTTTGGTTCAACCGCGGCCTTATCTGGACTTACGCTTTTCATCATGAAGAAGCAATTCGCTGTCATGAGAGAGCTTTAAAGGCAGATCCTTTATGCGCCATGGCTTGGTGGGGAATTGCCTACGCCACCGGTCCTTACTACAACAAGCCCTGGGAATGGTACGCCGACGAAGAACGCGGTCCCGCTCTTAAACGCTGCTTTGAAGCAACTGCGAACGCTAAAGCCCTGCTCCAATCTTTAACCAAGGTTGAGCAAGATTTAGTCACTGCGTTGGATGCGAAGTTTCCTCAGTCCGATTTCGACAGTGAAGATCAATACGCCTTATGGACAAAGAACTTTGCTATAGCGATGCGTAAAGTAGGCCAGGTCCATGCCCACGATCTAGACGTCCAGGCGCTCACGGCTGAAGCCCTCATGACCCAAAACGCCTGGGATCTGTGGGATGTCTTTACGAATGAGCCCAAAGAAAACGCAGACACCCTTGAAGCCGTAGAAGTAATCGAAAACGGCCTTACCCTAGTCGATGATCTCGGACTTGATTGCCACCCTGGTCTCTCCCACCTCTACATTCACGTCATGGAGATGTCGAGCGAACCTCACAAGGCCTATCCCGCCGCCAACAAACTTAGAACCTACGCGCCGGACACTGGCCATTTGGTTCATATGCCCTCTCATCTGGATCTGCTCTGTGGCGACTATGCCGCCGCTATCAGTTCTAACAATGCAGCAATTGAAGCGGATCGGCGTTACCTGAGTCAAGCGCCCGATGGCGAGTTCTACCTTATTTCATGCAGCCACGACATTCAGATTAAGATGGCAGCGGCTATGTTGATGGGACACTGGAAAGCCACCAAAGAGGCCATAGACCGATTGGAAGAAATTCTGACAATTGACGTCCTGAAAGATGACAAACCATACTTCGGACGCGCGATAGAGAGCTATAGAGCGATGAACGTGCATGGCTACGTTCGCTTTGGCAAGTGGCAAGAGATTATTGATCTGCCGCTCGAGCAAGACGATGTCGTCTACAAAGCAACCAATGCCATGTTGGTTTATGCCAAAACAATCTCTTATGCCGCTCTCAAACGGATTGAAGAAGCCGAAGGCATGAAGTCTGAGTTCCTCGCCCGGATAGAGCAATTCGAAGCCGATCACCCCATCGGCAACAACACAGCGGATGACGTCTTGACGGTTGCAAAAGAAATGATGCTTGGCGAATTTGAGTATCACAAGGGCAATACTGAAACCGGATTTGAGCATTTGAGGACCGCTGTACAGCTGTGCGATAAGCTTAATTATTCCGAGCCATGGGACTGGATGCATCCTCCGCGGCATGCCCTAGCGGCGTTGTTGCAAGAACAGGGTCAACTCGAGGAAGCATTGCAGGTTAACAAAGCCGACCTTGGGCTGGACCCATCTGTTCCGCGCTGTTGCCATCACCCCAGAAACATCTGGGCGCTCAAAGGTGCCTATGATTGCTTAATTGCTCTTGGAAAGTTCAGTGAGGCCAACGAACTAAAGCCCCAACTAGATGAAGCTCAATCACTTACAGACTTCGAAGTCAGATCGGCTTGTTGCTGCGCCGCGTAAACGAAGACCGTCAAGGGCGATGCTTGTCCAAGTGGTATGTCAAAGCCATTGACAGGCAAAGGGACAGAGCTTTCTGCGGCATCGGTTTACCAATTGGCAGGGAGATTTCTCTATTACCAACGTAACTCATTTGAATTAGTTCCGACTTAATCTGACATAGTAGTCCTTCCAGCTAGCTGGAAGGACTACGTTCGGCTCTTGAAGGAGCCAGCCGTTTCCGGTTTTGATGTAGGTGCAAACCAAAAACATCAAACAAAGGAAACTACG
>CAJQQZ010000102.1 GCA_905480575.1 uncultured Alphaproteobacteria bacterium | reverse complement strand
GTTTTTGGTTTGCACCTACATCAAAACCGGAAACGGCTGGCTCCTTCAAGAGCCGAACGTAGTCCTTCCAGCTAGCTGGAAGGACTACTATGTCAGATTAAGTCGGAACTAATTCAGCTGAGTTAACCAGAATTGACATCGACGCCAGGAAGGTTTTCTTCCATCAGGGATGATTTGTGAGAAATGCTCATCGTTTCACTTGTCTAGACAAGTGTTGGTTAGCCCGTCGGTCTAGATTAGCGTCTCCTCATATTTAGTAGGTAAAAGAGTAGAAACGAGTTACGGTCCAAGTGTGAAGTGACAAAGCCTCTCCAACTGCCAACTCAAAAAGGATACTAATGTGACCCGAGTTTTGTATGCAGTAATCATCTTCCTTCTGCTTCCTGCCTATTCTTCAGCCTTTGACGCCACTCATCTATCTCGGGTTTTGTCGGGGCAGGACTGCACTTATTGTGACTTAACCAACGCTAGTTTAGAATCTGTTAATTTGTCCGGCGCTGACGTGAGTTCGACCAATTTTTCAGGAGCTAATCTGCGCGCAGCCAACTTCCGGCGTGCTGACATGACTGGTGCGGACCTAAGTAATACTATATTGCACGGCGCTATCCTTAGAAACGCGGTTTTGGATGGTGTGAATCTCAGCGGCGCAAAGGCTGCGGGTGCTGATTTTCGAAAAGCCTCGCTGGTTGGTGCCGGTCTTGATAAGGCTGATCTTTACTTAGCCGACTTGGAGGGCGCGAACCTGGACAAGACTGATTTAAGTCGTGCGCTTGCAACGATCGCCGATGCGAACCTAACTCTGGCATTACTTTGCGGTGCTACTTTGCCGGATGGTACTTCAGGGGTATGTGGCGAGGCCGTTGTTGAAGCCACTACCGATGCCGGTTTGACGACCGAGGTAGCGACTGTGGACATCGAAGAGGTTGCAAGAACAGCCGATACCCATTTTAGTGCTAGAGAATTTGACCAGGCCTTCCCTCTTTACAAACAAGCCTCTGAATCAGGTCATGGCCATTCGCAAAGTCGGTTAGCCTACATGTATGACGCAGGATTGGCCGTAGAGGTCGATCAAAAAATGGCGCTTCATTGGCACAGTGAAGCTGCGAAGCAAAACATTGAGTATTCCGTTAACCGAGCGGCGGAGCTCAAGGAGAAACTCGCCGAGGCCACTGATGAAATCCGTGAAGCCGTTGTTGAAACCGCTGCTGATACCGACTCGACGGTCGAGGTCGCTGCGGTGGACCTTGAGGAGGTCGCAAGAATTGCCGGTAACCATTACAGCGCCAAGGAATTTGAGAAGGCCTTTCCACTTTACAAACAAGCCTCTGAGGCAGGCCATGGCCAATCGCAAAGTTGGTTAGGGTATATGTATGACGCTGGGTTGGCGGTAGAGGTCGATCAAAAAATGGCGCTTCATTGGCACAGTCAAGCCGCCAAGCAAAACATTGAGTATTCCGTTAATCGAGCAGCAGAGCTCGAAAAGCAATTCGCTGAGGCAGTCACAGAAACCACCGAAACTAGCGAAGCAGTGGACAACTCAAATACTCAAACTTCCACATCCGAGGAAGGGCTTGATCTCGTAGCCATGGAGGCACGTGCTGCTGAGCACTTCAGTGCCGAGGAATATGACAAAGCTTTTGCGCTTTATTTGCAGGCTTCGGAAGCCGGCCATGCGCCATCTCAAAGTTGGCTGGGTTACTTTTATGATGCCGGTGTTGGTGTTGAGGCTAATCAGAGAACGGCACTTCATTGGCATCGTGAGGCCGCCAAAGAAAACATTGAGTACTCCGTTAACCGAGCAGCAGAGCTCGAAAAACAATTCGCCGAGGCTGTCAATGAAACCACCGATCAAGAAACAACTACTGAAGCGATTTCCACAACAGAAGATTTGATCGCGAAAGCCGTCCAAGCCATCAGCGAAGGTCGGCATTCTGACGCGGCAGGACTATACAGCACTGGCGCTGAGCAAGGGTCCGCAGTGGCTCAATATAGGCTTGGAATGCTCACACTTAACGGCCATGGTGTCGCTAAAGACGACGTCAAAGCTGTACAGCTTTGGCGCCAAGCAGCGGACCAGGGTCATGCCGAGGCCCAATATTGGGTGGCATCAAGCTATCAGTCTGGTTATGGCGGTAGCGAAAAAGACATTAACAAGTCAATCGAGTGGCTTATAAAGGCCGGAAACCAGGGTTTTATACAGGCACAGAACCACATTGCGTTTTTGCATAGTGGCGGTGGCGAGGAATTTAACTACCCTTTGGCACTCGAATGGTACAAGAAATCAGCAGAACTGGGCGATCAGCAGGGGCAGGGCATGTTAGGTTATGCTTATCAAGTTGGTCGAGGCACTGATATCGACCTCGAGTTGGCCTTGAAATGGACCAAGCTGTCCGCACAAGGCGGCAACACCTACTCACAAGACAGGATAGCCACCATTGAGGGTTTGATTGCTGAAAAGGTTGTCGCAGAGGTTAAAGCCGCAGCAGAAGCAAAGGCCGCAGCAGAGGCAAAAGCCAAAGAGGCCGCCGCTGCCGCAGAATCGGCTGCTGAACAGAAAACACCGGTGCTACCGCCACCTCCCGCACCGGCGGATTAGCTTTGACCTGGCGTCCACTTTGAGTGTCGTGGAGTAAAAAGGTGCCGAGAGTGGCGGTAAATGGCGATATGATTCACTCTTTTAGAATAGCAATTGTTCTGGACGGTGAATTTGTGAAGGAGCGTAGCCTCGTTATCTCCTGAGTAACAAAGAAGGAAGTTCAACGTGATCGCGCAAGATTCAGAGTTTTCAGCGAATTTTAAAAGGACGGAATGATGGTTCAATCAATGAGTTGTACATGGTTGTTCGCAGACGAAAATGGTGAGAGCCATTTCGAAGACAAAGAAATACCGATGAATGAGGTCCAATATGCGCCGCCTGCACCAGCTGTTCATCTCTCAGAATCTCAAAGTGCCACTCGGGTTTCATGGTTCAGATTCCCAGCGGATTGGCACGATGCTGCACACCCGACACCAAGACGGCAGCTTTTCATTGTTCTGACCGGCGAGGTTGAAGGTTGGACAAGTCAGGGAGATAGACGAATCTTCCGCGCTGGGGAGGCGTTACTGATGGAAGATACCAGCGGCAAGGGACACGGTGCACGGCCCCTCAACGGCGAGGCGACAGCAATCGTTGTGGCACTGGAGTAGTTGAGGGGTTTCTGTACATTCCGAATTTCTTTCTGGCGTCAGTAGCTAAACGATGGCTGAGGATTAGGTGGGCTGCCAGAAAAGGTATCCCTTCAGAATAAAGAAATCAACCATAGCTCTATTTCCTTGGTTCCATTAGTTTATTTGCTCCTCAAACTCAGGGCGGCGTTCAAGGTATGCAATTGTCTGCCTAACCCTTTGAACCACATCGTTTTCCATCCTTTTGCTGGCATATTTTCGAGTCAAAGAGGATTCGGATTCAACTTTCCTTTGCAGTTGCACCGGGGCTTTGTATAAGAAGCCCATACTTAATTGATTTTAAACTCTTATCAGAAAACTCTAAGGTCCTTTCGATGAATAACAACTGGTCACCGTCCTCTTGGCGGTCGAAACCTATTCTCCAAGTCCCAACCTATCCTTCACAGGAAAAGCTTGAGGCTGTTGAGCGCAAACTTGCATCCAACCCACCGTTGGTATTTGCAGGGGAAGTTCGCCGCCTGAAAGAGCGATTGGCTGCTGCCTCTGAAGGCAAAGCTTTCTTGTTGCAAGGTGGCGATTGTGCAGAGGCCTTCGCAGAGTTTAACGCTGACATGATCCGCGATACGTTCAAGGTTATGTTGCAGATGTCAGTTGTGCTCACATACGGTGCGGCTGTGCCAATCGTGAAGGTCGGTCGTATGGCTGGCCAATTCGCCAAGCCACGCTCGGCGGATACGGAGACAATCGATGGTGTTGAGTTGCCGTCCTACCGTGGCGACATCATCAACGATATCGAGTTCACCGAGGCCTCAAGGGTGCCAAACCCAGAGCGCATGCTGGATGCCTACAACCAAGCAACTGCCAATCTAAACTTGTTACGCGCCTTTGCGCAGGGTGGTTTCGCCGACCTAAACCAGATTCACAAATGGAACTTGGATTTTGTTGGTGATAGTGCAGCGAGTGCTCGCTACCAGGAACTTGCGGCCCGTATCGAAGAGTCTTTGGCCTTCATGCGTGCTTGTGGCATCGATGGTGACAGCGTCAACCAGGTGAAGGAGACTGAGTTCTATACTTCACACGAAGCCTTGCTATTGACCTATGAGGAAGCTTTGACACGCGTCGATAGCTTGAGTGGCAAATACTACGACTGTTCTGCGCATATGCTATGGATCGGTGATAGAACACGCCAGATAGATGGTGCTCATGTTGAATTCTTGCGGGGCGTTGATAACCCAATCGGCGTCAAGTGTGGACCTACGTCCAACCCTGACGACCTGATGAAACTGATCGATAGACTGAACCCAGAAAATGAAGCCGGTCGTATCACACTGATCGCGCGTATGGCGCATGACAAAGTGCATGAGCATCTGCCACCTCTCGTTCGTCGTGTTCGTGATGAAGGTGCCAAGGTTGTTTGGTCTTGCGATCCGATGCATGGCAATACGCATAAGGCCTCATCTGGCTATAAAACTCGCGCCTTTGATCGTATCTTGAAAGAGGTCGACGGCTTCTTTGATGTTCACGCGGCTGAGGGCACACACCCCGGTGGTATTCACATTGAGATGACAGGTAAAGACGTGACGGAGTGCATAGGTGGTGCGCAGGCAATTGGCGACGAAGACCTCGGCGACCGCTATCACACACATTGCGACCCACGCCTGAATGCGTCTCAATCCGTTGAGCTGGCTTTCCTTTTGGCAGAACAACTCAAGTCTGATCGTGACGCCAATGGCAAGAAGGCTGCGGCTGAGTAGACCTCTAGTATTCAAACGCAGAACTCCCCGGAAAGTCAGAACGGCTTATCCGGGGGTTTATCCAAGAGAACACAATGCTACGAGATCCCGGGTCTCACTTAGTTCGTCCGGGGAAGCAACTGAATTTGGCACATTGTTTTATTCAGTCGACGAGTAAAACCATCCTAAGCGATCAAAGCAATGGCGAAGACATTCAAACCAAGCAACGGCAAGCTTCTGACCCAAGAAGCAAACGATCAAGACGTTTCGTCTTGGACTGACCACTATTTCAAGCGTACGAAAGAAGCCGTTGGCAAGTTCGGTGACGTGCCGGTCACTTATGCCGTTTTCATGCGCCGACCTGTTGTTTGTGCGCCCAGGTTGGCGATTGATTGGCTGAAATCAATGGCCAAAGAACGGGGCTTCAAGATTGATATTGATCTGCAGTACCCGGAAGGCAAGTGGGTTGGTGCCGGTGAGCCGATCTTTTATCTGACGGGGCCACTGCATGGCTTGGTTGATCTGGAAACCCAAATGTTAATGAAGCTGGGCCCTGCCTGTGTGGCGGCCTACAACGCTTCCACCATGTGTGCTGACCTGCCAAATGTCGGTTTCTTGGCGATGGATGCCCGTCATTGCGCCGGTCGTGAGATGGCAGAGACAATGGCCTACGCCGCCCGTGTCGGGTCCGACCGCGCCAAGCGGAAGGCTGGGGCGATTGGTTTCATTGGCAACGCTACGGATGCTACCGCTCATTTCTTTGACAAGCCCGGCGGTCTTGGTACCATGCCCCACGCTTTCATTGGGTATGCTGGTTCCACGGTTCGTGCGGCAGAAATGTTTGATGAAGCCTTTCCTGGTGACCCGATGACGGTACTGGTTGACTACTTTGCGCAAGAAGTCACCGATTCAATTGCAGTTTGTGAACGCTTTCCAGAGCGTGCCAAGAAGGGTGAGATCTCAATCCGCATTGATACGCCAGGCAGTCGCTTTATTGAAGGCCTCGACCCGTCGGTGTCCTATGCTGTTTTGGAAGAAAAGATTCCGCACTCAATCCGTGGCTATCGCAGTGATGCGGAATTGGCCTATTTGGTAGGGGCGGGGACTTCTGCGGCTGCTTTCTACTTCATGCGCGATGCACTGGATAAAGCGGGTTTTAAGAAGGTCAAAATTGTTGGTTCTTCCGGTTTCAGCCCGGCCAAGTGCAAAATCATGGCCGAAGCCGAGGCTCCGGTTGATATCATCGGCACGGGGTCTTACATACCGGCTAAGTGGTCAGAGACCTATGCGACAGCGGACATCATTGAATATGATGGCCAAGCAAGGGTAAAAGTGGGCCGCGAGTTCCTGTTCCGAAAGTAGCCCTGTAAATGGCAAAAAATCTGAGAATAGCCATCGCCCAGATCAATGTGACGGGTGGTGACATCAATGGCAATGCCGACAAGATCCGTGCAAAGTACCAGGAAGCCCTGCAAGCTGACTGTGACCTGGTTGTTTTCCACGAGATGTGTCTGGCAGGTTACGTCATTGATGACTTGGCACTGCGGCCAGCTTTTGTTGACCAGGTTCGCGCCAAGGCAGAGGAACTAGCCAGAGAGACCGCCGGTAACAAGACGGCTATGATCATAGGTGCGCCTTGGATCGACGAGCCAGCGGGCGAGATGTCTAGCCAGATCGAAGACAAGCGCTTTTCAGATAACCATGGCAAACTTTTCAATTCGGCTTTGTTGCTAGAAGATGGTGAGATCCGCTCGACCAAGCATAAGATCCTGCTGCCCAATACCTCTGTCTTTGATGACTACCGGGTGTTTACGCCGGGTTCTCTATGCGGCCCGATGTCGTTTAGAGGTGCCCGATTAGGTGTCATGGTCTGCGAAGATTCCTGGCATGAAGACGTCGCAGAGTGTTTGGATGAGTCCGGCTCTGAAATCCTGATCGCGATCAACGGCTCACCCTATGAACTTGGCAAACAAGATGTCCGCATCCAGAAGATTGTCGCGCGGGTCACAGAGACAGAGCAGCCGTTCATTTTTGTGAACCAGGTTGGCGGACAAGACGAGCTGGTCTTCGATGGTGGCTCCTTCGTGTTGAATGCAGATGCGGCGCTGAAGGTTCAGATGCCGATGTTCCAGGAAGGACTGCAAGTTACGGATTGGGTTGATGGTCCTGAAGGCTGGACTTGTGAAACCACGGCTGTTGAAGCTCCGCTAGAGAACTATGAGTCCGACTATGCTGCTATGGTTTTAGCCTTAAGGGACTATGTCACAAAGAACGGTTTCAAGTCTGTTGTACTCGGTTTGTCAGGTGGTATTGATTCGGCTATCACAGCAGCGGTTGCCGTTGATGCTCTAGGAGCGGACGCTGTTCATGCCCTTATGATGCCGTCTCCTTATACCTCGAAGGAGTCATTGGAAGATGCGGCCCACGCTGCTGAACTGTTGGGCATTCGCTTGGATGAGGTCAACATCGGCCCGGCTATGGAAGCCTTTGACTCTATGCTTGGGCCACTGTTTGAGGGACGAGACAAAGACCTGACGGAAGAGAACATCCAGGCCCGTACCCGCGGTAACATCCTCATGTCCATGTCGAACAAGTTTGGCTCCATGCTGCTGACCACTGGCAATAAGTCCGAGATCGCGGTCGGCTATGCCACGCTTTATGGTGACATGTGTGGAGGCTACAACGCCATTGGCGATATGTACAAGACACGGGTCTTTGAGATGTGCCGATGGCGCAACCAGCATAAGCCTGCTATCGCGCTCGGTCCAGAAGGCGAAGTGGTGCCGGAGCGGATCATCACCAAACCACCGAGTGCTGAGCTTCGCCCGGATCAAAAAGACGAAGACTCTCTGCCGCCTTACGATGTTTTGGATGCGATCCTGACGGGCCTCATTGAAGACGAGAAGTCTCGCGCTGATCTCGTGACTGAAGGCCATGAGCAGGCAACGGTTGATCGAGTCTGGCGTTTGTTGCATATAGCGGAATACAAACGTCGCCAAGCGGCTCCTGCCGTGCGTCTCTCCAGACGTGCCTTTGGCCGTGATCGTCGTTATCCCATTACCAATCGCTTTGGCGGTTAATAGATTAGAAAGCATGACATGAGAGTCCGTTTTGCTCCCAGTCCAACTGGTAAGCTGCATCTTGGTAACGCGCGTATGGCAGTGGCCAACTGGTTGCACGCCCGCGCCCAAGGTGGTGAGTTCATGCTGCGCATGGATGATACTGATGACGAGCGTTCGACAGAAGCCTTCGCAGCAGGCATCAAGGAAGATATGACTTGGTTGGGTTTAGACTGGGATTGTTATGCCCGCCAGTCCGACCGCTATGATCGTTATGAAATGGCTAAGCAAAAGCTCATCGAAGATGGTCGTTTGTATCCCTGTTATGAAAGCCCCGAAGAATTGGGCTTGATGCGTAAATCCTTGCTGCAACGCGGCAAGCCGCCGATCTATGACCGTGGTGCTTTGAAATTGACGGATGAGCAGAAAGCCAAGTTTGACGCCGAAGGTCGCCAGCCACACTGGCGTTTCAAGCTGCTGCCAGGCTCGATTGAATGGGAAGACATGGCCCGTGGTCCGGTTCATTTCGAAGCGGAGAACATCTCTGATCCAGTCCTACTGCGCGAAGATGGTCGCCCGCTTTATACTTTGTCGTCCGTTGTGGATGATATCGAGTTAGAGATGACCGACATCATTCGTGGCGAAGATCATGTGACCAACACAGCGGCACAGGTTCAGCTGTTTGAGGCTTTGGGTGGCGCGGTGCCGCGTTTCGCACACATCTCACTGGTGTTAGATGCGGAAGGTAATAAGCTGTCCAAGCGTACAGCCGATGCCATGAGCCTGGAAGGGCTTCGTGAAGAGAAGCTCGAGCCATTAGCTATCATCACTTATTTAGCGAAACTTGGCACATCAGAAGCGCCACAAGCAGAGCTGGAGCTCCAGAAGATCATCGATGGTTTTGAAGTTGGCGGCTTTGGTCGCGCGGCCCCTCGCATGTCGGTTGATGAACTCAAGCATCTCAATACGTCTTTGTTGCACATCTCGCCCTTTGAACGGGTGAAGGATCGCTTAGATTGTGATGAGGAATTCTGGCTGGCTTTCCGTGAAAACATCAACGAGCTGGACGATATCTCTCAGTGGCAACGCATTGTTGGCGGTAGGATTGATCCCGTTATCGAGGATGCGGAGTTCGCCAAGCAAGCGGCTGACCTTCTGCCCGAAGGCGACATCGAAGACGGCACATGGAAAGCCTGGACCTGTGCTGTAAGAGAGGCAACTGGCCGCAAAGGTAAAGACTTGTTTATGCCGCTGAGACTGGCATTAACAGGCCAGAACAAAGGTCCCGAAATGGCGTCACTGCTGAAGCTCATTGGCCGTGACAGAGTTTTGAACAGACTAAGAGGATAAGGACTGTGAAATTTTACAATACGCTCACCCGCAAGGTCGAAGACTTCGTTCCCGAAGATCCCAGCCGTGTGCGTATGTATGTTTGCGGTCCCACCGTCTATGACTACGCGCACATCGGTAACTTCCGTCCCATGGTGGTGTTTGACAGCCTGAACCGTTTGTTGAGACACAAATACGGGCAAGACGCCGTTGTCTATGCGCGTAACATCACCGATATCGATGATAAGATCATCAACCAAGCGATTGCAACCGAGACCACGATTGATGTCATCACGGACCGTACCATTGCGGCTTTCCATGACGATCTCGACGCCCTGAATGTTGCAGCACCTGATCATGAGCCCCGTTGTACCGAATATGTTGAGCCCATGGTCGCGATGATTGAAGAGCTGATCGAAGGTGGTTTTGCCTATGCTGCTGAAGGTCACGCACTCTTCGATATCCATAGCTATGAGAAGTACGGTAAGCTCTCGAAACGCTCGTTGGATGACATGCGCGCAGGTGCGAGAGTAGAGGTCGCTCCTTATAAACGTGATCCTGGTGATTTTGTCCTATGGAAGCCATCAACTGATGAGCAGCCCGGTTGGCCAAGCCCTTGGGGCAGGGGGCGTCCTGGTTGGCACATTGAGTGCTCCGCGATGTCCAAGTCCTGCTTGGGCGAGACCTTCGACATTCACGGTGGCGGCCTAGACCTGATCTTCCCGCACCACGAAAACGAGATCGCACAATCCTGCTGTGCAAACGGCACCGAAGTCATGGCGCGTCATTGGATGCACAATGGTTATCTGACGGTTGAAGGTGAGAAGATGTCCAAGTCACTGGGCAACTTCTTCACCGTTAAGCAGCTGCGTGACGAAGGCTGGGGTGGTGAGGTCATTCGTTTCTCCCTGCTGTCGGCGCACTATCGCCAGCCGCTTGATTTCAGCCGCGATAAGATGCGTGAGATGAAGGCTCAGTTAGACCGCTGGTATGGTTTCCTGAAAGAGTCCGGTGATCCTGAAGCCGGCGAAGTTGACGAACGTGTCATCGCAGCGCTTTCTGACGATCTCAACACACCGCAAGCCATTGCAATCTTGCACGAGTTGACAGACCGTCCCGCTGACTTGAAAGCCTCAGCGACCATGTTGGGCTTGTTGCAACAGGATTCAGAATCTTGGTTCAAAGGCGAAGTCTCTGATGACGAAAACGCAGAGATTGAGGCCCTGATCGAAAAGCGCAAGCAAGCCAAAGCTGACAAAGATTTTGCCACGGCTGACCAGGTGCGTGACCAACTGACGTCTATGGGCATTGTTCTGGAAGACAAGTCCGGCGGCGTGACGGAGTGGAAAAGGGGTTAGCGGGCCTCATTCTTGCGGCCTGCAAAAAGCCTCAGATAGTGTTGCGGCCACCGGATGCTGTGATCCCTTTGATAGATTTACTTGTTGTGGTTTTGCTGGTGATTTCTCTGGCTTCAGAAGTGCTGGAGGCGGTGATGGTCGCGACCGTCGCTACGACGGCAAATGCGATGGCGGCGACGTGTGCTGTTTGATTACGGGATGTCATGGCTTGGTTCCTTTTCGCTGGGTTATGGCTCTAACCTAACCCTGGATCGTCTGGGAAAATGTGTTGAACATCACGAAATCGGTATTATTTCAGGTCGCTAAAGCATTTCGGTTTTAATTTGATTGATATCCAGCGGCTTTGAAATAGTTGAAACATTCATCTGGTTCGAACATGTAGCAGATATCTCCAATTGCCTTGAAGACTTCGGTAAAAGTTCTTGCTCCAATTCTTCTCAG
>CAJQQZ010000101.1 GCA_905480575.1 uncultured Alphaproteobacteria bacterium | reverse complement strand
TAGTTTCCTTTGTTTGATGTTTTTGGTTTGCACCTACATCAAAACCGGAAACGGCTGGCTCCTTCAAGAGCCGAACGTAGTCCTTCCAGCTAGCTGGAAGGACTACTATGTCAGATTAAGTCGGAACTAATTCAGTTAAAGAACAGGGTAAGTTGCCCTAACGACCATTCAATTGCCAATCATAGTCATAATCGGCTATGCTTGTCACCGCATCCAACTTCAGCTTCAATTCTGGCTGTGCATAAAGCTGTAAATGGCCAATGATTGCGTCGTCATTTCCCCCGAAATCTCCTGCATACCAATCGAAGATAGACGACAAGTACAGCTCGCTTTGGTCAACGTCGACACCGCGTGGGTGGTTGATGAAGGCAATCGCGCTGTTTGTGAGTTGTTCGTCGAGGCTCTCTGCTCTGTAAGCTTTGTCAGCTAAGTCAGGACAACCGATGGATGCACAATTGACGGCATAGTGGATGCGTGGGTCTTTGTGATAGGTTCTCAATATCTCGTGCTCGATATCGTCTAAACTGAGGTCGATGTCCATTACCTTGATGCGTTTGTCTTTCCACGGACCCCGATTGAAGAAGCCACCATCGATTTCCTTAATTGAATCCACAGGGTATGCATCTAAAACCGTTCTAACAGTCAAAGCGTTATAGAGATTGATCCAATAGGCCATTTGAACCGATTGATGGTACTTAGTGACGTCCAAGTGGGAAAGTGTTTCGAGATAGTTGTTCAAGGCTGGAAGTGATTCAGCTTTTGCAGTTTCGTAATCTACAAAATTCACGCCATTCGTTGCTCTGTAAACATATTTCTTCAGGAATTCGTCCCAATCATCGTGATTAATGACGGCCTCTGCTTCGTTGTTGTGTTGGGCGAAACGCTCAAATTCAGACGCGACGGCTTGAAAAGCAATCAGCGACAGGCTGAATTGAATAAGGGTTGTAAGAACGAGTTTGAATTGGCGAAATGTAAGCATCATTAAAGAATCAGCCTTGAGTTATATCTATTGTGCCGTTGTAATCAGCAGCAATTCAAGTGCAACTGATTGTTGTTCACGAATCCGTTAATGGTATTACAACTAAAAACCAGGATTCTCAGAATCGGAAACTATAGAATTGGAACTATTATTTGGAATTATTTGATGAATATTGTTGCACTATTGGTTTGATTAAAAGAAAGTGCGGCCAAGTAATAATTTTTTAGAATTTGATACAAATCAAATGAATACTCCAGGGCAGGACCGTTCAACATTCAGGGGGGACGGTACAGATTCAAAGGGCGGGGTTAAAGATTCTTTTGGTTGGTTTTTTGAGCGAATGTTCGCGCCACGCCAATTGATCTTCAGATCGAATGACTCCGTCAAAGCTTTCTCATTGCCGTCGTGGTTGCAGATTACGTCTGTGACCATGATTTTTGTGGCTGTGATGTGGACTGCTTATGCATCCATGACAACGTTCTATAGCCAGCCAAAAATCAAGAGCCAACAGGGTCTGATCGTTCATCAAAACAGCGAGATTGATCGATTGTTAGCGCACATTTCTGGTGGCAATGAACTTCTTGGCACAGCCCTTTCGCAAATGAATCTCAACGTTTCTTTCTATCAGCAGTTGGAAGAGGCTCTTGAGAACAAAGAAACGTTCCTGGCTAAAATTAAATCAGAGAATGTGCGTAGTAATCGCGAGAGCACAAAAGCTGTTCTCGCTCTGTTGAAAGACATGAAGGATGATCATGGTGCTGCACCGAAAGTTTCAAAGCAGGCCCCAAGTTTAAGAACGGCTTCATCGTCACTGACGCCAAGAGAGAATGAAGAACCTATCGAAGAGGTGTCAATCGAGGCACCGTCAGCCAATTCAGAATTTCGCTTTTCAGAAAAAGATGCGACGATAGGGGCCTTGCAGAAGGAACTTTCGAGATTGAGATTGGAAAATGATACCTTCAAATCCCAGAAAGTGGCTGCCGTTGCGCAGCTTAACTCCTCGCAAGCCAGGCTGTCAGTTGCTGAGGCTGCGTTGGCCGATACAAAAGCGATGCTTTACGATGGATCTGCTGGGGAAAGCGAAGAGCTCTCCAAGCTTGAGGAGATGGTTTATGTTCTTCAGCTTCGTATTGATGACTTAGTTGAAGAGAAAGCAGATGTTGAGACTGCCAATATCAAATTGGCGAGACAGGTAGAGACTCTGGAATCATCCGCCACTGTTGGATATGAAGTTCACAAATCTATTATTACCGGTTTGAGGCGAGAAACAGCAGATAAAGTTGAATCGTATGAGGAAGCACTTAATGCTGCTGGACTGTCTATTTCTGGTCTGAGAAGCCAAGCCGAGAAAACGAAACCAGATGATATTGATCTAGCACCTCCTGGGGCTTCCGGTGGACCTTTCATTCCAAATGACGAGAGCTTTGAATTCGAAGAACCCGTTCTAAACGAAGAATCGCACTTCGATATAGATGAACTGTGGTCATACCGCCGTGACATCCTCATGAACCTGCACAAAATGTCAGTTATGGAACCAAGAGTGCTGGCGACGCCTCTTGCTAATCCAACGAGCGGCCTTCGTCTAACGTCCAGATTTGGGACGCGTAAAGACCCAATCAACAAAAAGCGTTCTATGCACTACGGCATTGATTTCGCTGGTCCTATCGGAGCAAAAATTAGAGCACCCGCCGCTGGTCGAGTGATCTATGCGGGACGAAAAGGAAGTTTTGGGAAGTTCATCGAAATAAACCATGGTTGGGGAATTATTACCCGCTATGCCCACCTCAACAAGATTTACGTGTCCGTTGGTGACCGTGTGAAACTGAACCAGAAGATTGGCACGCTCGGCAATACTGGTCGTTCCACTGGTCCTCACCTTCATTATGAAATTCGTGTCAATGGCACGAGAAGAAATCCATTAAAGTTCATAAGAGCAGCTAAATATGTTCAGTAAGAAAAACGATTCTAAATCCGTTGGCTCAACTGCTTCAAAGCCAGATCTTCCACCACCACCTCAGGCTCCCAAATCAGTGTCAAAAACACCTTCCGGCGTTCCGTCCATCATTAGTTCCGACCTAAAGATTGTTGGAAATCTCTTTTGCGATGGTGACATGCAGATCGATGGCCTGATCGAAGGCGACATCGAAACGAACTCTTTAACGGTTGGTGAAACCGCAAACGTAAAAGGTGTTGTCCGCGCCGATACCGTCAGGATTTCTGGTAAAGTTTCTGGGGAAGTACAAGCTGACAAGGTTATCCTTACCAAAACGGCACATGTTGAGGGCGACGTGATTCACCGGGATTTGGCCATCGAGAACGGTGCGTTTCTTGAGGGTGCTGTACGCCGCGTCGACAGCTCTTCCATGCCTGGAGCTTCTAAATCTAAGAAGACAGCTGCTCCCAAGAACGATTAATCTGACTGAAATGTCTTTATGGTCACAAAGACGTCGCTGCTCTAAGAGCTGATGGCCCGTGCAAACACTGCCGGGTCAACGTTTCCTCCTGACAAAATCAACACGGTTGTTTTGTCTTTGCAGTCTATTTTTCCCGCCAATGCCGCGGCTAAACAAACGGAACCGCCGGGTTCAATGACCAACTTGAGTTTTTCAAACCCGTAGCGCATTGCGGCGAGGACCTCGTCTTCAGTGACAGATAGGCCTTCATCAATCGTGTTTTTGTTGATTGAGAAAGTGAGCTCTCCTGGTTGAGGAGAAAGGAGAGCGTCACAAAGTGACGGCTTGTTGATGTCTGCGATTTCCCTCCGTCCACTGACAAGAGAGCGCTTGGTATCGTCGTAGCCCTCTGGTTCCACTGTCAGTGTTCTGCAGTTTGGGAATGCTGATTTGATCGCTGTCGAAACACCAGCGGACAAACCGCCGCCACCACAACAGATGAGAATTTGGTCAGGAGTCAGGCTTTTGGCCTTTAGATCTTGAACAATTTCTAGCCCACAAGTTCCTTGTCCTGCAATAACGTCGGGGTGGTCATAGGGTGGAACAAGCGCGCAACCTGTTTCTTCCATCAAAGCCATAGCAATAGCTTTTCTGTCTTCCCTCACACGGTCATAGGGAACGATTTTGGCGCCATAACTCTCAGTGTTCCTGCGTTTGATTTCGGGCGCATCGGCTGGCATTATGATCGTTGCTGGAATACCGACGATCTGGGCTGCTGCGGCGACCCCTTGCGCGTGGTTACCGGATGACCAAGCAATCACTCCCCTGGCCCTTTGTTCAGGGGTGAGGCTCATGATCGTGTTGAAAGCGCCTCTAAACTTGAAGGTCCCTGTCCTCTGCAACGTTTCTGGCTTCAGTAAGACACGACCGCCTAGGTCTTGGGACAGAACCGATGGTTCAAGGAGTGGTGTTCTAACCGCATGAGATGAGATGGTCTCAGCTGCTGTTTTAATGTCGGCAATGGTAACAGGCGAAGTCATCTAGAAGTTTCCTATCATAGCAGATGTCGGTTGTGGCACCTGGTCTTTGCCTTCCAACAGGGCTTTGTAAATGCCGTAACTCGCAATAACCTTCTGAACATAAAGGCGTGTCTCACGAAACGGGATAGATTCAGCCCAATCTAGGACGTCTTTGTGAGGGTCATTTGGATTGCCAAACGTCTTGCGCCAGGATTTGGCGCGTCCATGACCGGCGTTGTACGCACTGAGCACGAGCAGTAAGGAGTTGTTGTAGACCTCTAAAGAATCCCTCAAATAGCGTCCGCCAAGCCGGACGTTGAAGCTCGGATCTGAAGTCAATTTGTCTTCTTCATAGGGAACACTTTCTTTCTTGGCCATTCGCTTTGCAGTTTCTGGCAACAACTGCATCAATCCTCGGGCGTCTTTTGGACTGACGGCAGTTTCATTGAAGCTGCTTTCTTGACGGACAATGGCATGAACAAGCGCGGGGTGTTGCTTTGCCGTGTCTGGCAATTCAAACGGCAAGGTGGGGTAAAGTAGGGGCAGGGCAGGGCCGTTTGGCCAACTAAGGCTCTTGCCAAGCAAAATGGACATCCGACCATAGCCTAGCTCCTGAACCTTTTTTCCAGCTGCAATGAAGGTATCGTAGTTCTGAGAAATCTCTGCGACGCGCTTCAAGAAAGGTTGGGCTAGGCGCTCTTGCTTGATCTGAAGCAGTTGGCGAGAAATGAGATAGAGTTCATTGTTCTCGATCTCACCTAGATTTTGGGGCTCAGTTCTAGTCACATCTAAGTTGACTGACGAGAATGGTTTTTCCGTTCTCTCTAAGCACAACTGACCGTAGAAGGTTAGGGCGTCTTTTGCGCATTCGTTGTAGTTTGCGTGCGCTGATTTAAGTTCACCGGTTCCTTCACGCACTCTGCCTAACCAATAATAAGCGCGTGCGCTTTCCCACCCTGGTCCTGCTTCTCTCAACGCCCGCCTAAAATGCTGTGCAGCGATTTCAGGATTTTTCATCTTTGACAAAGCTATCCAGCCAGAGAGCCATTCAGCTTCGTAGAAGTCTTTGGATGGTGCCAATTCGTGTTCTGATGCAATTTCATAAGCTGTCTTTACCAAATCGTCTCTTAACGCTTGTCGTGCCAAAATATGCCTGGTTCTCCACAACTGTGAGGGAGGGATTTTCTTTGGGTCTAATTTTGCGAAGTTTGTTCTCGCACTCTCAGCATCACCGACCCGATCTTGCTCTAGAATTGTTGGAATCAGGAATACGGGGTGATCGGAAAACTTTGCACCGACCTCTTTTTTGGCACTCACAAGAGATCTTTGTTTGTTCTTATAGTCCCTCCAAACGTTCAGAAACTTTTTTGAAGCATTGGAAAGGCGCGGGCGTAGACCGTCGCCTCGGTCATAGATGCCGCGCCAGTAAAAATCGCTAGCTCTAGCAAGATGACTGTTTTCATCTAACAGTTTGCTGAATGCTGCCAAGAAGCGTCGCTCGTCTCTTGGGCTGGAGGCAAATCGACTATTACTCCAAAGATCCCGTGCTTTAAGACGAGTGTCAGCTTCAAAGCCTTTCTTGCGATTGTTTTTAAGTTCTTTTAATGCGGTTGAAATTTTGGGTGGTTGGTTTGGGTCGGCACTGTAGATGTGCGGACGGTTTTTAACCGCCGAGCCACCACCAGTAATCGAGCGAGGCCAATGGCTGTTTTCAGCATAGAAAGACGCGATTGTTTGTTGGTTTTGTTTCCTGTCTTCTCTTTGGAAAGAATACCATAGCAGAACTTTGCTCAGGTTTTGGTCGTCGGCGTCCTCTGCTAATGAGAAAGCCTGGTCAAACTTACCTGATTTAGCGAGTGCAAAGGCTTCGCCGTAGATTTCCTGATCGGCTTTTTTGAGAGCGCCAGGAAACTTTTCTTCCCCTGACATCACCAACCACAAAGAAAGAGCAAAAAGAACGGCAATCACGGCAGCCACTACGATGAGCAGCCTGGTGGGCAACGTTCTTAGAAAGTCCGTTACTATTGCGATTTTTGAGATCCAATTATGCCACATTTTGAGCAGTTCTTCTTCATATGACTTTGCCTGTTGTTAAATTACGCTTGTTTGATAATCAACGTCCAGGCTCAAGTCTGATTTGTCTGGATTAATAGCGATAAAGTTCTATAAATCCTATCCACTTCAACAATTTGTCATAAATAAGGAAAGCCCATGTCTAACCCACTGTTCAAAGGATCGATTGTCGCACTGATAACGCCTTTTAAAGATGGGAAAGTCGATGAAAAAGCTTTTGCAAATTTTGTGAACTGGCAGATTGAACAAGGAACTCATGGCCTCGTGCCTGTGGGGACAACAGGTGAAACACCAACGCTTAGCCATGAAGAACATCGCCGTGTTGTCGAGATCTGTATTGAAGTTGCCGCAAAACGTGTTCCAGTGATTGCCGGCTGCGGATCAAATTCAACTGAAGAAGCCATTGGCTTGTTTAAGTTCGCGAAAGAGGCCGGCGCGGATGCAGGTTTAGTTGTTGCTCCTTACTACAACAAACCAAATCAGGAAGGGCTTTATCAACATTTCAAAGCCATTCACGATTCAGCAGATTTGCCCTTGGTACTATACAACGTACCTGGCCGTACGATTGTCGATATTTCAGTTGAAACTGTGGCCAGACTTGCGAAGTTAAAAAACATCGTTGGCATTAAAGATGCCACAGCGGATTTGGTTCGGCCTGTAGCGACACGCCTGGCGACGAGCCCGGATTTTTGTCAGCTATCTGGGGAAGACGGAACCATTCTGGCGTTTATGGCACAAGGTGGCCATGGGTGTATTTCTGTAACAGGGAACGCTGCTCCTAAGCTTTGTTCTGAATTCCATGAAGCTTGGATGGAGGGTGATCTTGCGACAGCACAAGAAATCAATGATCGTTTGATGCCACTTCATCAAGCCTTGTTCTGTGATACCAGCCCTGGTCCAGTGAAATACGCCGTCGCCAAATTGGGCTTAATTGAAGAAGAATTACGCCTCCCGTTGGTTAACACACACGAGGTTGCTCGCGCTCAGGTTGATACGGCTATGCGTATTGCCGGATTGTCAAACTAGAGCATTTTATGGCTCGGAAAATCATTGTTCAAAATCGAAAAGCGCGGCACGACTACCAGATAGATGACACACTCGAGGTGGGGGTCGTCCTGGTTGGAACCGAGGTCAAGTCGCTTCGTTTAGGTCGTGCATCGATTGCTGAATCTTACGCCACGGAAAAGGATGGTGAGTTGTATCTCATCAATGCTCAAATTCCAGAGTACGCTCCGGCTAGCAGGTTTAACCATCCGCCCAAACGCCCCAGGAAGCTTCTTCTTAGTAAAAAAGACTTGGCGAGGCTCTTTTCTTTGCGTCAAAGACAAGGTGCCACCTTGGTGCCAATTTCGCTTTACTTCAATGAACGAGGTCTGGTGAAGTTGGAGCTTGGCATTGCCAAAGGCAAGAAGAAAGCCGACAAACGCCAGGCTGAAAAAGATCGTGATTGGCAGCGCCAAAAATCACGACTGCTGAAGGAAAGGGACTAGCCTCTCTGTCGTGTTTTAGAGCATGTTGCTGTTGATTAGATTCGTTTTTCTTTTTGGATGATTTGTGATTCATTGCATAAAACTATGAGGAGCAGTGAATTATGGGCAAGCCACATCCCCTTGAGCTTCGCCAGCGGGTCGTGAAGCATGTTGAA